>CANQOX010000001.1 GCA_947625595.1 uncultured Clostridia bacterium
TCTCCCCTCTCCTGATCCCGAAAGCGGAATTCGCCGTACCATGCGCCGCAGAACATTCTCCCGAGCTCCTCATGGATAGCGTCGAGTGCGCCGTCGGCCGAGAGGAGCGCCCTGTCGTTTTCGCCGATGGGAATGAAGAACCTCCCGCCGTTCTCGTCGGTGACGACCTCGACCTCCTCGTGGGAGACGAAGGCCGCGACTGCGGGAAATCTCCGCTTCAGAATGTCGAGAATGGCGCGGCGGACGCCCTCGGCGTCGGGGACGGACTTCATGATGCCCGCCGCCGCAGTATATCCAGCGGGGACGTAGCGGGCGGCAACCCTCTCCGCATGGGCGACGTCCTCTGCGGAATAGGTGCGGTCCGTGATGAGGCGGAAGGTGACTTTCCTGCCCTGCACTTCGATCTTTTGCAGGACTGCGCGCCGAAGCGCCTCTCTTTCTCGGATCTCGTTCAAAAATTCTTCACTTCTCATCGCAGGAGTTCCTCAAGTTTTTCAAAAAATACCCTCTCGGCGTCCGCAACGGAGACCCTTTCCTGCCTCCCGTCACGGCCGAAGATCATGCAGTAGTCCTTCCCCCCCGCGATGCCGAGATCGCACCCCTTGGCCTCCCCCGGGCCGTTGACGACACAGCCCATGACGGCAACCTTGAGAGGCTTTCTGACCGAGGCGACCTTTGCTCTCACCCGTGCGGCAAGGCCCGTGCAGTCGTACATGCACCTGCCACAGGTGGGACAGGAGACGACTTCGACGAAGTCCCTCTCGAGGCCGCAGGCGCGGAGAATGTCGTGCGCGGCGAAAACTTCCTTGACGGGGTCGTCGGAGAGGGAGACGCGGATCGTGTCGCCGATGCCCTCGAGCAGGAGGGAGCCGATGCCGACCGCGCTCTTCGTCAGCGCAAAGTCCCCTCCCCCCGCCTCCGTCACGCCGACATGGAGGGGGTAGTCCGTGCGGGCAGAGAGGAGCCGATACGCCTCCACGGTCAAAGGCACATCGGAGGCCTTCACGGAGATGACGATGTCCTCCACCCCGTGCTTTTCAAAGATCGAAACGTTTGCGAGCGCGCTCTCAACGAGGGCCGTTGCGCTCCTCCCGTACTTTTCATAGAAATGCGGCTCGATACTGCCCGTGTTGGAGCCAACCCGCACGGGAATGCGGCGGGCCTTCAGCGCGTCGGCGACGAGGGCGATCTCCCGCTCTCCCCCGATGTTCCCCGGATTGACGCGGAGTTTGTCGGCCCCGTTTTCGGCGGCGAGGACGGCGAGGCGGGCGGAAAAGTGGATATCCGCGACGAGCGGGATATGGATGCGCTCCCTGATCTTTTTGATGGCGTGGGCGTCTTCCTCGTCAAGGACGGCGACGCGAACGATGTCGCACCCCGCCGCCTCCAAACGCAGAATTTGAGCGACGCTCTGTTCCACGTCGCTCGTTCGGATCGTTGTCATGCTCTGCACGGAGACGTCTCCCCCGCCGAGGAGGATCCCTCCGACAGAAATCTGCTTCTTTGCCATAGATTACTTCGTCTCCGATCCCTTTTTCTCCATCATCTGCTGCAGGGCGGCCATGAAGGAGGAGATGTCCTTGAAGGAGCGGTACACCGAAGCATAGCGAACATAGGCGACTTCGTCGAGCTCTTTGAGGCCGTCCATGACCATCTCGCCGATCTGCTTGGAAGTGATCTCCTGCTCCATCGAATTGTAGACCTGCTTGGAGATGTCGTCGACGAGAGCGTCGATCTTCTCAAGGGAGACGGAAGTCTTCTCACAGGCCTTGATGATGCCCTGCTTGATCTTGGTCACGTCGAATGCCTGCCGCGTCCCATCCGACTTCACGACGAGAATGGGCGCGATCTCGATGGTCTCGTAGGTCGTGAAGCGCCTGCCGCACCCCGTGCATTCACGGCGGCGGCGAATGGATCTGTCGTCGTCGGCCGAGCGGGAGTCGATGACCTTGCTCTCTGTACAGTTACAATATAAACAGCGCATATTTACCTCAATTTATTTTTTTTGATTTCTGATTTTATTTCAACGCCTCTTCGCCGTTGGTCTCGATGACCTTTTTATAGAACCATGCGCTCTTTTTGGGCGTGCGCTCCAGCGTCTCGGGGTCGAAGTGGACGAGGCCGAACTTCTTCGAAAATCCCTCCGTCCACTCGTAGTTGTCGTAGAAGGTCCAATAGAAGTACCCCTCGATCGGAACCTCCTGTGCGGCGCGGTGAAGGTCGCGCAGATACCGCTTCAGAAAATCGATGCGGCTGTCGTCATTGATCTTCCCGTCGAGGTCCTTCCACTCCGCGAGGGCGACGCCGTCCTCGGTGTAGACGATGGGAAGGCCGTACCTCTCGTGAATGAACTTCGGCCCGTAGTACATGACCTCGGGGAAGACGTTCCAGCGCATGTCGGTCTTGGGCACGGCGGGCGAAGGCGTCACATAGACGGGCTTGCCGCCCTCATCCCTCACGGGATTGCCCGAATAGGTGTTGAGGCCGCAGAAATCGAGGCGGCTCCTGATGATTTTCATGTCCTCTTCGGGCGGGACGAAGCCGTTTTCCTTGAACCATGCGAGGAAATCCGCAGGGTACTCCCCCTTCAGGAGGGGGTCGAGCCAGAGCGCGGGCCCGCCGAAGTCATGGTGGCAGGCGAACGTCTCCCTTCTCGCCATCGCGACGTCCTTTTCGCCGTGGGTGGCGGGAAGCGCGGGCCAGTAGGCCTGCGCCGTGCCGATCTTCACGGGGTGAGAAATGACCTTGCGGAGGACTTTCTCGGCCTTGCCGCAGGCGAGGAGGACGTTGTGGGAGACCTGTGCGACGTCGCGGACGGGAAGTTTCAGGAAGGGCGCATGCCCCGCCGTGAAGTGGCCGAGCCCGACAAAGCACTCGGGTTCATTGATGAGAATGATGTGCTCCATGTAGTCGCCGAACAGCTCGCCGACGGTCTTTGCGTACTCCGCGAACCAGTCGGAGCTTTCGGGATTGAGCCAGCCGCCCCTCTTGTAGAGTTCGTAGGGGTAATCCCAATGGAAGAGGGTCACCCAAGGCTCGATGCCCGCTTTCTTCAATTCTTTGAAAAGATTCAGGTAGAAATTCTTGCCCGCTTCGCTGACCTTCCCCGTTCCCGCGGGGAGGAGGCGGGACCAGTTGAGCGAGAAGCGGTAGGCCTTGATGCCCAGCTCCTTCATCAGGGCGACGTCCTCTCTCCATTTATGGTAATGGTCACAGCCGATGTGGCCCTTGTGCCCCTCGAAGACGCGGCCCTCGGTGGCGGAGGCGACGTCCCAGACGCTCAAACCCTTGTCGTCCTCGTACGTCCCCCCTTCAATCTGGTAGGAGGCCGTCGCGACCCCCCAAGCGAAATTTTTGATAAATGCCATGGTCTACCCCTTGATATGGAATTAAAAATTGAAGTAATGGACTACGTTGCGTTCATGCTGAGCGCAAGCGAAGCATCTCATAGACCCGCGGACTGCGTTTGAGGGGATCCTTCGGGGATAAACCCCTCAGGATGAGCGGGAAGCAGAATGACGCAATGGGAAAAGCGTTCATGCTGAGCGCAAGCGAAGCATCTCATAGACCCGCGGACTGCGTTCGAGGGGATCCTAACTTCGCGCTTCGCGCTCGTGCCGCGCTTAGAATCAAATAGAATGCGCGCGGGGCGGTCGCAAAGCCCCCTCAGGATGAGCGGGAAGCAGAATTTACAGCTTCTCGGCTTCCTCGAGCCAGAGGGTGGCGACGGCGTCGGAGGGCATGCGCCAATCCGCGCGGGGCGAAAGGGACACCGAGCCGACTTTCACGCCGTCGGGAACGCAGTTGCGCTTGAATTGCTGGCCGAAAAACCGCCTGTAGAAGTTCACGAGCCACTTTTTCAGGGTCGCGCGGTCATATTTGCCCGCAAAGGCCAGCTCGGCAAGCGCAAACGTCTTTTTGGGGCCGTCCCCCCTGCGTATCATGTGATAGAGATAGAAATCGGTCAGCTCGTAGGGACCGATGAGGTCCTCCGTCTTCTGCGCGATCTCCCCCTTCTCGTCCGTGGGAAGGAGCTCGGGGGAAATTTCCGTCGAGAGGACGCTCTTCAGGACGACTTCGGCCCTGCCGCCGAGGCGTTCGGCTTCGGCGAGGACAAGATACTTGACGAGGGTCTTGGGGACGGACGAATTGACGGCGTACATCGACATGTGGTCACCGTTATAAGTGCACCAGCCGAGGGCAAGCTCCGACAGATCCCCCGTGCCGATGACGAGGCCGCCCGTCTCGTTGGCGAGGTCCATGAGGATCATCGTGCGGTATCTCGCCTGCGCGTTCTCATAGGTCGTATCGGTCGTTTCAGGGTCGTGGCCGATGTCCCTGAAGTGGCGGAGGACGGTCTGTGAGATGTTGATCGTCCGAAGGTCCACGCCCAAGGCCTGCATGAGGGAGAGGGCGTTGTTCTTGGTCTTGAGGCTCGTGCCGAACCCCGGCATAGTGACGGCGATGACGCCGTCATGGGGACGGTGCAAAAGGTCGAAGGCGCGGCAGGCGACAAGGAGGGCAAGCGTCGAATCGAGCCCGCCCGAGACGCCGATGACGGCCGTCTTTGCATGGGAAGCCCTGATCCGCCGCGCAAGGGCATGCGCCTGCATGTTCAGAATGAGTTCCGCGCGCTCCCTTCGCTCCGTCTCGGGGGGGACAAAGGGAAGCGGATCGACTTTGCAGAGGGAAAGATCCCCGTCGCCTATAAAAACGGTTTCTAACCAATCGTTGCACTTTTCGTCTGCGGCAAAGGTGTTGTGCCGTCTGCGCTCGGAGAGCAAGAAACCGACGTCGATCTCCGCCTCGCAAATTTGGCCCGAGAAGGGCGCGCTCTCCGCGAGGCAAGTGCCGTTTTCATAGATCATATTGTTGCCCGCAAAGACCATGTCCGAGGTGGATTCTCCCTCCCCAGCGGCGGCATAGACGTAGGCGCAGATGTTTTTGCCCGACTGCGCGGCGATCATCTTGTGGCGGTACTCCCTCTTCCCCACCGTCTCATTGGAGGCAGAGAGGTTGACAATGACGGCCGCCCCGCGCTTTGCGAGCCGCACAGAGGGCGAATCGGGCGCCCAGAGGTCCTCGCAGATCTCACAGCCGACGGCGATCTCGGGATGCACTTCGTCGCGAATGACGAGTTCGGCGGAAAATGCCGTGCCGTCGTTGTCCTCTCCGCCGAAGGGGAGCCATGCGACGCCCTCGGGCGCGGGAGAAAAGTAGCGGGCCTCATAAAATTCGTTATAGTTGGGAATGTGCGTTTTGGGAACGATCCCTATGACCTTGCCGCCCGAGACGGCCGCGGCGCAGTTGTAGAGCTTGCCGCAATATAAGATCGGAAGGCCGACAAACACGAGCATAGTACGGCCGTCCGTGCTCTCGGCAACTTCCTCAAGGGCGGAAAGACAGCCGTCGAGGAGGGTCTGCTGCAAAAAGAGGTCGCCGCAGGTGTAGCCCGAGAGGGAAAGCTCGGGAAAGACGAGCAGTTCGGTCCCCTTCTCGGCCTGCGATACGATGATCTCGATGATCTTCTGTGCGTTGAATGCAGGATCGGCGACCCGTAACTCGGGGCTCGCCGCCGCAACTTTTAAGAATTGATGTTTCATGATTTGATTTACGGTTATGTTGGAGAATTCTGAGGAGGAGAAAATGCGGTGACCACCCCCTACCCTACCCGTTACGGCGGCAGGGACCGCCGTAACCTCCGTCGCGGAGGCCACCGCTCCTGTCGCGGCGCAGCTCACAGTGCACCGCACTGTTGAGCAGGAATGTGTCGCTCCACCCTCAAGTATAAGGGGGGAGGCGGTGGTTTTTCTCGCCTGCCCCCTTCCCAAGGGGGCGGGGTAGGGGTGGGGGTTCATTCCCTCTCCCTTGCCTTAGGCGGAATTCACTTCCGCCGTGGGCGACTCAATTTGCCGAAACCTTTCGGCTTGTTGTCCTTGCAAAGTGCCTTCCGAGGCCAAATTGATTGATGTTGATAGCACTTTCGCTCGAACATTTCTTTTCGAAGCCCCGCGAGATCCTTCGACACGCCGCCTTTGGCGGCGGCTCAGGATGACGCGCAGGGAGGGCCTCCGCGCGTCCGCGGGGCGAGTAAAGAAATGTTCGAAACATTCCCACTCATGGCGCGTGGCGGGGTTCCCCCGCCTAAGCGCACCCCATTTGGTACCCTACGGGAACCTTAATGTCCTTGCATATAACTCTTCCGAGGCCAACTCGATTGATGTACAAAGCACTTTCGCTCGAACATTTCTTTTCGAAGCCCCGCGAGATCCTTCGACAGGCTCAGGATGACGCGCGGGGAGGGCCTCCGCGCGTCCGCGGGGCGAGTAAAGAAATGTTCGAAATATTCCCACTCATGGCGCGTGGCGGGGTTCCCCCGCCTAAGCGCACCCCATTTGGTACCCTACGGGAACCTTAATGTCCTTGCATATAACTCTTCCGAGGCCAACTCGATTGATGTACAAAGCACTTTCGCTCGAACATTTCTTTTCGAAGCCCCGCGAGATCCTTCGACACGCCGCCTTTGGCGGCGGCTCAGGATGACGCGCAGGGAGGGCCTCCGCGCGTCCGCGGGGCGAGCAAAGAAATCGTTCGAAACATTATTACTTGCCTTAGGCGGAATTCACTTCCGCCGTGGGCGACACAATTTGCCGAAACCTTTCGGCTTGTTGTCCCTGCAGAGTGCCTTCCGAGGCCAACTCGATTGATGAACAGGGCACTTTCGCTCGAACATTTCTTTTCGAAGCCCCGCGAGATTCTTCGGTCGCTTCGCTCCCTCTGAATGACGCAGGAATGAGGTGACCCACCCCCCTACCCCCCTCCCACGGAGGGGGCGAGAAAGTTGCGGGGCGAGCAAAGAAATGTCCGAAATAACTACTCCTCTCCCACGATCGTCTCGACGGGAGAACCCTTGGCGGCGAGGCGGATCTTGGCCTCGATCTCGGCGGCGAGCTCGGGATTGTCCTTCAAAAACTGCCGCATCTTCTCCTTGCCGTTGGCAACTTTGTTGTCATTATAGATGAACCATGCGCCGCTCTTTTTGATGATCTCATACTGGACGCCGAGGTCGATGATACAACCCTCCTGCGAGACGCCCTGCCCGTACATGATGTCAAATTCGGCCTGACGGAAGGGCGCGGCAAGTTTGTTCTTGACGATCTTCGCCCGCGTGCGGTTGCCCGCCGCCCCCTCGCTGTCCTTGAGAATGTCGATCTTCCTGACGTCGATGCGAATGGAGGCATAGAATTTGAGCGCCTTGCCGCCGGGGGTCACCTCGGGATTGCCGAACATGACGCCGACCTTTTCGCGCAGTTGGTTGATGAAGATGACGCAGGTCTTGGACTTGTTGACGATGGCGGTGAGCTTGCGGAGGGCCTGCGACATGAGGCGGGCCTGAAGGCCGACATGACTTTCGCCCATGTCCCCCTCGATCTCGGCCTTGGGCGTGAGCGCGGCGACGGAGTCAACGACGATGATGTCGACCGCGGAGGAGCGGACGAGGGCGTCCACGATGTCAAGGGCCTGTTCGCCCGTGTCGGGCTGGGAGACATAGAGCTCCTCGAGCTTGACCCCGAGTTGCTTTGCATAGACGGGGTCGAGGGCGTGCTCGGCGTCGATGAAGGCGGCGATGCCTCCCCTCTTCTGCGTCTCGGCGACGCAGTGGAGCGCAACGGTGGTCTTGCCCGAGGATTCGGGGCCGTAGATCTCCACCATTCTGCCGCGCGGAAGCCCGCCGATGCCGAGCGCGAGGTCGAGCGAGAGGCACCCCGTCGGAATGACCTCGATGTCGTTGTCGGCGATCTCGCCGAGCTTCATGATCGCGCCCTTGCCGTAGCTCTTTTCGATCTGCGTAAGGACGGCCTCCAATGCCTTGATCTTGTCTTCGTTCATAAATTTAGCTCCTTGTATGGTTTCACAGATTTATTTGATCTCGCGGAAGGCGAGAAAGAGTGCAAGCTGAATGGCCGTCTTTGTGATCGTCTCCCTGTCCCCCGTCAACTGCGGACGGTAGACCCTGACATTCTCCTTTGTTCCGACGGCGATGAAACAAAGTCCCGCGGGCTGTCCCTCTGCATCTGGCCCCGCATAGCCCGTGGTGGCGATCGCGAGGTCGCACTTGCTCCCCTTCAGAAGACCGAGCGCCATTTCGTAGGCGGTTTCGTCAGAGACGGCCCCCTTCTGCTTCAAGGTCAGATTGGAGACGCCGAGGCGGTCCTCCTTGGAACCGTTGTCGTAGGTATTCAATCCCTCATAGAAGACGCGGCTCGCCCCCGCAACGGAGACGATCGCGGCTCCGACGCCGCCGCCCGTAAAGCTCTCCGCAGTGGAAAGGTGCATGCGGCGCACTTTCAAAGCCTCCACGAGGCGATGCTCGATCCCCTCGTCCTCCATCGAATAGATGTAGTCCGAAAGGTCGGTCGCAAGAATGCGGATGACCTCGTCGGCGGTCATTTTCGGCGTGTTCCGATCGTAGATGATCTCGATGCGGCCGTTGCCAAAGGCCGTGCTCGTGTGAATGACGAGCTTGTCCTCGGCCGCCGCCCTCGCTTTCCTGACGGCCTCGCGGACGCGATCGGCGGGAGCGCAGACCGTGCGAATGTAGGCGCGGAGGTAGGTGTTGCACCGCTTCTCGTCGACGCGCGGGATGACGTCCTTTCTCGTCAGTTCCGCCCCCCTGCTGTCTGCGGGGAGAATGAAGCAAAGGCAGTCGTTCGCCGTGAAGAAGTCCTCCACGACGGTCTCCCCCGTCGCCGCCGCGAAGGCCTCGCGGGCGGAGGAAAGGAGCGCCCCATCGCAGATGAGATAGACAAATTTATGGTCGGAGACGAGCCTTGAAAGGGTCGCAGTGACGGTCATGGGCGCGTCGTAGGGCAAAATTTCGGTCTCGTCCAAAAAGACGCCGCCCGACAGGAGCGCGTCCGTCACGGCCGAAAAATTGACCGTGGAGAGCGGATTTTTATTGTTGACGAGGATCGCCGCCGCGTGCATTCAGTTCTTCTCCTTGTCAGACAGCACTTGTCTGTTTTTCACGATGTAATTGACGCCCGAGACGACGGTGAGGACGGTCGCGAGCAGAAGGAGCGCAAAGCCGACCGCGGCCACATAGGGCGCCGCCGCAAGGTACCCCGCCGAGCCGTTCAGAAAGGGCATGACGGCGAGCAAAACGGCGATAGAGACGTCCTGAACGGTCGTCTTGATCTTGCCGAGTTTGTCGGCCGCGAGGACCAAGCCCCGCTCCACAGCGAGGAGACGGAAGCCGCTCACGATGAGTTCCCGCGCCATAATGAGCGCGACGCACACGCCCGCGAGGACGATCTCATATCCGTACACGTCGGCGGTAAAGCAGAACGCCGCGGGACGGGTCAGAAGGAGAATGAGCGCGGTCGAGACGAGGACTTTGTCGGCGATGGGGTCGAGAAATTTTCCCATGTTGGTGACGAGGTCATACTTTCTCGCGATGTAGCCGTCCAAAAAGTCCGTGCAGGCGGCGAGGACAAAGACGATCGCCGCGACGAGTTCATGATAGGGAAATTCGACATAGAAGAGAATGACGAAGATCGGGATCATGCAGATCCTTGTGAGTGTGATTTTGTTGGGTAAATTCATTTATTCCTCCACGGTGTGACCGAACAGGTCGTAAGTCTCGGCGCGGTCGATAGCGACGGCGTAGCGTTTGCCCTCCTCCGCCGCGGGAGCGGTGAAGAAGACACAGCCGTCGATCTCAAACGCCTGAAAGAAGGCCCTTCCCACAAAACAGCCCCTGTCGAAGTCGATCCCGTCGCAGACGACGGAGAGCGTCTTCCCGACATAGCCTTCGAGCTTTGCGGCAGAGATCTCTGCCTGCCGCTCATAGAGTTCCCTCTGCCAACGCTTTCTCGTCGGATACGGGACCTGTCCTTTGAGCTTGTAGGCGGGCGTATCCTCTTCCCTCGAATAGACGAAGAAGCCGCAGTTCTCAAACTGTGCCTCCCCGAGAAAGGAGAGAAGGGCCCTGTGCTCCTCCTCCGTCTCGGTGGGAAAGCCCGCGATGAACGTCGTGCGGAGGGCGATCCCCCCGATCTCCCGCCGAAGTTTCTGAAAGAGGGCGAGGTATTCCTCCCCGCTTCCCCGCCGCCCCATGAGTTTGAGGACCCTCTTCTCGCTGTGCTGGAGGGGAATGTCGAGGTATTTGATAATTTTCGGATTTGTCTTTATTTCCCGAATGAGTTCGTCCGTGATCGCCTCGGGATAGCAGTACAAAAGGCGGATATGGGCGATGTTCGGGAGGGCGGAGAGCGCTTTGAGGAGCGCGACAAGGCGGTTTTCTCCCCCATCTTCCCCGTAGCGGGTGGTGTCCTGCGCGACGAGGACGAGCTCGTCCGTCTCGCCGAGGGCGGCCGCCTCCTCCACGAGTTCCTCCATGGGATAGGAGACGTATTTTCCCCTGATCTTCGGGATCAGGCAGTAGGTGCAGTGGTTGAAACAGCCGTCGGCGAT
Organism: uncultured Clostridia bacterium; assembly: GCA_947625595.1. GTDB lineage: Bacteria > Bacillota > Clostridia > Christensenellales > Borkfalkiaceae > Gallimonas. Next base: position 10,477 of record CANQOX010000001.1, read on the forward strand.
CTTGAGATACTTGAGATGCGGCATGGTGGAGACAAAGCGGTCGGGCCGCGTGCCGTCCCCCGTTCCGACGGCGTTGATCCTCTGTCCCTCGCGGTAGGAGCGTTCGAGCGCGGGAAAGAGCTCCGAGTAGTCCTTGACGCCGAGGAAAACATCTGCCTCGGAGAGCGCGGGAAAGAGTTCGCCGATGAATTTCTCGGGAAGACAGCCCGTGACGACGATCTTCTCGAGGTTCCCCTCCCTGTACCTGTTTCCCTCGAATACGGCGGAGAGGGATTCCTCCCGCGCGCTGTTGAGGAAGGCGCAGGTGTTGACGATGAGGACCTGCGCTCTTGAAAGGTCGTCGGTGATCTCACAGCCGTGGCGGACGATCTCGCCGAGCAGTCTCTCGCCGTCCACGCGGTTCTTATCACAGCCGAGCGAGATCATGCCGAAGGTCTTTTTCAGCATCAGTCGAGCCCTCCGAACCTGCTCTCGAATTCCTCCTTCGTGAGGAGCACGGTGCGGGCTTTGGAGCCCTCAAAGGCCGAGATGAAACCCTGCGATTCCATCCATTCGATGATCTTGCCCGCATGGTTGTAGCCGATGCCGAGACTGCGCTGAATGAGCGAAATGGAGGCCTGTCCGCGCTTGACGACGACGCCGAGGGCCCTGATGTAGGTCTCGCTGACCTCTCCCCCGTCTCCGTCGTCTCCGCCGCCGCCCTTGCCCGCCTCGGGCTTGTCAATAAATTCGGCGACAGATTCGTCGAAGTACGTCTCGTTGTTCTCGCGGATATAGTTGATGACCCTCTGCCGCTCGGAGGCGCTGATGAAGGCGCCCTGCGCCCGCCTCGGCTTGCCCGTCGTCTTGATGAGCATGTCGCCGTAGCCGAGCAGTTTCTCCGCGCCCGATTCGTCGAGCATGATGCGGGAGTTGAGATCGGAGTCCACGGAGAGGGAAATGCGCGTCGGCAGGTTGCTCTTGATGACGCCCGTGATGACGGTGGCGTCGGGGCGCTGGGTCGCGAGCACGAGGTGAATGCCCGCCGCCCTCGCCTTCTGCGCAAGGCGCTGGATGCGCTCCTCCACTTCCTTCTTCGCCGTCATCATGAGGTCGGAGAACTCGTCGACCACGACGACGATCTTGGGAAGGCGTTCCTCATCGCCCGAGAGGTTCTGGTTGTACTCGTCGATCTTGGAGACGGCGACGCCCGAGCGGGTCTTTTCGTTGAAGAGCGTATATCTGCGCTCCATCTCGTTGACGGCCCATGTGAGGGCGGTGACCGCCTTGGGCGCGGAAGTGATGATCTCGTTGATCATGAGGTGCGGAATGCCCTCATAGAGCGTGAACTCGGACTGTTTGGGGTCGATGAGAATGAGGCGGAGCTCCTCGGGCGAATACTTGAAGAGCATCGAGATGAGCATGGAGTGCATCGCGATGGATTTGCCCGAGCCCGTCATGCCCGCGACGAGAATGTGGGTCATCTCGGTCACGTTGCCGCAGACGGGCCTTCCCTCGACGTCCTGCCCGAGGGCAAAGAGGAGCGCGTCGGGGCTGTCCTTCCTGAATTCCTCGGACTCGAGAATGGCTTTGAGGCCGACAGTGGAACGCTTTTCGTTGGGGACCTCCACGGAGATGCCGCGGACCTCGGGATTGGCGTACATGTTGACGCCCTTCACCTGAAGATAGACGGCAAGTTCCTCGTCATAGCGGGTGACATTGCTGATGGTGCCGTTCTCGGGCATGGCGAGGTCGTACCGCGTGACGGAAGCCCCCGCCTTGACGCTGATGATGTGCGTCTCGATCTTGTAGCGGCGGAGCGTGTCGAGGATAATGCCCGAATTGCGCCCCACTTCCTCATTGGAGAGGGTGGGCCTGTCCTCGTATGTATTCAGAAGGTCGACGCTCGGACGCTTGTACTTGGCCCAAACGTGCTTTTTCTTCTTCGGAACCTCCTTGCGGCGGGGCTCGGCGGGCGCGGGAGGCACGGGTGCACTTGCGGGAGGCTCGGGCGCGTCGATGGGCGCGTCGTCGTCGAAGAGGTCGGCATTGCTCCCCCTTCCCGCGTCAAAGACGCGGCTCTCGGGCAATCCGTCGTCCGCGGGCGTCTCGGGCTCCACAGGCGGGAGGTCTCTTCTGCCGCGCGGGAAAATGTCGTCCGCGGGCGTCTCGGGTTCCACGGGAGGAAGATCCCTCCTGCCGCGCGGGAAAATGTCGTCCGCGGGCGGTTCAGGCTCCACGGGAGGAAGGTCTCTCCTGCCGCGGGGGAAAATGTCGTCCGCGGGCGGTTCAGGCTCCACAGGAGGAAGGTCCCTTCTGCCGCGGGGGAAAATGTCGTCCGCGGGCGGTTCAGGCTCCACGGGAGGAAGGTCCCTTCTTCCGCGCGGGAAGATGTCGTCTGCGGGCGGTTCAGGCTCTGCGGGCGGCATGTCGCGCCTGCCCGTGAACGGGTCCGCGCTGAAGATCCCCATGTCGCGCGCCGACTCCGCACGGGAAGCGGTCGGGAAGGTGGGTTCAGGCGGGAGGTCTACGGGCTTGAATGTCCGCGGCTCGTCGAAAATGGGCTTCGGGCTGAAGTCATCGGCGGGTGCGCTCGGGGCGGGCGAAGGCGGGGTTACACTGCCCGCGACGTCATTTCTATAGAAATCCTGCCCCGAGGCGTCCTCAATGGGGGCGCGGTAAGAGGGCTTCTGCGGATAATTGTCGTCGCTGATGGGATAGGAATAGCCGCTCTGTTCCCCTGCGGCGGGCGCGTCGGTGACGCGGCGAGGCATGGAGGGACGCTCCTCGGCGGACTCCTCCGCGTAACGGTCGGAGTAGGTCTGCCCGTCCTGCGGGACGATGTTGGAGCGGCGGGGACGGGAATTGAAGCGGGAATCCTCGTCGAAGATGAGATTTTGCCGATAGCTCTCCGCGGGATCCTCCGAGAAGAGGATCGCACGGCTCCTCGCCTGCGCTTCACTGCGCGGTGCGCCATAGGGACTGCGCGCCGCTGTCTGCCCGTACGGCTCTGCGGGCGCGGGAGCCTGTCCGTACGACCCCGCGGGCGCGGTCGGCGCGGCCTCGGTCGGAGCGGCCGCGGCGGGAGGAGCGACGGGTGCGGGCGGAGGCGAATAGGTCCGCGGCGTCGGCGGGATGTCGTCGAAAGCGACGGGAGAAGCCGCAGTCTCCCGCTCCCCTTCCTCCTGCTCCTTCTTTTTCTTTGCGCCGGGAAGGAGGTAGACGCGGAGAGGCGTGCCGATGAGGGCAAACCAGACCGCGGCGAGAAGGAGGATCGCGAAGATCACATAGGCCCCCGCCGACTGAAAGACGAAGCGGATGGGATAGCAGATGAGGCCGAGCAGAACGCCGCCGCCCGTGCCCTCCGCGACGCTGTTCCCCGCGGAATAGAAGCAGTCGGCAAGGTATGCGCCGAAACTCCTTATCTCCGCGGTGGCGGGATCGATGAAAAAGCGCTCCGCCGTCGCCGTCTGGACGATGAAGAAGATGCCCGTCATGAGCAGAATGATGCGGAGGGTCCAGCCCTTGGGCAAAAATCCCCTTCCCGCAATCAGACAGACCGCCCAGTAGACGAGCAGTACGAGCAAAAAGAAGATGTAAAAACCGCCAAAGCCGACAAAGAATGCCGCGATGGCTTTCCCGACGTCCCCGAAGAGCACGGGGCCCGTTGCCGTGATGAGCAGAAGAAGCCCGCCGAAGAGGAGAAAGCTCATTCCGAGCGTCTCATGCGTGGCTACCTTTGCCTTTTTCTTTTTATCCTGTTTGTCCTCGCTTCCGCGACCGACTCCGTTCACGATGCCTCCAATCTTCTCTCCACCTTACGGAGAGAGCGCATATAATGTCAAAATACAGTATATCATTCTTTGAAGAATTTTTCAACGATATTGCGAAACTTTTTTTGACGGAAATTGAAATTCTTCCAAAAAAGAAAAGCGCCCTCCCCGCGCAAAGGGAGGGCGAATGCGATCCGTCATCCGCTGACGATGTCGATATATTCGTCAAACGTGACGTTCTTGTCAAAGGTCTTCGTCCCGTCGATGACAATGATGCGGTTGCAGACGGTGTTCATGAGCTCCTGATCGTGGGAGGTCAGAAGCAGGCACCCCTTGAAGGCGACGAGGCCGTTGTTGAGGGAGGTGATGGACTCGAGGTCGAGGTGGTTGGTCGGCTCGTCGAGAATGAGGAAATTTCCCCCCTCGAGCATCATCTTTGCGAGCATACATCTCACCTTTTCGCCGCCAGAGAGCACCTTTGCCTCCTTCAGAGCCTCCTCGCCCGAGAAGAGCATCCTGCCCAGCCAGCCGCGCAGGTATTCCTCGTAGTGGTCCTTGCTGAACTGCGACAGCCACTGCACGAGGGTGAGACTGCATCCGTCGAAAAATTCGCTGTTGTCGAGCGGATAGTAGGAGGCGGAGATCGTCTTGCCCCACTTGACAGTGCCGCTGTCAGGCTCGACCTTTCCCGTCAGGACGTCATAGAGCATGGTGACGGCGGTGGACTTGTCGCAGAGAATGCCGATCTTGTCCCCCTTCTGCACGGTGAAGGTGAGGTCCTCGAAGTACCCCTTCTTGGTGAGGCCCTCGACGGCGAGGATGTCGTTGCCGATCTCCCGCTCAAACTTGAAATCGATGTAGGGATATTTGCGCAGAGACGGCTTGAAGTCGGAGATCGTCAGTTTCTCGAGCTCCTTTTTCCTCGAGGTCGCCTGACGGGACTTGGAGGCGTTCGCGGAGAAACGGGCGATGAAGTCGCGCAGTTCCGCCGCCCGCTGTTCGGCCTTCTTGTTCTGGTCCCTCTGCTGGCGGGCCATGAGCTGGGAGGTCTGATACCAGAAATCGTAATTCCCGAGATAGAGGTCGATCTTTCCGAAGTCAACGTCGCAGATGTGCGTGCAGACTTTGTTGAGGAAGTGGCGGTTGTGGGAGACGATGATGATGGTGTTCTCGAAGTCGAGGAGATAGTTTTCGAGCCAACGGGTGGTCTTGAGGTCGAGGTTGTTGGTCGGCTCGTCGAGCAGGAGCACGTCGGGATTGCCGAAGAGGGCCTGCGCCAAAAGAACTTTGACCTTCTTCTTCGCGTCGAGCTCCCCCATCTTCATCTGATGATATTCGGCGGGAATGTCGAGCTCGTTGAGAAGGGTCTCCGCCTCGCTCTCGGCCTCCCAGCCGCCGAGTTCGGCAAATTCACTCTCGAGCTCCGCCGCCCTCTCCCCGTCCTCGTCCGAAAAGTCGGCGTGGGCGTACAGCTCGTCCTTCTCGTCCATGATCTCCACGAGACGCCTGTGGCCGAGCATGACGGTGCGGAGCACGGTCTCGCTGTCGTACTTGTTCTGATTCTGGGCAAGGACGGACATGCGCTCGTTTTTGTCGAGGACGACCTCCCCCTTATTGGGCTCGATCTCGCCCGACAAAATTTTGAGGAAGGTGGACTTCCCCGCCCCGTTGGCGCCGATGATGCCGTAGCAGTTGCCCTTGGTGAATTTCAGGTTGACGTCCTCAAACAGTTTCTTGCTTCCGTACTGCAGACTGACGCCGATGACTTGTAACATAGATACCTCTCTGTGCGATGATGTGATTTTTTAACTGTTTCGCTCAAATGTGTAGTCGCATTCCTCAGTGAGTTCACGGATGGTCGTCGCCATGTCCCCGTCGGCTCTGAAATGCTCGATCAAAACGAAAAATCTGACCCCCCACACCGAATGGGCGGGCAGAGTGACGTTCTTTAGATTGATACAGCTCCTGAATGCGTTGGTCTCGATGGTCCTGATGTTGTCGGGGATCGCGATCGCGGCGAGCGCACTGCAATTTTTGAAACAGGAGTCGGGAATGACCTCGAGCGACGTGGGGATATTGACGTCGACAAGGCGCGAACAGCCCGCGAAGGCGCTCTTGCCAAGTTCTCTGACGGCGTCGGGAAGTTCGATCTCCGTGAGAGCCGTGCACCCCTCGAAGGCGCTCGCGCCGACGGAGATGACCGTCTCGGCGATGCTGATCTCCTTGAGCAAGGTACAGCCCTTGAAGGCGCTGCTGCCGATCCTCATGATCCCGTCGGGAATGATGACGGACCCGACGACATTGTCCCGCTCCACATAGGGCCGCGACACCTGCGTCACGCGGTAGCCATCGATCTCGTCGGGAATGACGAGCTCCTCCATGTCGTACTTGTAGACGCAGACGCTCGCCGTGCCGTCCTCGAGAACTTCGTAGTAAAAGCCGTCCACGGCCGTTTTCTGCGTCTGAACGGTGAAGAGCAGGCCGCAGAGGCTTGCAAAGATCGCAAAGGCCCAGATGCAGGCCGTCGCGTGATGTTCGGTCTCAAAATTGAGGCTGAAGACGGACACGACCCCGAGCGCGATGCCGAAGGCAAATTGCACCCAGAGCCAGTCTCCCATGGAGTGGCAGAACCAGCCGATCAGAATGCAGATCGCCCCGATGACGCCCTCGAAGACAAAACTGCTGAATAAAATTCGCCCGCCGCCCCCTCCGATGAGGATGACGACCCCGTGCACGAGCAAGACGCCCGCAAGGACGCAGAGGACGATGAGATAGGCCGTGTACTCTGCCGTCTCGGCGGCGAGCGATGCGGCGAAGGGATAGCTGACGGCAAAGAGGCACCCCACGACGTCGAGGACGGTCAGAATGATGTTCAGGATCCGCATGCCCCGCTTCATTCCCTCGCCGAGCGAGGAGAAGAAGGAAGAAAAGCCGTCCTTGAAAGTTTCGGCGGCCGCAGAGCGCTTATGCTTCCGCGCCCGCTTGCGCTCGGCCTTCTCGGCCTCCTTCTGCCGCCTGCGCTCGGCCCGTTCGGCCTCCAGCCGACGCTTTTCCTCCGCCCTCTGCATGGCGAGCGCGTGGCGGCGTTCCCGCTCGGCCTGCCTGCCCTTCTCCTTTTCGGCCTGAAGTTGCAGGCGGTGCGCCTCGTTCTCCTCCCGCCTGAGGGCGGCCTCCTCCTTGATGCGCTTGACCTCTTCCCGCCGCGCGTCATCCTCCTCGCGGAGGTGCTTGAGGTCCAGAAACTTCCTGACATGGCTTTCAACGCGGCTGAAAGCGTCGGGGCTGTCGCACCCGATCCCCTCGATCGTGCCGTCGATCCCCGAGAGCCGCCCGATGGGATGCTTTGCGTCGTGGTAGAGAATGGTGAGCGCGCCGCGGCCCTTCTGCCCCTGCTTCATCATCTCCGTGAAGCGGGTGTATTCATTTTTGACCCAAGGGGTGTGAAGATATTCCTCGTTGAAGCAGACGACGACCATGCTCTCCGATTTCAGGAGCGCGTAGTAGATGAGGGCCTCATAGTCCTCGCCCGTGCGGCCCTTGGCGTCCACCTCGGAATAGAAAGGTCTGAGTTTTTTATCTTTGAGAAAGTAGTAGAGCTTCAGAGTTTCATGGCTCTCGGCCGTGAAGTCGTCGCCCGTCCCGTCCGTCCCCGTCTTGGAGACCTTGGTGCAGAGAAAGACGTCGTAATCAAGCCCCTCCCTTTGGAGGCGGTAAAATTCCTCGCGGATATGGTCGATCTCCCTGCCCTGCGCACGGTAGATCTCCCGCTGTTCGTCCGTGGCGAGTTCCACGGCTTTGAGATATTCCGCATCCTCCGTGAAGTATTTGGAGGAGATCTCGTGGCAGATGGGACGGACGCAGGGGGTCTCCCCGCTCCTGTCCACGATGAACTGCACGCGAAGTTTGGCCCGCGCAAGGCCGAAGTGGGCCTCAGGCTCCGCGGGGACCTGTTCGATCGCCTTTTCAAAGCACATCCGCGCCGCGTCGAAATCGCCGCGGTCGATGTCGTTCTCCCCGCTGACGAGCTGTGCCGTCACATACGCGGAGAGGCCGAAGGAGGGAAGCGTCCACGTCGTGCCGCAATACGCGCACTTGATGACGCCGCCCGCCGCGGCCCTGTGATCGAGGTTCGCCCCGCAACATCTGCATTGGATCGGTTTTGACCCTTCCTGCCTTTCCATACGGTAAATTATATCATACTTTTGCCGTTTTAACAAATAAAACGCGGGACAAAAAGAAATTTTCTCAAAACACTTGCCTAAAATCTCGCGATATGATATAATCGCTGTGCCTGAACGGAAAGAGCATTCTGACCGCAAAGGAGGAAACCCCAATGACCGACGCGCCCTGTTTTGCGGCGTATTTCCTCCTGCCGTTCGGACGGGAGGTTTTTTTATGGAAGAAAAACGCATCGCGGTACTCTCGATCGTCGTCGAAAAGCGGGAACAGGCGGAGATCCTCAACCGCTACCTGTCGGAGTATGCGGAATATGTCGTCGGAAGAATGGGGATACCTTACAGAGAGAAACATGTGTCCATTCTGAGCGTCGTACTCGACGCCCCCTCCTCCGCCGTCAATGCCCTGACGGGAAAGATCGGCCAGCTCGACGGCGTGAGTGCGAAGACGTTATTCAGCAAATACTGATATTTCGAACGATTTCTTTTGCTTCGCAAAACAAATGCGTTCGAGGGGTCAGCGTTGTGCATTCCACGGCTCTACCACCCCACGAAATCCCATACCCTGAAAGACATTAAGGTTCCCGTAGGGTACCAAATAGGGTCGCCCACGGCGGAAGTGAATTCCGCCTAAGGCAAGGAATTGGGAATGTTTCGAACGATTTCTTTACTCGCCCCGCAGACGCGCGAAGGCCCTCCCCGCGCGTCATCCTGAGCCGCCGCCGCAGGCGGCGTGTCGAAGGATCTCGCGGGGCTTCGAAAAGAAATGTTCGAGCGAAAGTGCTATCAACATCAATCGAGTTGACCTCGGAAGGCACTTTGCAGGGACAACAAGCCGAAAGGTTTCGGCAAATTGAGTCGCCCACGGCGGAAGTGAATTCCGCCTAAGGCAAGGGATTGGGAATGTTTCGAACGATTTCTTTTGCTTCGCAAAACAAATGCGTTCGAGGGGTCAGTGTTGTGCATTTTCTCGCTGCCCCTTTTAGGGGAAGTGGCGAACGCAGTAAGCCAAAGGGGTTTTGAAACCCCTCTGTCACTTCGTGACATCTCCCCTATGAGGGGCGACAAGAGGACTGCGTATGAGGGGATTCTTCGGCTTCGCCTCAGAATGAGCGGTACCCCCTCCATGGGAGGGGGGCAGGGGGGTGGGTCACATTATTCTCGCTACCCATTCTTTGCGTCATGTTGAGGCGAAGCCGAAACATCCCGAAGAACGAAGTCCGTACTTTCCTCCTCGGGATTCTTCCCCTTCGACAGGCTCAGGGTCAGAATGACGCAGTTCCCCCCCCTTCCCCTGTAAAGTAATGGACAACGAGGAGACATATTCTTTGAATTATATTTTTTAAGGAGTTGCAATATGAAAAAACTTATCAGCGGTATTCTGTGCGCCGCGCTGTGCGGCGCGGCGGTCCTCGGCGTTGCGGCGTGCAACGGTGGCAGTCACGAGAACGGCAACGGTCACGACGAATGGACGACCTATTCCGTCTACGCACCCGACGGCGCACCCGCCCTCGCGCTCGCAGGCCTCATCGCGGGCGAAGAGGACCCCGTGTCCCCCTTCAAATTCGACGTCCACATCGTCAGTGCCGACACGATCGCGACCTACGTCACGGGCAATAACCCCGAGGCCGACTTCTGCATCCTCCCCTCCAACGCGGCGGGCAAGCACCTCGGCACGGGCGAAAAATATCAGATGCTCGGCACTGTCACCAACGGCAACCTCTATTTTTTGACCGATACGAACAAGAACCTGCCCGAACTAACCCGCGACAACCTCAAAACCGCCCTCCTCGGCAAGACGCTCGGCGTCATTCAGTATGAAAACGTCCCCGGACTTACCCTCAGGGTCGTCCTCAACGAGAACGGGATCCCCTATCAGCTCGTGGAGAACAATGACGATCCCGCCCCCGATAAGGTCAACCTCCGCTTTCTGACACCCGCGCAGGTCGTCCCCGCAACGGGGTGCGACTACTACCTCTGCCCCGAACCTGCGAGGACGAGCAAGATCGGCGGGACGGCAAGCACTGCGAATCCCTTCCGCGCGGCGGGGTCCCTTCAGGCCCTCTATGGGGACGGGAACGGTTTCCCTCAGGCCGTACTCGTCACGAGGGTCTTTGAGCAAAGGGACGCCGAGGAGAGGATCATCTCCTACATGAACAAGAGTGCGGATTTCCTCAAAAATACCGACGCGCAAACCCTTGCTGCCCTGCTCGACTCCAAGCGCACGAAGGGCATGGACGCGGCCTTCACCGAGGCACAGCTCAACCCGACCGTGCTTGCGAACTGCTCCATCGGCTTCACCAAGGCCGCCGACTGCAAGGACAAAGTTATCGAATTTCTGACCAAATATAAGGCCGTTTCGCCCGACGCGACAAACATTCCCTCCGACACCTTCTTCTGTGTAGGATAAGATTTGAAAAAAGAAAAGCTCCTCAACCTCATATTTTCCCTGATGGCGCTCGTCGCGCTGTGGCTCGCGTGGCTCATCGCCTACTTTGCGGTGGGAAACGACATCGTCGTACCGTCTGTCACCGAGACTTTCGCGGAAGTCGGACGGCTCCTCACGGAGGCCGCCTTTTGGCGCGCCTTCGGGGGGACGCTCTGGCGGAGTTTCGAGGCCTTCCTCATCTCCTTCGCGCTCGGCGTGGGATTGGGACTGCTCGCGTGCGTGCTCCCGCCCGTACGGGCCTTTTTCGCCCCCATTGTGTCGGTTTTGCGCACGGTCCCGACGATGGCGGTCGTGCTCATCCTGCTCCTTTGGACGTCGCCCGCGCTTGCTCCCGTCATCATCGCCGCGCTCGTCCTCTTCCCCGTCTTCTATGCGGCAGTGCTGTCCTCTTTGGACGGCGTGAAGGAGGAATACGGCCCTCTCGCCTCGGCCTTTGACATTCCGAAGACGAGACAGGTGTTCAAAATTTATCTCCCCCTCGCCGCCCCGCCCGTCCTTTCCCAGCTCGGCGCGGCGTTCTCGCTCGGGCTCAAGATCACCATTTCGGGAGAAGTGCTCTCGGCCACGGCGAGGAGCCTCGGGAGCATGATGCAACAGGCGCAGGGCTTCCTCGAGATGCCCCGCCTCATCGCGCTCACCCTCCTCTCCGTCGCCGTCGGACTCGCTGTCGAGGGGCTGTTTGCGGTCCTTCACTTCCTCATCGATCGGAGGCGGACATGAAACTGACCCATATCACAAAAAAATACGGCGAGACGGTCGCCCTTCGCGATGTGACGGCCGAATTTGAGGACGGAAAGATCACCGCCGTCCTCGGCGAGAGCGGCGCGGGCAAGACCACCCTTCTGAACGTCATTGCGGGCAATCTCCCCCATGAGGGAAGCGTCGAGGGCGTCGGCAAAGTCAGCTATCTCTTCCAAAGCCCCAAATTGCTCCCCAACCTCACCGCCGAGGACAATCTGAAGCTCGTTCTTGTTAAGGAAGATTATCACAAAATTGAATATGTTCTTGAAAAAGTCGGTCTGAAGGGCAAGGAAAGGGCCTTCCCCCGACAGCTCTCGGGGGGCGAAAAACAGCGCGTCGCGATCGCCCGCGCCTTCCTCTTTCCCCACGATGTCCTGCTCATGGACGAGCCCTTCTCCTCTCTCGATCTCTCCCTCAAAAAGTCCCTCATCTCCCTCACCGCCGACCTCTGGCGGGAGCGGAAGGAGACGATCGTCTTCGTCACCCACGACGTGCACGAGGCCGCCCTCCTCTCGCACAGGGCCGTCCTGCTCCGCAGGGGAGAACTTTTTGCCGACGTGCCCATCGAGGGCGAGCCGCCCCGCGACTTCTTCGCCCATTCGGGGGAGGAGGAACAGCTCGTCCGCCTGCTCATGCAGGAATGACGCGGACAGCCTTTTCATACAATATTGTGTGAAAAAATACCGTTCGGAGAAGAGCAAGATAAAGATCCGCGTCATCATCGGCGTCATTCTCGCCGCGATCGTCCTCATCATCGTCCTCCTCCACATCAATCTGACGAGCGTACTCAAATCCATTGCCGAGGCGAACATGCGCTCCATCACGACGGTCGCCGTCAATGACGCCATCTACTACACCCTCTCCGACGGCATCCGCTACGAGGACCTCGTGACGGTGACGCGGGGCGAGGACGACGGCATTCGCTCCATCACGTCGAACGCCTTTCAGATCAACCGCATCGCGCGCGACACTGCTTACATGTCCCAGCAGAACTTACAGGAGATGAGCGAGGGCGGCATTGAAGTCCCCCTCGGCGCCTTCTTCGGCATCGAAGCGTGGGCGGGCTTCGGCCCGAAGGTCAACATCAAGATCATTCCCATCTCGAACGTCTCTTGCAGTTTTGTCTCCAAATTCGAGGCGCAGGGCATCAACCAGACCAAGCACTCCATCTATCTCGACGTCGTCGCAGACATCTCCATCGTCATGCCCTCGGGGACGAGCAACTTTGCCTCCCTCACCGAGGTCCTCATCTGCGAGAGCGTGCTCGTCGGCACCGTGCCCGACGCCTACCTGCAGGGCAATCTGTTCGGCAACGGCTACGAGCTTGCGCCGTAAACTTGCAGCCGAAGGGCGGGGTCTCCCCCGCTTTTTTTGATAATTTGATGAAATTTTCCCATTCCCCTTGACAGAAATCCGAAATCGGATTACAATAAGATCCGAAATCAGACTGCAGGGGCTTATACTATGGACGAACACACCTTTTTTTACAGACTGGGGAAACTCATATACACCATCGACGGCGTGTATGAGGCGTACGGCAGACAGTGCCGCATGGGGTCTCCCAACCTTCTCTGGATCCTCTACGCCTTAAACGACGGCGAGCGGCACAGCCAAAAGCAGATCTGCGACGACTGGGCCATTCCGCGGAGCACGGCAAACACAATTATTAAAGATTTAGAGAGCAAAAACTATATCGCGCTCTCCCAGATCAAGGGGGAGCGGCGGGAACTTCTCGTCTCCCTCACCCCGCGCGGCAAGGAGTACGCAGACGGGATCCTCTCCGACCTCTATCGGCGGGAAAGGGAAATTTTCGGGGAGATCGAGGACCCCGAGGGGACGCTCCTGTCCCTGCAACAACTGGCCGCAAAGGTGCAAAAAATCGCAGAAAATAAATAGATTTTGGAGGAATATATCATGAAAAATGTTTTGGTGGCTTACTTTTCAGCGAGCGGAACGACCGCAGACACGGCCAAAAAATTGGCTTCGGCGATCGGGGCGAAGCTCTATGAGATCAGGCCCGAAGTTCCCTACACCCGCGCCGACCTCGACTGGATGAACAAGCGGTCGAGGAGCTCTCTCGAGATGGGCGACAAATCTTCCCGCCCCGCGCTCGCGGACAGGGACGCCCCCGTTGCGGACTGCGACACGGTCTTCCTCGGCTTCCCCATCTGGTGGTACGTCGCGCCCACGATCGTCAACAGCTTTTTGGAGAGCTATGACTTCTCGGGCAAGAAGATCGTCCTCTTCGCGACGAGCGGCGGGAGCGGCTTCGGACGGACGCGGGAGGGCCTCCTCCCCTCTGTCGGCAAGGACGCGGTCATCGTCGAGGGAAAAGTGCTGAATGGGAACCCTTCCCCCGCCGAGCTCAAGCGCTGGGCCGAGCAATTCTGACTTTCAAAGGAGCAAAATCATGAAAAAGATCACACAGGACGCGGGAAGGAAGGCACTCGGGGAATTTGCCCCCGACTTTGCGCACTACAACGACGATATTCTCTTCGGAGAAAATTGGAACAATGGCGACATCGACCATAAGACGCGGTGCATCATCACCGTCGTCGCGCTCATGGCGTCGGGGATCACCGACAGTTCTCTCAAACATCACTTGGAGAACGCCAAAAAGGCGGGCGTGACGAAGAAGGAGATCGCCGCCGTCATCACTCATGTCGGATTCTATGCGGGCTGGCCGAAGGCTTGGGCCGTCTTCAACATCGCCAAGGACATCTGGGCAGAGGAGAGCGCGGAGACGGCGATGGCCGCGCATGAAAATTCGATGATCTTCCCCATCGGCGCGCCCAATGACGGCTTCAAGCAGTACTTCAGCGGAAAGAGCTACCTCGCGCCCGTTTCCAAGGAGCAGGTCGGCATTTTCAACGTCACCTTCGAGCCCTCCTGCCGCAACAACTGGCACATTCACCATGCGACGAAGGGAGGCGGGCAGATCCTTATCTGCGTCGCGGGGCGCGGCTGGTATCAGGAATGGGGAAAGGAGGCCGTGGAGATGAAGGCGGGCGATGTCATCAACATTCCCGCGGGGGTAAAGCACTGGCACGGCGCGGCAAGAGATAGCTGGTTTTCCCATCTCGCTGTCGAGGTCTCGGGTGAAAACTGCTCCAACGAGTGGTTGGAACCCGTAGCAAGCGAGGAATACGACAAACTTCCGTGAGGGGCAACATGGCGTTTACGGTCAACATCTATTACACGGGAGAGAACGGCAACGCGAGAAAATTTGCCGAGGAGATGAGATCGAGCGGCCTTGTAGAGAAGATCCGCGCCGAAGCGGGAAATCTCCGCTATGAGTACTTTTTCCCCATGGACGACCCCGAGACGGTCTTACTTATCGACGCTTGGGAAAGTCAGGAGGCCCTCGATCTTCACCACCGAAGCCCCATGATGGCAGAAATCGCCCGCCTGCGCGAGAAATATCGCCTCAAGATGCGGGTGCAACGATTCTTCGAGACCGTCTGAAGTCCGCCGTTGCGCATTTGGCAAAAACTGTCAAAAGAGATGCGGCGCCCCCTTTCCCGCTCATTCTGAACCGAAGGAGAAGGATCCCCCCATACGAAGTCCGCGGGTCTATGAGACCTTCGCTACGCTTCCAATGCGGCTATTACAAATCAAAAATCATTTTTAAGGAGAAAATCAAATGTTAGATGCAGTTTTAAGGCGTTACAACTTGGGCATCCGCATTTCGATCAAGAGTGCCGTGTCCGTCCTCTTGGTCGCGCTCGCGGTCGCCCTGCCCCAGCTCGGGCACTTCTTCGGAAAGGAATTTTCCTCGATCTATATGCCCATGTATGCGCCCGCCCTCCTCGCGGGTTGCCTTCTCGGGTGGCAATGGGGCCTCGGCGTCGGCCTCCTGTCGCCCGTCGTGAGTTTCGGCTTCTCCTCCCTCTTCCTCTCCTCCGTCATGCCCACCGCCTCACGGCTCCCGTACATGATGTTGGAACTCGGGCTGTACGGCCTCATCTGCGGGCTGTTCGCAAAGAAGATCGAGAAGAACGCCTTCGTCTCCTTCCCTGTGGTCGCCCTCGCGCAGGTCTCGGGGCGGGCGGTCTATGTCATCTATAATCTGATCGCGGGCAGGACGTTTGCAGAGCTTCTGTCCTCCGTGCAGACGGGGGTCGTGGGGCTGTACATTCAGCTCATTCTCGTCCCCCTCCTCGTGATCGTGCTGTCAAAGCTCCTCCGCAAGGAGCGCGAAGAAATGGAGGAATGAGCGATGACGAATGAATTTTTCGGTAAGGAGATCAAAAAACTCGGCTTCGGCCTGATGCGCCTGCCCAAACTCGGCTCGGAGAAGTTCTCCCCGACCGACCTTGAACAGGTCAAGGAGATGGTCGACCTCT
This sequence comes from uncultured Clostridia bacterium, assembly GCA_947625595.1. Taxonomy (GTDB): domain Bacteria; phylum Bacillota; class Clostridia; order Christensenellales; family Borkfalkiaceae; genus Gallimonas. The sequence continues at coordinate 25,940 of CANQOX010000001.1, forward strand.
TCCTCGAGGCGGGATTTACATACTTTGACACCGCCTTCGTCTATGGCACGAGCGAGGAGGACATCCGAAAGGCCCTCGTCGACCGCTATCCGCGCGACAGGTACACGCTCACGACCAAACTCAACGCCTTCATGATGGCGGAGACCGAACAGGCGGCAAAGAGCCAGTTCTATAAGAGTTTGGAGCGCACGGGGGCGGGATATTTCGACTTTTACCTCCTCCACGCCCTCATGGCGAACAACTACACCAAGTACGACAAATTCCACATCTGGGACTTTGTCAAGGAACAGAAGGAAAAGGGCCTCATCAAGCGGTTCGGCTTCTCCTATCACGCCGACCCCGTGCTCCTCGACAAGCTCCTGACGATCCACCCCGAAGTGGACTTTATCCAGCTTCAGATCAACTATGCCGATTGGGAAAATCCGACAGTGGCCTCGCGCGGCAACTATGAAGTCGCCCGCAAGCACAACAAACCCATTGTCATCATGGAGCCCGTCAAGGGCGGCGCCCTCGCAAATCCGCCCAAGGAAGTGCAGAAGCTCTTCAGGGAATATGACCCCAACGCCTCCTTCGCGCAGTGGGCCATTCGCTTTGCGGCCTCGCTCGACGGCGTCATGACCGTCCTCTCGGGCATGTCAAATACCGCGCAGATGCGGGACAATATCTCCTTTATGAGGGAGTTTCGGCCTCTCAACGACGACGAGCAGGAGATCATCCGCAAGGCCCAGCGCATCATGGGCCATTCCTCCGCGATCCCCTGCACGGCCTGCCATTACTGCGTGGACGGCTGTCCGCGGAACATCCGCATTCCCGAGATCTTTGCGGCGGCGAACAGGCACATCGGCAACGGTCAGACGGCACAGGCGATCGAGGCCTACAGACAGGCCACGGCGAGCGGCGGGCTTGCCTCCTCCTGTATCGAATGCAGACAGTGCGAACGCGCCTGCCCCCAGCATTTGCCCATTACAAAGCACCTGAAAGACTGCGCCGCCCTGCTTGAAGGCAAGTGAGATAAAATCGGCCGCTTGAGCGGCTTCTCCGCAAAGTCTACGGAGAAAATGAGAAAAATTGTCTCGGGTGAGAATAAAAAAGAGGCGATACCCCCTGCGTCCAGGAACCCAACTCCGACGGACGCGTCTCGGTCGGGTCAAAAAGTATCGCCTTGTAAGGATATTCTACACCAATTTCAAAAACTTGTCAACAGTTTTCTGACAGGGAGCAGATCATGAAGAAAAAGTTGGTTTTTATTCTGACAGCGATCGTGCTGTGCCTCTGCTTTGTCTTTTCCGCTTGCGGCGAGGCGGGCGGCAAGGACAAGGGAGACGATGCGTCCGACGATACTTATTACACCGTCACTTTCGACAGCCAAGGCGGGAGCGCGGTCGACAGCCAAAAAGTTTTTGCAGGCAATCCCGCCGTTCTCCCCTCTTCCCCCACGCGGAGCGACGACATCTTCCTCGGTTGGTTCAGGTCGGCGAGCGAAAGCGCCGCGCAGTGGAACTTTTCGAGCGACCGCGTCAACGAAAACGTCACCCTGTACGCGCATTGGGCGGTGAACACAGAGGACCCGACGGCAAGCGTCACTTTCGAGCGCAATGCGGCGGGCACGGGCTTTATCGTCACGGGCGCGGGACAGGAGGCGAAGATCGTCATTCCCGAGACCCATGACAATTTGCCCGTCGTGGAGATCGGCGAGAGCGCATTTGCCTACTCGCGGCACAAATCAGACATTACTTCCGTCACCATTCCCGATTCGGTCACGAAGATCGGCTTGAACGCTTTCTATAATCAAGCCGCCCTCGAGACCGTGAACATCGGAACAGGCAGTAAACTCGAAACTGTTGAAAACAACGCCTTTTCGGGCAACAGCGCGCTGAAGGGATTCTATCTCCCCGCGGGCGCGACAGAGCTTGGCGACAGCGTCTTCAATAACTGCGGCGCACTCGACAGCTTTACCGTCGCACATGGGAATACGGCCTATTCGGGCGAGGGGAACAATCTGATAGACCTTGCCTCTCATACCATCCTTCGCGGCACGAACAACAGCAAAGTTCCCTCTTCCGTCACGGGGATCGGTGTCGCCGCGTTTCGCAGAGCCAACCGCATCACCGAGCTCTATCTTCCCCGTTCTGTGAAAACTATCGACAAATACGCCTTCGCGGACAGCACGCTCACGACGATCAGATACGAAGGGAGCAAGACGGAATGGGGCGAAGTCCAGAAGGGAACGATGTGGGATCTGCACTGCACGATCGAAGTTGAATACAACGCCTCCGACGAGGCGGCAAACATCCTCGTCGCGTACTTCTCGGCGACGGGACATACCGAGACGATCGCGCGGTACATCGCCGAACTCACAGGCGGTACAAAATATGAGATCGTGCCCGAAATTCCGTACACGGACGCCGATCTGAACTACGGAAGCAGTTCCTCGCGCACTTCCGCCGAGGACAGGGACCCCTCCGCCCGCCCCGAAATCAGCGGGAGCGTCGAAAACATGGACAGCTTCGACGTCATCTTTCTCGGCTACCCCATTTGGTTCGGAAGTGCACCGAAGATCATCTATACCTTCCTCGAGAGCTATAATTTTTCGGGAAAGACAATTATCCCCTTCTGCACGTCGGCGAGCAGTTCCATGGGATCGAGCGCGTCTGATCTTCACGGTCTCACAGACGGCGCAACATGGCAGAGCGGAATGCGCTTCGCGGCAAGTTCCACGCAAAGCGACGTCGAAAGCTGGCTCGACGGGTTGAACAATTGAACAGTTTTGCAAAAAAAGAATCGCGTTCCGCTTTACATTTGGAGCGCGATTTTTTATAATGTCTGTATGGGTTACGAAATTTTTCTCAAAAAGGGCGAAGAGCGCCGCATCGCAGGCGGGCATCCGTGGGTGTACGCCAACGAGGTCGCCCGCATCGAGGGCAAGGACAAAAACGGCTCCCTCGCCACCGTCCGCAGCTTTGACGGCCGCTTTCTCGGCAAGGGCTACCTCAATCACGCGTCAAAAATCCTCGTCCGCATCTTCATTCGTGGCACGGAGGACGACGAGATCGCCCGCCGCGAGGAGAATGAAAAGGCTCTCTTCCGCGCCCGCATCCATGCGGCGAACGCCTATCGCAGGTCGCTCGGCCTGACGGAGGCCTACCGCGCGGTCTTTGCCGAAGCCGACGACCTCCCCGCCCTCATCGTCGATAAATACGGCGACTATCTCTCCGTGCAGTTCCTTTCCCTCGGCGTCGACCGTCGGAAGAAGACGATCGCGGAGGTTTTGGTCGAGGAATTTGCCCCCAAGGGCATCTATGAGCGTTCGGACGTCGCCGTGCGCAAAAAGGAGGGTCTCGAGGAGGTCACGGGCGTGCTGTATGGCGAAGTTCCCGACGAGATCGTCTTTGAGGAGAACGGCCTGAAGATGGCCGTGGACGTCAAAAACGGCCAAAAGACGGGCTATTTTCTCGATCAGCGCGAAAACCGCTTGGCCGTGCGGCGGTACGCGAAGGGCGACGTGCTCGACTGTTTCTGCAACAGCGGCGGTTTTTCCATGAACTGCGCGCTCACGGCGGACCATGTCCTTTCCCTCGACGCCTCCCCCCGCGCCCTCGAGAGCGTCAGGCGGAATGCCGCGCTCAACGGATTTCACAACGTCGAGACCGTCTGCGGCGACGCCTTTGAGCTCCTCCGCGCCCTTCACGCCGAGGGGCGAAAGTTCGACCTCGTCATTCTCGATCCGCCCGCCTTCTGCAAGTCGGCCGCCGAGGTCAAGGACGCCCTCAAGGGCTACCTCGACATCAATCTTTTGGGTCTGAAACTCGTCAAAGAGGGCGGGTTCCTCGTGAGCTCGTCCTGTTCACACTTTGTGACGTTGCCGATGTTCGAAAATATGCTGAAAGAAGCCGCCGCACGGTCGCACAGGCGCGTTCAGATCGCCGAAATGCGCGCACAGGCCCCCGATCACCCCGCCCTGCTCGCCGCGGACGAGACGATGTACCTGAAATTTTTCGTCCTCCACGCCGAGTGAGGTCAAAGGCTCTCGCGGAGGATCTTCACGATCTCATCGCGGGTGAGGATATGGTAGCCGCCCTCCTGCACACGCGTCGCGTCGGCGATGCCCTCGATCATGTCGGGCGTCGCACCGAGGTCGGAAATGTTAAGGGTCAAGCCCAATTCCTTCATCCAGTCCTCCATGGCGGAGAGGCCTTTCAGGGCGATCTCTTCGTCCGTCCCCTTCGGCTCCACGCCCCAGACGTTGAGAGCAAAGCGCTTGAATTTTTGCAAACCGTATGGCAAAATGTGGCGATAGTAGGGAAGCGAAACGGCGGCGAGCGTCATGCCGTGCGTGGCGTCGGTGTACGCTCCGACGGCTTGGCCGAGCATGTGGACTTCCCAGTCTGTCGTCTTTCCTTTATTAAGTAAGGTATTCAATGCCCACGTCGCCGCCCACATGATATTGCTCCGCGCCTCATAGTTGCGCGGGTCTTTTTTTGCCTCGCGGGAGGCCGAAATGACCGCCTTCATCAACCCCTCGGCGAGGTAGTCGGTCACGTTGTCGTCGTCGCCCGAAAAGTACTGCTCGCAGATATGGTTGAAGATGTCATAGATGCCCGCGACCATCTGCCGCTCGGGCAGGGTGTAGGTGAGTTCGGGGTCGAGAATGGAGAACTTCGGCATGACATCGCTTCCGAAGACGTGGCCGATCTTGAGCTTTTCCTCGCGGTTTGTGATGACGGAACCGCCGTTCATCTCGCTTCCCGTGCCCGACATCGTCAGAACGCACCCGACGGGAATGATCTTGCAGGTCGGCTCTTCAAAGCGGACGTAGTACTTTTCCCACGGGTCGTCATCGCAATAGGCAGAGACCGAAACGGCCTTCGCGTAGTCGCAGACCGAACCGCCGCCGACGGCGAGCAGGAGATCCACGGCGTTGTCTTTGGCGAGCTTCGCGCCGACTTTAAGGCGTTCGTAAGTGGGATTGGGCATGACGCCGCCGTCCTCGACCACCTCCTTCCCGCAGGCAAGAAGGATCTCAAGGATCTCGCTGTAGAGGCCGCTCTTCTTGATGGACCCGCCGCCGTAGATGAGCTGAACGGTCTTGCCGTACTTCATGAGTTCCTCGCCCAACGCTTCGAGGGCGTTCGTGCCAAAATAGAGTTTTGTGGGATTGTGATAGGTGAAATTTCCTAACATGGGTTACTCCTTTTTTTGATTTTTCGGGGATAGTGTAACACATTTGGTAAAAAATGTCAAGATAGAATGACCCACCCCCTACCCCCTCCCATGGAGGGGGTAATGGGCGGCACCCCCATGGAGGGGGTAAAGGGAGGCCCCCCATGGAGGGGGTAACGCGTCATTCTGAGGGAGCGGAGCGACCGAAGAATCCCGTGGAGGAAAGTGCGGACTTCGTTCTTCGGGATTCATCGCTACGCTCTGAATGACGCGGGGACGGGAGGAGGCAAGGCTCCCTCTCGTCGCCACTTTTAGGGGAGATGTCACGAACGAAGTGAGTGACAGAGGGGTTTTGAAAACCCCTTTCCCCCTTCGGGGGACTTCCCCTACAGGGGCAGCGAGAGAATGCGGTGACCCACCCCCCTACCCCCCTCCCATGGAGGGGGTAAAGGAAAAGGGGCAGCGAAACACCCCTTCCGTCTCGCTGCGCTCGACACCCACCCCTCAAGGGGTGGGCAAGAGGGGCGAGGGACAAAAAAACAGACGCCGAAGCGTCTGTTTTTTTGTGTTTCAGGAATCAACCTGCGACAAAGTTGAAGTTGGAAACGGTTGCAAAGTCGTCTTTTGTAGCACTGGAATAAATCATTGAAGCAATGTAAAGCGTATCTCCTGCTTGCACAGAAATTGCTTGCTCCGTTCCAGAGCCAGTTGAAGCAGAGAACTTCCTTTGATATGCATATGCAGAATTCGGATCCAGGTTAAGAGTAACGCACAAGCAATCATTTGTATCATACGAATTACTATATTGGCACGACCAATCAAAGGTGAATGTCCCTGACACTTTGAAAGTAATTTTAATATATGCTTTCGCAGTCTTGCTCGCATCAATGTGATAACTTCCGTCGTCCCGCAAAATCCACTTTTCACTCCCAGAGTTGTTTGTGATCTCTATCAAATAAGGCGTGGTAGACCAACCAGCGAAGATCTCCTTGTCGGCCTCAAGCGGAGCGGGAACATATGCCGTTTCGCAAGCCGCTTCCGTGAACCAACCTGTAAAGTATTGCTTCGGCTCGGAGGCAGTATCCTCGGGGGCTTCTTCGGTCAGGTCGGGAGTTGCGCCCTTCTTGTACCAAAGATCCTTATTCTCTTCGGGGCCGTGGCCGTTGTAATTGAGGGTGAGTTTTGCCATGGTCTCGACCTTGCCATATACAGTGACCTCTGTGCCCTCGGGAATGAACAGGCCGTCCTCTCCGAGCGCGGAATCAGTGTATTCGGCCGAAGTGTACCAACCCTCGACATACTTGTGGGTGGCATCGTTCACGACGTCGGGAAGCGCTATGCCGATGTTCGTATTGACAGACATCTCCTCATGCGTGAGTTGTCCGTCCTCAATCACGAACTTCACGGTCGTCAAAGGCATGGTGGCGGTGTAGGTCTTGTCATCGCCAGTCACAAGGGTGATCTCCCAGTACTCTGCGGGGTCATCACCGTCTTTCTCGAGGGTGACTGCAATGACATTGCCTTCCTTTGTCACATAGGTTCCCTGACGGCCTGCCCAAGAGACGCCGCCCTTGCCGTCGATGTCAAGATCTTCAGGCGTTTCGCCCTTGTTGCCCTTATAGAGCCCCTTGAAGTCATCGTAGACGGTCTTCCTCCAAACGATGTTAGAGATACGGGCAAGGTCATCACCGTTACCATTATCACCGCTATCCTTCGTATAGGTGAGAATAATGACATCTCCAGGCATAACTTCACAAGTAAGATTACCTTCTTTCCCAGGGTTATATCCACCCGTTGCCGCCAACAGTGTTGTTTCCGCCGAACCATCTGCGTGCTTCTGCACAATCTTTAAGTAATCATAACGTTCACTTTCAGATTCAACGAACCAATGGAAAGAGTAAGTACCTTCAACAGCAAATAAGATTTCAAGTTTTGCCGTCGTGCTACCCTTATGATAATTGTTGGACTTCCAAACGCCTTCTTCCTGTACCCACTTGGTGTTCTCATTGGTCTCGTCAGGATAGTAGTTGACATCATCAAGCGTATCGCTCCACTTGGCATAGAGATCGGTCTCTTCGTTGATAACAAAATATGTATCAAACTTATCATCAGAACAATCTTCTGTCTTGTACCAACCAAGGAACTGCTTCATTTCGACAATTGACGCAGGGTCACCTTTCCATGCAGAAGCACTCGTAACGGCTTCACCCTTGCCAACCACGAAATCGTAATCCTCCAGTGAGGGCACGTCCTCCCTGTTGTAATGAACATGCACAGTGACAGCTTCCTTAAAGTAGGCATAGAGCGTAACGCTCTCTGTCGTCGGCGTGAATATCCATTGCCTTTCATCATTCCTTTGGAGCATTTTGCTGAAATTTGATCCGCTCTTTTCCTCATACCACCCAATAAACGCATAACCATCCACGGTCGGCTCTTCGATCACCGTCTCAATATTCAGGTTAGCTTGCATATCGGCGGGGAATTCGCCGCGGTCAATGTCACCGAAATCAAAGATGATCGTTGCCATGGGCTTGGTCGCGGTATACGTCTTTTCGCCCTTATTGAGCGTGACATAATAGAACGCACCGTCGTAGGTCATTGTCGCCGTGTAGGCTTGATTAGAGACAAGAAGATACGTCCCCATCTTGCCCTCCGAGCCCCTCACGATGCCCGCGCCGTTTAAGGTGAATGCGCCAAGATCGACTGTGGAGTCTGTAGCCTTTGTATATCCACCCTCATAGCCGTCAACCTCAACCATCTTCGTGCCGTTGAAGCCCCAACTTCCAAGAACTTTATCGTTCTGCTTCACGATCACGTTCTCTGAATGGTATGCTTCGTCTGCAGCAACGGCTTCGCCAGACATATCTTCGAATGTCACGCCAAAATACACTTTATCCTGGTAAACGAGAATATTGACCACTTCATCAGAGATAGTAAGTGTAATGACACGGCCTTTTCCACCTTCCCAATACGAACCTTTTAGGCTGACTTGATCCATATCTGCTGGTACGAGTACTGCAAGCGTTCCAAATTTACCTGTCAAGCCCAAAACAATTATCTTTTTCGAAAGCATCATATATGCGTCATTCGAGCTGCTTGTACTATAGGCAAATTTTAGAGCACGTACATCATCGCCCGCATCGTCTTCGGAAGCAAACGTGACCTTCATTGCGAATGTATCAAGTGGCCAATCCAAGCCATTCACAATTGCCGCCTGTCCTTCTGAATCAATCTTATAGGAGCCGTTTTTTAATGTTCCGTTCATCTGCGCGCCATTTGAATTGCTACCATTGAAGTAGTACTCAACATATGTTCCGCTGTATGCGGGGGGATCGCCCCACTTCGGGTAGAGATCAATCGCCGTCGTGTCGGATCCAAGCGTGACGGTTGTGCTGCCATCTTCCAACTTCTCGCCCCAAAGATTTTCAAGTCCAGAATCAGTGTACCACCCCTCGAACTTCTTCCCTTCCTTGGAGGGACGGACGATCGTGACGTCTTCGCCTTGGCCAAAGGTATCGATCGTGCCGTTTGCGCCAAGTGAGCCTTCGGGAAGGGTCGCGCCGTCTTCGAGATGAACGGTGATCGTGACCTTCTTGATCCACTTTGCATAAACGGTCAAGCCGTTCTCAGAAGGGACAAAAGTCCAATATTTATCTTCACCTTCAGGTTGCTCGTAATCGCATTCCTTCTCACAGAAGGCATTCATAAACCAACCGCGGAAGAGATAAACGCCGTCTGGATCAACAAGATTAGGAAGTTTAACTTCAATATTTTTGTTGAATGACGTATCTGTAGACTTACCCGTCGGATCAACCACGAGACCGTAGTTGAAGTTAAGGCTCACCATCACCTTCTCGAGATCGTACGTCGTGCCGCTGATCGTGACTTCGTAGTAGACAGTCACGTCATCCTCGACAATGTATGCGTCGATCTTATCGTCGGCATCCGTCGCCTTGTAGGTTCCCAGCTTGGACCCGAGCATAAGATTTCCTGCACCGTCGAGCTCGAGGTCATCGGCCTCTTCTTTGGTATATGTGCCAAAGTGCTCGTCGAGATCGACAGTACTGCTATCGTCCGCAATAGATGCCCCCTTAGAGGCAACTTTGAGCAAAATTTCTCCATTGGACGTCTTTACGACAACCGACTTGGAAGACTTAATCTCATTGATCTCCAGCGGAACACCGAACGCATTCGTGATCGTCACATCGGAATAGATGAAGGTGTCATAGATGAAAATATTCTTCTCTCCGTCTTTTGTAGCGATCTTGACAAATTGAGCGTACCAACTTCTTGAAGTGTCATGTTTTGAACTTGCATTTACGCCAAACTTAACACTTATCGTGTTGGTGGACGCAAACTTGCTCAAAACATACATGTCGCTCCACAAATACTGCAGTTTGGAATTGTTATAATTATATGCAAGTACGCCGCTGGCGTCGTCATAGAAGAAGTAATTGGTATTTCCACTTGAATCCATCCAGGTGATGATCTGCGTTGCCTCATCATAATCAACGATCGTACCTGTCTTGGAACCTGAAATTTTACCGTCTTCACTGATCGTAATATTAGATGCACTTGAGCCATAGCCTGCATTATACACTTCGGAGCCCTTGTATTCCCCGACATAAGGAGCATCTACCCATTCTGAATAGAAATCCATCTTATCATTCACATCGGAGAAAGTGCTGTCAGGGTAGTCGGCCAACATCGTCTTGGTTTCGCCGTCTTTAATATACCACCCTCTGAAGACCATGCCATCTTTGACGCTGAGGTCGAACTTTTTGTTCAAGGTCTCGAGCATGTTGTCGCCCGCGCCGACTATGAGAGTTTCAGTCGTCGCCTCTTCGGGCTCTGCATGCACGGTAATGGTGATCGCCTTGACCCACTTCGCATAGAGCGTCATGCTCTCCGTCGGCTTGAAGGGAACGGGAACGGGCGTCGTGCAAGCATCGTCCGTGAACCAACCGCGGAAGAGGAATTTGCCTTCCGCGTCTTTGGGCTCGGCAGGGAGTACCATTTCAACATTCTTATAGCCTTCTTTTTTGTCCTCTGCCGTCCCGTGCTCTTTCATATCAAAGGTGACAGTGACTTTGGCTTCGGCAAAGGTCACAGATTTTGCGGCCTTGTCGACCGTGACGGTGTAGGCCTTCTTCCCGCCAGATTCCTCCATGATCGCGTCCAAGGTGTCGCCCGCAACGATGTAAGCGCCGTCGACGTTGGTGTCGTCCTTGACCGCCTTGATCTTGCCCGTACCAGAGATCGTGACCGTGCCGAACGTGTCATTATTGTATTCGCCCTCGAATCCGTCGAGCGCGACCATTTTCTCGCCGTCAAAGCCGACACTGGACAACACTGTGTCGCCCTTCTTCACATAGAGTTGAGGCGCGTTGTAGCATTTGTCTGCAACAATATCTTCGCCCGCCATGTCTTTGAACGACACGCCGAAGGTGACGACGTTGTTTGCGACATAGAGCGTAATCGTCTTTTGGCCTTCGGCCTCATAGGTATAGGAGAGTGCATAAGCATAGCTCACCGCGCTCTCGCCCCAAACGGAGCCAACTGCGCCGCTCGTATATTGACCAGAGGGTATAAGAAGATTACAGTCAGTGAAATCACTGCCTTCATCTGCCATGAAGATGAAGCCCGTGTCCATATCGACATAGCCCTTCGCAGTCTTTTTTGCGCCTGTGAAGGCATCATCAGCATCCCCTGCCGCCTTGCCCGTGAAGGTAACCTCTATCTCACCCGTCTCGGCGTTTATCATTTTGAAAACGATCTTGGTATTGTTTGAGAAGGGATAAGCCGTGCCGAGGCCGACGCCATTGGCGTCAAGCGTGAGAGAAGCGTCTGTCCAGGACATTCCGATTTTGATTGTTCCGTTGAAGGTGTCATTGAGGTCCACATTGAAGCTGTGATAGGTCTTTCCGTCGTAGGGGGCGACCAATTTGTCAATGTCGACCGTGACCGTGCCATACTCCGAGGTGTAGACTTTGCTGCCTTTCTCGTTGTAGGTCGCAGGGGTCGTTTCAAGGCTCCAAGGGGCTTGGTCGGAAAGTTTGGGAACGGCCTTCTCTTCCTTCTCCGTGCAGCCGCTGATCGTGCACGAATGAACGGCGGTCGCGCCTTCCTCTTCGGTGGGCGCCTTGTCGTCTTTCCATGACCATTCACCCCAAGTGTGATTGCCGACCTTATCAGTGGTCACTTCGACGGTGCCGTACTCGGACTTGTAGACGTCCGTGCCCGTCGCCGTGTGCGTCGCGGGCGTGGAAGCCGTAGCATCCTTCGTCCAGACGGTGGCGTCGCTCAGAGCGGGAACGTCGGTCTTCGTCTCTTTCCCGTTGTCATTGGCCGTGCAGGACCGCTCCGCAGTGCCCTTCTCCGTGAGGGTCGGGTCCTTGGTGAGCGTCCATGCGCCCCAAGTGTGCTCGGTCGTCTTGTCGGTGGTCACTTCGACGGTGCCGTATTCGGACTTGTAGACATCCGTGCCCGTCGCCGTGTGCGTCGCGGGCGTGGAAGCCGTAGCATCCTTCGTCCAGACGGTGGCGTCGCTTAAAGCGGGAACGTCGGTCTTCGTCTCCTTCCCGTTGTCATTGGCCGTGCAGGACCGCTCCGCAGTGCCCTTCTCCGTGAGGGTCGGGTCCTTGGTGAGCGTCCATGCGCCCCAAGTGTGCTCGGTCGTCTTGTCGGTAGTCACTTCGACGGTGCCGTATTCGGACTTGTAGACGTCCGTGCCCGTCGCCGTGTGCGTCGCGGGCGTGGAAGCCGTAGCGTCCTTCGTCCAGACGGTCGCGTCGCTCAGAGCGGGAACGTCGTTTTTGACTTCCTTCTCGCCGTCATTCGCCGTACAGGACCGCTCTGCCGTACCCGTCTCCGTGAGCGTCGGATCCTTGGTGAGGGTCCATGCGCCGAAGGAGTGGTCGTGAGGGGTCTCCGTCTCGCCGCAGGCGACCGCCCCGCAGAGCGCGGCGACCAACATGCAGAGCAAAACGATGAGAGTTACTGTTCTCCTTTTTTTCATTTTCTCTTACTCCTATAAAAAGATTTTACTGATTTATCGTGACGAATAGGGCATGTCACACTTTTCCGCGCTTAGAACGCGCTATCCGTTGCGATCGTCTGCGGCTCAATCCGTGAAGGTGAGCCCGCTTGCGGGGTTGGTGCCCCAAGTGATCTTCGCATGGCGAACGGTTTCGCCCTGCGTGATGGTGTAGATGTCGCCCTCGAGGGTGACTGTCACGACTTCGCCGCTGACATGGGCGTCGTCAAAGGCGACGTAGACGGCGTTTTCTCCGTTGCCAAGGCGGCGAAGGGTGTACCCGTCTGTGCCTGCGACGGAGCTTTGGCCTCCCTTCACGAAGTAATCGGTGTAGTGAAGCATGCCATCGCATTCGGCACGGATGACGCCGTCCGCGAGGACCGTTGCCTTGACGCTGACAAATCCGTCGTCGGGGCTGTAGGCCTTGATGACAAAGGACTTCCTGTCCTCGGCGATCGAGAAGGTCCCGCTGTAGGTGACGTTGCCCGCCACGACATAGGCCATGCCGTATGTGTCAAGGCGGAGGGAGAAGCTCGTGCCGTAGATGACGCCGTTGCCGTAATTGCCGACGAGGGCGTCGCTGCTATATTTCACCGTGAACACCTGAACGGCGTAATGGGAGGAAACCTCCTCTCCCTTCACCGTCACCGTGACCGTGAAGTCGTAGAAGCCCGCCTTCATGAAGTTGACACAGTCGGTGTGCAGGAATTTATCCTTATCGGCGTCGGAGACTTCGCCATCCTTCGTGAGGATGGAGACCCCCTCTTTGAGCTGGGGAAGGCCAGTCACCATCGTGACGTTGACCCTGACGATCGCGCCGTCGGTGATGTAGGTATTCACGAAATCTTCGCCCGCGAAGACGTCGCTGAAGGAAGTTTTCGGGGTGAGGATGTTGAGAAGGGGCGAGACGAAGAAGGTCGCCTCCTTGCCGTACGCAAACTTCGGATCGTCGGTGATAAAGGAGATGTGTAGCTCGGAATTTTTCACCGTGTAGCTGAACTGCGTGGAGGAGTACAGTCTGCCCGTATTGTCCTCATAGAAGTGGCCTGTTCCGTAGCCGTCGAGGAAGAAGCGCAGTTGCCCCCTGTCGTAGACGCCGAAGTAGCTGTCGCGCTCCTCGAGCGTGAAGGTGCCATGCTCCGTGTCGAGGTCGAACATGTAGGAATACGTGCCGTAGTCCGCATTGGCGAGGTCGTAGAGGAAGACCCTTCCGTCCGCGAGTTCCCCGCCGTTCTTCATACTGCTCATGTCGTTGGAGTAGACCCGAACCGCGAGAGTAGTGCCGATGTAGAGTTCATACCAGTTCTGACTGGTGACCTGAAGCGTCGCCGCGCTGCCGTCGATCGTGCCAGTGAACTTTTTGTCCGTGTAGGGACGGGAAGTGTCCTTCACGACATTGCCCACGGCCGCCGCCGTCATCGCGAAATGATAGCTTTCGCCGCAGAAGGTGAAGGTGTTCTCATCGCCGACCGCGGAGGAGTATTCGCCGACAAACTCTATGGGCCCCCGTTTGACTTCATAGACATGGTCGCCGTTCGAAGCCACGAGGATCTTGACGAAGAGACCGTACCAAAGTTCGGTGCCGCCCTCTTTGGCTTTGAGGCGGGTGGCGTCGATGGAGTAATAGCCGACGGACTCTTTCTGTAAGACGTACCCCTCGCCAAAGTTTACGGTGAGTTTCTCCTGCATCTCCCAGATCGTGTCCTGGAAGTAGATGAGCGGACGCCTCTGATCGGAAAAGTTCATCGCTGTGCGATTCTCGGGATCGAGGACGACGACGCCGTTGTCGTAGTAGAGGGTGTAGTCGTTGCCCCTTCCGTCCGCGCCCGTGTGAAGGATCATCGTATTTTCATCGATGCCTGTGACGGAGAAGACGGAAATGCCGTTGAAGCGAATGGAGCCGTCCGCTTTGATCGTGAGCGCACCGAGGGGCGAAGGCGCTTCGGCGATCGCCATGGGTACATCGAGGGACATCGTATCGGGGTCAAAGTCGCCATAATCCCCCATGTCCTCGTCATCGTCCTCCTCTTCCACGGGAATGGTGGTGAGCGACGTGCGGTAAGTGCCGATGAGATCCCGCTCGTAGACGACGACTTTGGCGGTGGCGGTCAGACCCTCATAGGCGAGGGTCACATAGTAGACCCCCGGGGTGAAGGTGTCGACCTTGCCCGCGATGTTCGCCTGCGGGACGGCGATCTCCTCGCCGTTGACCGTGATCGTAAAGAGGTCGCGCGTGAAGAGCGTTTCGCCCGTGAAGGAGATCCTGTCCGTTGCGGAGAGGGCGAGCTCGGTCTCCACCTGTACATGGAAGGAGACAGTGATCGGGTCGCTTTCCACGCCATAGACGTAGATCGCAAGGCGGACCTCCTGCATCTCGGCAGATGTGAAGTCCAGCTCTCCGCTCAAGATCTCGTAGTAGACATTGATGACGTTTGCCCAGTCTTTATTTGTCGTAAAGCCCTGATTGTAGCCGTTGATCTTGAGCTGGATATTCTTTGTCGGGTCGTAGGAGACCGTTCCCCTCGGAAGGAGGACGGGATCCTCCTTCAACGAGAGCTCGTAGTCCGCAGAGACGACGACGTAGGTGATGGTCTTCTCGGTGACTTCGAGATCGGGGAATTTGGGAGGGAATGACCCCGGGATCTTGGCCTGATCGCCGTAGGAGATAGAGATCTTCGCCGTGCAGGTCCCTTCCTTGGAAAAGTCCACTTCAGACAGATCCAGACAGGAGTCGGGAATGCGGCGGTAGCGTGCGCCGTTGATGATGACAATGAAATCATCCGCGAAGGGATAGGTGGCCTTGTCTGTGCCGACGCGCACGGGAATAGTGTCGCCCTTGGCGTAATCGATGATGACGCCGAGTTTGACAGTCACGGTCGCCTCCGCCGTCTCTCCGCCGTAGGTGAGCGTGATGATGTTGTCCCCCTCCTTGGAGTAATCGATGGCGCCCGAGATCATGTCGTTCGTGACGGGGATAGTTTCGCCGCCCAGCGTAATCGTGAACAGGGTCGTGAGGTCGATCGCCTCCGCATTGGGGTAGGTAATGACATTTTTGGGCGTGATGACGAGAGCCGCCTCGTCCACGACCGTGACAGTGACGGTCTGCGTTGCCGTGACGCCGTCTTTATCATAGTTGAGCGTGACCGCAAAGGTGTCGCCGACCCCCTTCCCCTCGCTCTCCGCCGTCACCATGGAAGGCGTCACCTGAACCGCGGCGCCGTCCACATAGAGGGAGAAAAGCGACGTATAGTCATACTCCCCGAGTTCACTCACAGGGATCTCGGGGTGGGAAACGGTCAAAATGACCTCTGCAGAGTGATCGGGCACGACGTGGACCGTGAGCGTCTTCTGCACTCCGTGATAGGTGACGGTGAAGGTATAGTCCCCCGCCTCGGCCTTCACGTCGCTCTCTGTCATGTCCTGCGTGATCGTCTCCTTGACGCCGTCCTTCTTGGCAGTGAAGTACTGCAGGAAGTCGGCCGCAGACACATTGGAGACCTTCACCGTGACTTCAGAAGTCGCGAGATCGAGCGTAAAGACGGCCTCTCTCACGGTGACAGAGACGTGTGCGGTCTGCCCGCCGTAAGTACAGGTGACGTCGTATGTCCCCGCCTCCGCCTTGACGGCGGAAGCGTCGACGTGGGACGGGAGGACGTCTGTCGCCTCCCCGTCCACGGTGATCGTAAAGAGGGATGTGAAATCGTACGAAGCGATCTCATCATCTGTGAGCTCAATGCTCTCCTGCACGGCGGTCACAACGACCGTCTTTCCGTTCAGGTCATCATTCTGTTGAGTTCCGCCGCAGGCGGAAAGGATGAGTGCAAGCATGGCGCACAGAAGACCAAGATACTTTATAAGGCGTTTCATGTGCTTGCCTCCTTTTCAGAAATGGATCAGTCCCTCGACAGATGCCACTCGCCGATCTTGTAGAGATCGAAGAAGAAATTCTTCGTGTTGTTGCTCTCGACGACCATCATGACGCCTGCACTGGTATTCAGATAGGTCGCGAAATAGCTCGATTCGGGATTGCTGGGGGTGCGGAGCCCCGAATTCGCGTTGTCATACGTCCACGCGCTGTTGACCTTCTTGAGTTCTGTCAGGAGCGTTCCGCTCGGGCCGAGAATGCTCTCGATGTCGATGGGCCGTCCGTTCCTGTCGAGGCGGGAGTCGTCATTGTTCATCGCGCAGTTGAAGGAGAAATTCTCGCGGACTGTCTCATCTGCCAATGTGGAATAATCGAACCAAGGGCCGTTGATGTCGTCGCTGATGAGGTTCATGATGACCTCGGGCTTGGGCATATCGGCGTTGATGTTGGCATTGGGGAACATGTGCGCAAGGACTGTGGAAGCGACCTCGTCTGTCCGCTCGCTCGTGTGCGACGGGTCGAAGTCGTGGGCGGTGTACTTATCCCATGTATCTCTCCAGACCCTCTGCGTATAGTACGCTTCGTCGAAGGCATTGGCGAGGAGCTTCGTGTTCCCGAAGTCCGAATAGGTCGTCGTGATGATGCCGCTGTAGTCGCCGCCGAGATATGCGTAAGGGTACTTCGTCTGGAGAATGGTCGCATTGTCGTTTTCGTCCACGGCAACGGTAATGGTCAGCGTTGCGAAGGCCGCGGCATCGCCGTTCGCAGCCATGTTGTCTGCGGCGATCTGGCGGGACACATCGTTCGTGATCAAGGAATCGCGGAGGGTGAAAATATACGCGTTATAATTCTTATTGCCGACCCTAACTATAGTGGGTCCGAAGGATTCGAAGATGTTGGGCGAGAAGGACCACTGGGGCATCGCCTTCTCGAAGAAGTTGCCCTGCCTGCGCTCCACGCCAATGAGCCCTTTGACGGTGGTGTAGACCTGCTCATCGTCGATGACCTCGAAGTAAGCGCCATCTCCGCTGCCGTACTGACGGTAGCCGCTGTAGTTGAAGTTGTAGTCATTCCCGTCCATGGAGGCAGAGTACATGCCGACCGTCTCAAAGATAGCGGCGTTCTCCGTCACATATCCCTTCGTGCCGACGGTGCCGCGCGAGGCGGCGTGTTTGAAATAATATTGGTCGCCCGTTGCAACGGGGACGGCCTTTGCGATCGTCGATGCGCCGCCCGTGAAGGACTCCATCTCATAGTCGCCTGCGTCATAGTCGGGGGCGGAGACGGCGGTGTCCACTGCTGTGAAGGTGTAGTTCCTCGCGGCCTTCATCGTGTCGATGACCTGCTCCAGATACTTTGCGCCCTCGGGTGCGTCGTAGGGCTTGGGATCGGGAACGACCGTCTCTCCGACGTCGGAGATCGTGAGCTCCACTTCGGTATAGGCGCGCGATACGACGGTCTCGCCGTCGCCTGCAAACCATTCCTTTACTGCGGTCTGCGCCCAGATGCCCGTCACCTTGTCGCCCGTCATCTTGAGACGGAAAGCCGTGAAGTTGTCCTCAACCATGGCGGTAAAGGAGACTGCGAAATAGGCCATGAGGTATTCGTCCTTGCTCGCGTCGGTATCGTAGGGTCCGCTCGTGACGATGTTATAGATGTACTCATCTTCCGTCGCGTCGTATGTGAACTTCTCGCTGATATTGCCGAGGTTATCGATGTGATTCCAGAGGTGCTGGCTCTCCCACGAGAACGGAACACTCATGTAGTTGGTCTCGGGCCTCTCCTCCACTTCGTTGTCCTTGTTGATGAAAACGCTCGTGAGGGCGTGCCCCTGCGTGCCGAACTGCTCGCCCATGCGATAGTTCGAAGCGATGACATTCTCCTCATTCTCGTCCCCGATGGGATTGAATGCGCCGTACCATTTGCCCGTATCCATCATGACGACGGAATGATAGGCCGTCTCATAGCTGTTGGCGGAGTAGTTGAGGTCCTCATAGACGTCGGTCACGGTGCCCGAAACGGTGAGATTGGGACCCGCGACGGCCTCAAGGGCGGCCGCAGTGAGCGAACCGACCTCGCCCGTGAGATTGGGCTTGACCGTGAAGGTGTGCGAAGCGGTCTTGGTTTTGTCCGCGTCGGCCGTGGCGGTGACGGTGACAGAGGTATCGAGTTCTACGTCCTTTGCGACCGTAACGACGTCTTCATCGCTGACCGCAAGGATGTCGCTCGCCTTGCCCTCGCTGTCCGTGACAGACCAAGCGTACTTCTTATTCGTGGTGTTCGTGATCGTGACGGTGAGCGTGACCTGCTCGCCCTTCTTGATCTCATTGGGAACGCCCGCACCGATGGAGATCGTAACTGCGGGGACCTCGGGCTCGGGATCATCGCCAGTCGGATCCGTCGTATTGCCGCAGGCCGCAAAGGAACAGCACAGAATGCCCGCAAGCAACATGGAAAGGATGCTCTTGAACAAATTTGCCTTTTTCATTCTTTATTTCCTCACTTCTAAAATGTTTTTTTCTTTATTCGGTGATTTCGGGCGTCTCGGCGGAGTTGACCCAAACATAGATGAAGAGCTGGGCCTGCTCGTCAGAGATCGCCACGGACAATTTCTCGCCCTCGTACTCGTAGGAAGTGCCGTTTTCGCCCTCCCTGACGCCCGAGGAGGTGTAGCCGTGCGCCTCGAGGAAGGCTTTGACCTTGTTGATCGAGGAATCGATCGTGTAGTCAAGGTCGGCGGGGACGTCATACCAAAGGCTGACAGCATAGTGCGTCTTTCCCTTCGAATCGCGGTAGAAGTACTCCATTGCAAACCCGAAGCAGTCACCGAGGGCTTCTCCGAAGAAGGGAATGCCCTCCTCCGTTTCCAAATACTCCTGCGCGTGCTTTTCAAACGGCTCCGTCGCAAGCTCCTTATCCTGCGGGTTGAAGAGGGTCCCACTCCAATCTGTGGGGACTTCCCTTTCTGTAAAGGTGATCTCCTTGTCGATCGTCGCGGTGTTGAAATCGGAAAATTCGATCTCAATGACGCCCGAGAGATAGCCCATGTTGTAGTAGAACATCATCTCGGTGATGTAGCCGTCCTTCACCGTGACGCTCGGCCTGATATACCGCGTGCCCGTGGACCCGAGCGCGGCATACATTCCATAGAGCTGGTCGAGGATATCGACATAGTGGTAGAATTCGGTGGCGACCATAAACATGCCGTCCGCGACTTCGTAGTACATGTCGAAGTCATCCCCCGCCTGCGGCTTCGCGTAATTTGTGAAGATCTCGGCGGCAAAGTTGAGCCCCATACAGCCCTCCTTCATGTCGCCCTCAAAGGCGCGGACCGCGGAGTAGACGGGAGTTGTGTCGGAAGGCGTATCCTCCGTCTCATCGGGATCGATGGGATTTTCGAGCACAAATTGGTCGTAAAGGCCCTTTTCGCCCGCACCGTTCGGCTCTCTCACCTGCTTGTAGCCGTACTGAATGCCGTTGAAATGATAGACGGGCGGATAGCCCTCTGTCTCGAGGTCGTAGTCCCAATCGAAGTCCTCATAGAGGATGACGTCCTCGGTGACAGTCTCTTTGTAGCCCTCGAGGGCGATACTGCTCCCCGTGAGAGGGCTCTGCTCGAGCTTTCTGAAGATCATCGTGTAGCTCTTAAGGGCGTGCATGTTGTCGAGCGCGTCCTTGAGAGGCTTGTGGATCTCTTCGTCGTAAGTGAATTTCGAGATCGTGTGGACCTCCACGTCCGTAAAGTTGAGGGTGGAAGTCAAGGTCATGTAGGAGTCGTACCCCGAGGAGACCTGCTTGTCGACGTCGCTCTGGGAGATGAAGCCGACGACCGCGCCCTCATCGATGAGAAGCCAGAGGGCAATGGGTTTGAAATCGTAGGGGTTGGAGGAGGCGACCATGCGCTCCATGAAAGTTTTATCTGCACCGACGTACTTCCAGCCGTAGTTGTCATCGTCGTATTCGAAATCGCTGACTTTGAGGTTCTGCGGGTGGTCCGCCGTGCCCTTGAAGCAGTTGTAGAGGCCAGAATTGTACCAGTCGATCTCGCTTCCGTCCTCGCCGATCATGGGATAGTACTCCTCCTCGTTCATGAGGGTGACGGAGACCATGCTCGGCTTGCCATTGTGCTTTGTATAATAGATCTCGCGCGAGAGGCCGTCGCCCGTTTCATACTGGGCGTACCAATTTGTCCCGTCCATGGCCGTCGTCGTGTCGAGATGGGCGCTTCCCGCATACTGGGGACGGGAACCGATGGTGTACATCTCGATGTCAATACTGCTCATGAATTCGACGGTGTCGCTCACGGACACCTCGTCGAGCATCGCCTGCGTCAGGTCGGCCTTGACGCGGACAGTGACCCTCTTTTCGGCAAATTTGCCCGTGTTGGCGACGCTCGTCGCGCGGATCATGACGGGCGTATCGCCGTCCACGTCCTTTGCCGTAAGGACGCCGTCCTGCGAGATCGAGGCGGCATCTCCGCCAGACACGATCGACCAAGTGACGGTCGCGGGCGTTGCACCCGTGACGGTCGCGGTGTATGTCTTGGTCGTGCCTTCGAGAATGGAGGAGTCGCCCTGAATGGAGACGACGGCCGCGGGAGCCGTGTAGGTCATGGTCGCCGCGTCCGAATCCTCATAGCCCGCCGCCTTCGCGACGACGCTGTAAGTAAAGTCGTGCGTCGGGAGGCTGTCAAGCTGATACTGCGTCGCAGTGAGGTCGTGGGCGTCCCCGTCCACCGTCAGGGTGTAAGAGGAAGCGTGCTCCACATAGCTCCAGCTGATGAGGCCTTCTGCGGATAAGTTAAGGTCCTGCGGGGTCGCAAGCTTGGTCCCCTCTCCCTCGATCGGGCCGTCATTTCCGCCGCCTGCACAGGCGGCAAGGCTCACAGCCATAACGACAGCCAATAAAATGCTTAAAACTTTTTTCATTGCTATCTCCGAAGTTCTGCGATGTTCTAATATGTTGTTTGGGGATACGCATTGGAAATGCGTATCCCCGTTTTTTCGTAGAAAAAACGACTTTTCGTTTGAAATTTTTACTTGTCGGTCTCTCTCTTCTTCAGGAGGATGACGGCTGCGCCGAGCATGGTGACGAATGCCGCCACGCCGCCGCCGATGCCGATGACGCTTCCGCAGCCGTTGTCGGCCTCGGAAGGCGTCTCGCCGCCGGGGGTATCAGACCCGGGGTTGTCGCCCGTCGGGTGCGCCGCCTGATAGGCCGCGAGGAGAGTCGTGTATTTGCCCTGAATGAGCAGGTTCCGATCGTCCGTTTCGAGGCCAGCGATGGCCGTCTGAAGGGAAAGGATCTCGCTGTTGAGCCCAGCTTCGTCCGTGTAAGCGTCGGGAAGCTTGTCGATGCGGGCCTGAATGTCCCTCACCGCCTTGCTTGCAAACTCCACTTTCAGGCGAAGGATGCGGTCCCTCGCCGCGGTGACGGTGGAGGTCAGATCCTGCCACTGGGCGCTCGTGACGCCGTAGTTGGTGGGATCCTGTTTGACGCCGTTGAGGGCGATGACTGCCTTGGAGACGAGGGCCTCGTCATTGAGAGTGATCTTCTCAATGGCCTTCACCTGCTCGGCATAGCTGAGGAAGTCCTTCATCGTCTGCTCCATGGCGACGTATTTGCTGCGGGTCGCCCTGTCAACTGTCCCGAAGTAGGCCTGATAGATGACGTTGTCGTACCCCGAGATGTCGCTGTTGCTCGGAAGGATCATCGCGATGGGCTCATTCCGACCGACGAGATCGACAAAGTTGAAGTAGGTCATCTCAAGGCCGTACATGTCGAACTGGTTGTGGAGAAGGTCATACCCCGGATCGGTCTCGGCGAGGGAGGCGCTTTCACTATAATTGCATTCGAGCTTGGGCGCGGTGACGGAGCGGAACTCCACCGATTTGAGGGCGGTATAGCCGTAGAAGGCGTAGTCGGCGATCGTGTTGAGCGAGTCGGGCAGGACGATGGAAGTGATGTTCTTATTGGCATTGCCTGCGTAGTCGCCGATGCGGGCCGTCCCCTCCTCGACGGTGAGCGTCTGGACATTCTTGCCCGCGGGAACGGCGGTGAGCTGCTGATCGCCGTTTTGGAGAACGGTGTAGAGGACGCCGTCGACGAGCTTTGCATAGTCGTTGATCTTGCCGTCCTTCGCCTTGCTGTCACCGAAGGTGAAGTCCGTGATCCCCGTGCAGCCGAGGAAAGCGTAGTCGCCGACGCTCTTGATAGAAGTCGGGAAGTTGAAGGAGGTCAGGGAAGTCCCTTGGAAGGCCGCGGCGCCGATCGTCTCCAAAACGGGAGCCGTGAAGGAGGTGAAGGTCGCCATCTGGAAGGCATACTCCCCGACCGTCTTGAGCGCGGGGGCATCGATCGTGCCGCCAAGCGCAGTGTCCGCAAATGCGGCAAAGCCGATTTCCTTTACGGAAGCGAACGAAAGGTTCGCATTCTTCAAGGCGTAAGTCTCACTGACGCCGCTGCCCGAATGGCCCGCGGAGAGGAAGGCATTTTCGCCGATGCTCTCGACTTTGTCGAGGTTGATCTTTGACAGCCGTGCACAGCCGACGAAGGCGTAGTCCCCCACCTTCGTGCATCCCGCGGGAAGGGTCACTTCCGTGAGGCCCGTGCAGACGCCGAAGAAATAATCAGGGATCTCGGTCCAGTTGTCGGGAATGGTGACTGTGGTGAGAAGGGTGCATCCATAGAATACGCCCATGCCGAGTTTCGTGATCGAAGCGGGCAGAGTGATGCTTGTGAAGCTGGGCCCGTAGGACGTGCTCGAGTTATTCGAGAAGGAAGTGTAGTCCATGAAGGCGCCCTCGCCGATCTCGGTGAGTTCGTCGCCGAAGGTCACTTCCGAGAGCAAAGCGCAGTCGGCAAAGGCACGCTCACCGATCTTGGTGATGTGGGTGAGGTCAGCCTTCGTCAGGGCGCGGCAGCCGTTGAAGGCCCCCGCCCCGATCTCGCCCGCGGCCTTCGAGAGGTCGATGGTAGCGAGTTTGGTATCTCCCGAGAAGCACACAGTGCCGAAGGTCACGCCGCCGTCCGTGGGCATGTTGACCTTGACGAGGTCGGTACAATACTGGAATGCGCCGAGGCCGAAGGAGGACTGTTTCCCAATGGTGACTTCGGTGAGGCCACTGCGGAAGAACGCACCTTCGCCGTAGATACCGTTATCGGCGAGTTTTACCGTCTTGAGGGCGGGGCTGATCGCAAAGGCGTAGTCCCCCACCGTCACGACTTTGTCGAGGTTCTCGACCGTCGCAAGCAGTGCGCAGTCATTGAAGGCGCGCGTACCGACCGCCGTGCCCTCCGCCGCCGCAAAGGTGACCTTGGTCAGCTTGTCGCAGTCCGCGAAGGCATAGGCGCCGAGCTGAATGGGACCCGCAAAGGTGAGTTCGGTGATCATGGAGCCCGCAAACGCGCCGTCGGAGATGTGCTTCACATCAGCGGAAATATTGAGCGGGCCCGTATAAGCGTTGATCGCCGCGAGGACGATATCACTGCCCTTGAGGAGCTGTTTGCCATCGTCGCCGAGCGTGTAGACTTCACTCGAACCGTCTGCAAACTCGAATTTGTTGAGGCCGCAACCGCTGAAGATCGCGCCCTGCGCCGAAGTGATCTCGGTGTTGGGCTTGAGCTTCACCGTGGCAAGTTTCTTACAGCCTTCGAAGACGTCATCGCCGAGGACGAAGGGCCCGTCGGGCAGGGTGATCTCGACGAGGTCCGCATTGTTTGCAAAGGCCCTGTCGGGAATGCCGTTCTTCTCAAGGATCGCAACGGAGGTGAGGCCGCAGCCCTCGAAGATGCTCGCCGAGAGCTTGGTGAGTTCGCCGAGCACGACATTCTTGAGCCCTGTGCAACCCATGAAGGCCTCCTCGCCCGTGTTGCGAAGCCCCGTGAGGTCGATGCTCTGAAGGGCAACGCAGTTCTGGAAGGCGGCCGTGCCGATCGTGTAGCACTTTGCCATCTTCTGCGGCTCTGCCGTGGTCTTACTGACAAGTTTCGTGAGCTTCGAACAGCCGCTGAAGGCGCGCGCCCCGATGGCCTCGACGTCGTCGAGGTTGATGGATTCAAGTGCGACGTCCCCTGCGAAGGCGTCCTGACGGATGAACTGCACGGAGTCGGGGAGGGTCACCGTCTTGAGCTTGGTGCAGTTGTAGAAGGCGTTCTGCTGGATCTCCATGACGCCCTTCGGGACGACGACAGAGGTGATCAAACTGTTCGAGGCAGGAACGCGGTTGGCATAGATGTCATTGTCGGGGAGTTCCTGCGCGTACTGATAGTTTATCTCATAGAGGCTGAAGCTGTAGGGTCCGATGTAGAGAATGCCCTCGTCGTCGGGAATGACGACTTCGCCACCTTCGCCGCCCGTTCCCTTGTACGCGACGAGCGTCCGCGCGTCGTCGATGACGAATTCGCTGTTGACAGTGATGCGGAGGGTCGCCATGAGCGAAGAGCCCTCGACGCGGAGCGTGATGTTGACATTGCCCTTCTTGAGAGCGGTGACAACGCCGTCCTCGTTGACCGTCGCGATGTCGGGACGGTCGGACTGATAGGAGGTCTTGATCGAGTCTCTGACGTACCACGGCGAGACGTCGTAATGGAGCTGGAAGCTCTCCCCGGGGTATATCGCGATGCCGCCGCGGTGGGCGGTCAAGAAGATCCTGTCCCCCGTGGAACCGACGTCGCTCGGGTAGCCCGCGGTGGCGTGGGCGAAGAGCGTATCAAAGTAGGAGAAACGGATCTCCTTGAGGTTTTCCTTGGTCACATCGGCGACGTTGTCCGAGGAGAGAGGCGTGACCGCGCGGTCCGTCCCCTCTGCGGCCGTTGCCGTAGCGGAAGATTTGACATTGATAGTGATGCTTGCCCCATAGCCCAGCATCATCTCCCTGACGGTGATCCTTGCCGAGCCCGCTTTGAGGCCGACGACCTGCCCATTCTCAACGGTCGCGACGCGGGTATTGTTCGACTCCCACGAGAGATACTTGAGATAGTCCTTGTTCTCGTCCACGGTGGAGTCAGCGGTCGCAAGGAACTGCGTGAGGTCGAGGACCTCGTTGACGTTGATGGACTTGACGGAGAGCGTCGTGCTGTCCCATTCGCCGTCGCCCGTGAATTTGAACCTTCCCTTCGTCCCGGGGAGCTGGCAGATGAACAGATTCTGGTTGAGCGCGTAATCCTCGATGGAGAAGGCGAGCCCGCTGGTGATCAATTCGTCAAATTTGATATCCTTCAGATAGTCGGTGATCTCGAAGCGGACGGTGATGTCCTTCCCCTTCTCGCCGTAGAGCGGAATGGGAGTGTCGCGGAGGTAGGACGGGGAAACCTTGCCCGCCTCGGGGCTGGGCGAGAAGATAAGGGGCGTGACCGCCATGGCGTAGTTGTTGTCATACACCGTGAGGTTGATGTAATAGCGGTCCTTCTTCAGCGTCCTGTCGTAGACTTTCTCATAGGTCGCCCCCTTGATGATGGGAGCCTCGTTGTCGACCGTGAAGTCGAAGGAGAAAGTATTGCGCGCGTTCGTGGTGAGACCCGTGTCGCGGGCAAAGTCGAGCTCCCCTACCATCTTGAGTTCATACTTGCGGTTGTTCACAAGCCCGAGCTCATAGGGATAGACATGAAGCTCCTCAAAGTTCGGAATGGGCGAGCCGCCCTGCGAGAAGGCCTTGCGGCCGTTCGTCACTTCATGGGTATAGACGACCTCGCCCGTCGCCTTGTCAGTGATGGTGTAAGTCACCGTCTTGCATCCGCGGAGCATGCCCGCATAGATCGTGGAAATCCCGTCGATCGCGCCGAGCGTGTCGGAGATGGCGATGCGGTCCTCCGTCGCGGGAATGGGATCGAAGGACGTCTCGTCCATGTCATAGAGATATGTGCCGAGCGGAATGAGGTAGTTGATGTAATAGGAGCCGTAAGGCGTGGTCGCGTAGTAGTCGGCCTTGAGCTTATCCTCCTCGTCAATGCCCGCATTGTGGGCCTCGGTCTCCACTTCGTAGTAGGTCTTGTCGAAGATGGGAGCCTGCGTCCAGTCGCCGAAGAAGGCGAGGAAGGGAACATTCAGATCGATGTCTGTTTTTTCCTTTGCCTGGAGGGTCACAAAGCCCTCGACGTACATGCCGTAAGGGAAGAGGCTGTCGATGAGCTCCTTATCCTCCTCGGAAAGGGTGTAGACGAGCTTCAGTTTCAGGGTGGATTTGGCGTTGACGGTCACGTCGGTCCCGTTGACAGTGCCCGCGCTCTCGCTTCCGCTGACGACATTCGCCGTGAAGGTGCCGCCATCGAGCATCTGGTCGCGCTCTGCGACGTGGTCATGGTCGGCCGTGGAGACGCTCTCGGTCATACCGATGAGGCCGAGGGTGTAGCTGATGGGGCTGTCGGACGTATTGACGATGTCAAAGGTCATCGTGTAAACGCCGCTACGGGTAGGATCGTCGCCGAGCTCGATCTTGGGTCTGTCCTGAACCTCCCCTTCCTTCTCGACCTCGAGATACGCCCTCGTGTTGACGACGTTGAAGAGGCTCGCAAGCCCTGCGCCCTGCTTTCTCGGCGAGTAAGGGTTGCCCTGCTCGTTGAGAATGATGGTCGCGGTGGACATCAGGAGTTTGTTCGTGAGATTCTTGACGTTCTTCATGTAGGACGCATCGTCAGTAGCAGTCTTGCCCGTGAGCTCCTGATAATTGTCCTTGATGTACTGGCGGATCAAAATGACGACGCCGCAGAGGTTCGGGCAGGCCATGGAAGTGCCGCTGATCGTGTCGAACCTGCCGCCGGGGACGGAGGAAGTGATGTCGCCGCCGTGCGCCGTGATCTCGGGCTTTAAGGTGAGGTCGGAGAGAGGCCCCCAGCAGGAGAAATCGGACATGAAGGGCCCCGCCTCCTGCTTATAGCAGAAGGTGAGCGTGCCCGTGCGCTTCTCTGCGAGCTTGACGCCGTCCTCCTTGGAAATGGAGATCGTCGGAATATGGTCGCTCTTGCCCATCGACATCAGAATGTCGCCGTCGACGTTGTTGTAGATGATACAGGCGACTGCGCCCGCATTTTTGGCCTGAAGGGCCTTGTCTTCGAAGGTGTTGTCGCCGCGGGAAACGAGGGCGATCTTGCCCTTGACGTCCACAGCCGTGTAGTTGGCACGGTAGCCGTAGCCGGGGACGGTGACATAGTCGAGCGTATGGACGGCGTCGTTCAAGTCCCACCCCATCTTCTGATAGAGTTCGCCATAGAGGTCGTTCGCATCGCCCGAGATGCTGTTGGATTCGTTGAAGAAGACGACCTGTTCATCGTTCCCGATGAGATATTTGCTCTTGACGCCGCTGATGGAGGCGACGGAGAGCGCGGCCGTATAGGACGCGGGCGAACCGATGGTGCCCGAGTCGGGATTGGTGACAAAGTTGGTATTGCCCTGTGCGCCGCCGTAGCCCGAGCTGAACTCGTTGCCCGCGGCGGTGATGAGGCTCGTGCCGCTCTCGTTGACTTTGTCATAGATGGTGTTGGTGATGTCGCCGTCCTTCTCCCGCGTGAAGCCGCAGGCCGCGCCGAGGGACATGTTGATCGCGTCGACGCCGAGCAGGACCGCGTCCTCCACGGCGGCGAGGATGTCCTCCGTATCCGCACCCGTGGAGAGGTCGGGGAAAACTTTCATGAGGACGAGCTGGGTGTCGATAGCGATGCCCTTGAAGGGGATCGGTTTCCCGTTCTCCGTGGGCGTCGAGCCGTCCTTCTTCTGATATTCTGTACCATAGCCGCCGATGATGCCCGCGACGTGGGTCCCGTGCTCCGAATCGAAGGGGAACACGTCGGGATCTTTGTCGGCGTAGTCGTATTTGAAGGGGATCTTCTCGCTGTAATAGACGTCAGCGACCGTGAGGCCCGCCGTGGTCTGGACGGCGTTGAGGGGCATGCCGCCGTTGATATCGGAGTCCTCGATGAGGTTGCGGATAGCATCGCGGCTATACATGAGCGGACCTTCGGGGGTATGCGTGTTGAACACCTGATGGGAGAGGTCAAAGCCCGAGTCGAGGACGGCGACAGAGGTCCCCTTGCCCGTGTAGGGTTTGCGGTTAGGGTCTAACGCGCTCTCCGAATTGAAGATACCCGTCTCGTACACATCGACGTCGTTGACGATGGCCGAGGCGTCCGTTCCGCTCGCCTCCAGCGGGCGGGCATAGGTCTCCGAGAGGAAGACGCCGTCGCAGTAGTCCGACGCCTCGATGGCGAGGAACTTGCTGTAAGTCGTCGTGACGGCGACCGCGTTTGCGATCGTGTTGTAGCGGTAATTGACCGATTCGATGAGGCTGTTCCCCTCCAATCTGCGGATGAGATCGGTCTGGTGGGAGCGAATGGCCGCCTGTTTCTGTTTGCCCATGGGGCTCGAGGCATACTGCGCGAGCGAATAGCGCGCGGAGTACTCTTCATCGGCGAGATAGTCGTCGATGAGGGCGTCCTCGCCGAGGGAAAGGATGGCGACGACCTTGTCATCGTCCTTGTATCCCTTGTTCTCGATGAGATATTCGGCCTTGAAGCGGGCCATTTTTTCCTCGGGCGGGAGCTGATAATCGCTCTTTAAGACCGTGAGCTCCCCGCTCTCGGCGGCGGGTTCGTCCTGATCTGCCGTAGCAGACGGATCGGGAGCGCAGGCGCACAGTGCGCCCGCCCCCATGACAGCGACCATGAAAATGGAAAATACTTTTTTGAAATTTGCCATGATGTCCTCTCTGAAGTTTTAGAATTTCAGCCACAAATACAGTAGAACCGCAACGAGCGTGAAGCTGCCGATGACGATGAGCAGCGGCGGCAGATAGCGGGCGAAGGCGGCGCGGATGAGCGCCCAGCGCTCCTTCCCCGTCAACTGCGGGCGGTCCTTCTGTTCGGGCTGTTTGCCTGTCAGGCCCTCCATGCTATAGACGGTGTGCCCGTCGTCTACAAATTCCTGCTTTGGCTTTTTTGGTTTATCCTTGCGTGCCATCTTGTTTCAATTTCTCCGCCACGGCCTCGGCCTCTGCGGGGGCGACTTG
Source organism: uncultured Clostridia bacterium (assembly GCA_947625595.1). Classification (GTDB taxonomy): domain Bacteria; phylum Bacillota; class Clostridia; order Christensenellales; family Borkfalkiaceae; genus Gallimonas. The sequence continues at coordinate 54,999 of CANQOX010000001.1, forward strand.
CTGCAGGAGCTCGAGGTATGCCGCGCGGTCCTTCTCCCCTGCGGCAAGGGCCTGATCTCTGAGCCAGTCTGCGTGCTTCTCGATCTCCGCGTCCTTCAGCCTCGCGAAGAGGGCGGCTCTCCGCTTCCCCCTCGCGAACTTCGCGGTCGGGTCGGTGAGCCTCCCGCTGACGGCTTCGAAGTACTTCGCCTTGTCGAGCCGCGCGAGGGAGTCGAGCAGGAGATCCAAAAGTTTCGCCTTGTTTGCCGTCGGAAGAGTGCGGAGCACCCAATCGAGGGCGGCGGCGGGATCCACGCGCTCGAGCTCGGGAAGGTCGGCGCCGCGGTCGGCGTTCGCGTCGAGCCGTTCAAGCAGCCAAGCGGCGTAGTCCCTGTCGATCTTCGCGGGATCGGCCATCACCTCTTTGTCGTAGAGGTGGCAGGCGACGAAGTGCCCCTCCTCCGCTTCGAGATACTTGGGGGCCATGAAGCGGCAAGCGTTCATACAATTCCTGCAACGGGTGTGGAATTTGCACCCTGCGGGAGGGTTGGCGGGGGAAGGAATGTCCCCCTCGAGAATGATGCGGTTCATCTTCGCATCGGGGTCGGGAACGGGGACGGCCGAGAAGAGCGCCTGCGTGTAGGGATGCAGGGGATTTTTGAAGATCGCGCCCGTTTCGCCGAGCTCCATCACGTTGCCGAGGTACATGACCATGATCTGGTCGGTGATGTACTTGACAACGGAAAGATCGTGGGAAATGAATACATATGTGAGCCCCATCGTCTCCTGCAGTTCCTTCAGAAGGTTGATGATCTGCGCCTGAATGGAGACGTCGAGGGCGGAGACGGGCTCGTCGCAGATGACGAGCTTGGGCTTTACCGCAAGCGCTCTCGCGATGCAGATACGCTGTCTCTGTCCGCCCGAAAATTCATGGGGATATCTGTCGTAATATTGGGGCTGGAGGCCGCACTTTTTCATGACGTCGAGCACATAGTCGTGCACTTCGTCCTTGGGAACGATGTGATGGACCTTGACGGCCTCGGCGATGATCGCGCCGACGGTCATGCGGGGCGGAAGGCTGGAGTACGGATCCTGAAAGATGAGCTGGATGTCCGTCCTGTATTTCCGCAGGTCCTTCTTCTTGAGCGCCGAGAACTCGGTCCCCTCGAAGAAGACTTTCCCGCCGTCCACGTCATAGAGACGGAGGACGGTCCTTCCCAAAGTCGTCTTTCCGCAGCCCGATTCCCCCACCACGCCGATGGCCGTGCCCGGCATGACCGTGAAACTCACGTCGTCTACGGCGTGAAGGAAGGCCGTGGGCTTGCCGAAAAAGTTGGTCTTGACTGGGAAATACTTCTTGAGATGTTCCACCCGAAGAATGCTCCCGTCCTCGTTCAGGGCGGGCCCCTGCGCTTCCTCATTCAGTATGGGCGTTACGGTCTCTTCTGTTTCGTTGATCGCGTCCATTCTTCACTCCTTTGCGTAGAGATAGCATGCTACAGAGTGGGTATCCGATACCTTGTACTCTTCGGGGTATTCCCCGTCGCAACGGCCGAGACATCTCGTACAGCGGTTGCGGAAGTAGCAGTGGTTGGGCAGGTTGATGGGGTTGGGCACTTGCCCGGGGATGGAGTAGAGCGGCTCGCTCGCGTCGGAATCGATGAGCGGTTTGCTCTTCTGCAGGCCGATGGTGTAGGGGTGGAGAGGATCTTTGAAGATCTCCCTCACCGTGCCCCGCTCGATGACCCTGCCCGCGTACATGACGACGACTTCGTCGGCCATTTCGGCGATGACGCCAAGGTCATGGGTGATGAGCATGATGGAACAGCCCTCCTGCTTCTGCAATTCGCGGAGCAGTTCCAGGATCTGCGCCTGTATGGTGACGTCAAGGGCGGTCGTCGGCTCGTCTGCGATGATGAGTTTGGGCTCGCCCGCGAGCGCCATGGCGATCATGACGCGCTGGCGCATGCCGCCCGAGAGTTCGTGCGGGTAGCAGTCGTAGCAATGCTCGGGCATGGAGATGCCGACTTTCTTGAGCATTTCGATGCTGTACGCGCGCGCGTCCTCTTTCTTGATGTCGGGATGTTTGAGGAAGGAGACCTCGTCGAGCTGATATCCGACCGTAAAGACGGGATTGAGGCTCGTCATGGGCTCCTGAAAGATCATCGTGATGTCCTTGCCGCGGATGTTGTACATCTCCTGCGTGGGCGTCCTGACGATGTCGTAGCCGAGCTTGTGTCCCTCCTCGTCATAGCCGAGCTGGTCGGAATTGAAGCGGATCTGCCCGCCGACCACCTGCCCCTGCGGGGCCTGTACGAGCTGCATAATGGAGAGCGATGTGACGCTTTTCCCGCAGCCCGACTCGCCGACGACGCCGATGACTTTGTTTTTCGGAATGTTGAAGGAGACGCCGTTCACCGACTTGACTGTGCCCGTGTCGGTGAAGAAGAAGGTCTCGAGGTTCTCGATCTCGATGAGGTTGTTCTCGTCCTTCATCGGAGCCGTGTACTCGGAGAGCGCCCTCTTCTGCCGTTTGAGCCGCTCATAGTACTTCATCTGCTGGAGATTGTACTTGATGATCCTGCGGCTCTCCTTCATGGAGATATAGTTGGAATATTTCTGTGCCATTGTCTATTTCCTCGCCTTGGGATCCATTGCGTCTCGAAGGCCGTCCCCGATGAAGTTGAAGCCGAGCACCGCTATGACGATGAGAAGCCCTGCGGGAAGCCATACATTGACGTGATAATTGAGAATTTCGGGCCTGTTCGCAAGGGCGATCATGCTCCCCCATGCGGCCTTGGGCGGCTGGACGCCGATACCGAGGTAGCTCAAGGTGGATTCGTACAGAATGACGGAGCCGAGGCCGAGCGTCATGGAGACGATGAGTTGCGGCATGACGTTGGGAATGAGATGTTTGAAGATGCGCCGCCACGGCGAGAAGCCCATGACCTCCGTCGCGGTGATGTATTCCTGTTCGCGAAGGCCCAAGATCTGCCCTCGGACGAGCCGCGCCGTGCCGCTCCAGCTAAACAGCGTGATGAACAGCATCAATAGGTAAATATTGACGTCCTCGCTCAAGCCCCACGAATTGATCGCGGCCGAGGCGATGAACAGGATCGGAAGCGTCGGGATACAGTTGAAGATATCGACGATACGCATCAAAATATTGTCCACCCAGCCGCCGAAATACCCTGCCGCGCCTCCGATGATGATGCCGAGCAAGGTCTCCAAAATGACGACGATGAAGCCGATGAGCAGGGAGATCCTTCCCCCGAACATGAGGCGGACGAAGACGTCCATGCCCTTTTCGTCGGTGCCGAGCCAGTGCTGGGGGCTCGGGTCGGCGAGACGGTTGATGCCGTCGACCGACTCGACGACTTCGGTGACGCTGACATATCCCCCGTTTCCGTCGTCCTGCTGATAGTAGTTGACGTCCTCGCTGACGTAATCGCCGCGGTCAACGGTCTCCTCCCCCCACGTATTGAAAATGACGGGGCCTAAAACCGAAAAGATGATGAGTGCGGCGATCATGACGATGCCGACGATGGAGAGTTTGGAGCGGAAGAACCTGCGGAGGACGAGCCGAAGCGGGCTCATCTCCTTATAGGTCTCCTCGGCGACGCCGAGTTCGCGCTCCTCTTTCTTCTCCTCCGTGTCCACCGCGGGGTCCTCTTTCAGGGCCTCTGTGGCCTCCTCCAAAGTCTCCGACGTGACCGCAAGGTCCTTTGTCTCCTCCGTGTCTGCGGAGGGTGAAACGATCTTATCTTTTTCTTTCATGATTTTCTCTCCGTAGGTTATTGAAGTTTGACACGGGGGTCAACGATGGAATACATGATATCCGAAAACAGCGTGCCGATGACGGTCAGGACGGCAAGGAACATGTTGTAGCCCATGACGAACGGAATGTCTGCGAACTGCAGGGCGTCATAGGCGTATTTGCCGATGCCCGGAATGCCGAAGACCTGCTCGGTGATGAGCATACCGCCGAAGAGCGACGGCAGAATGCCCGCAAGGAGGGTCGCCAAGGGAATGAGCGTATTGCGGAAGGCGTGCTTGTAGATGACTTTCTTCTCGCTCAGGCCCTTCGCGCGCGCGGTCCTGATGTAGTCTGCGCTCAAAACTTCAAGCGTGTTCGTCCTCGTATAGCGCATGAGGCCGCCGATGGAGAGCAGGACCGTGACGAAGATGGGAAGGACCAAGTGCCAGCACATGTCGCCGAATTGGGCCATGGCACCCGCAAAATTGTTGGCATAGGTCACGCCGCCGCTGACGATATTTCCGCTCGGGAACCAGCCGAGATCGACTGCGAACACCTTGATGACGATGGCCCCGAAGAAGTAGCTCGGGAGGCCGATGCCGATCATGGTGAGGACGGTCGTGACATAGTCGCGGACGGAATATTGGTGCGTCGCACTCGTGATGCCGAGCGGGATCGCGATGAGGAACTGCAAAACGGTCGCCACGATCGCGATGCCGAAGGAATACCACATCTGGCTTGCAATGACTTCGGCGACGGGCTTCTGGTACTTGAAGGACCTGCCGAGGTCCCCTTTGAGGAGGTTCCCGAGCCAGCCGAAGTACCCCTTCATGATGCCCGCGAAGGAGTTGTCGCCGATGCCGAGGAGTTCCTTATAGCGCTGCAAGTCCTCAATGCTCATCGCGCCCGACTGGATCTTGGACGAAAACGTCTGATCGACGTAGTCGGCGGGCATGAGCCTCGTCAGCGTGTAGATGATAATCGACACGCCGAGGAGGATGATGATGGAGAGCAGCAGTCTCTTTACGATATATTTGAACATCGAATCTCCGATTTGTGCGGCGCCCTTTCGGGGGGCGCCGCCCTTTCCCTTGTCTGTATTTTCCGTGCGTCCCTCTGCCCATGCGGGCGTCGGGAAAAAGTGGGCCGATTACTTCGTTTCGTTCAGCGAAACGGTGTGAATGTCGCTCGTCAAACCCTTGAAGGGCGTTGCGTTCTGGAAGAAGGTGCTCTCGTCGAACTTCTTGGCGTTGTAGACAAAGAGGTCGTTCCTCTGATAGGTGGGAAGCTCGACGGCCAGTTCCATGACGAGGTCGAGCGCATCCGCGTAGAGGTCTGCGCGGGCCAGCTTGCCTGCCTCGGTGGAGTCATCGATCTCGCGGGCCTGCTCAATGATGGGCGAAAGCTGATTTACAACGATCTCATACTCGGTGTCGTATTTTCCGCCCGCATTCTGAAGGATCTGACGGTAGCCCCAGTTGAGGACGGAGGTCGCCGTGGAATCCTTGTGATAGACCTGATACATGTCGGGGTCGATGGTGGAGCCCCAAGCGGCGGCCCACACTGCAAGGGAACCCGTATTCAGCTTGATGAGGCCCTGCGGGTCGGTCTGGACCTTGACCTTGAAGCCCCAGTTGTTGAGCATCTCGCCCGCCTGCCACAGGGCGTCCCATGCGGGGTGGTCCTGCTCACTGCCGACGATCGTGAACTTATAGTTGAGGGTATCTGTTCCAAGCGCATTCGTGTAGACGCCCGAGGCGTTCTCTATATAGCCCTCGCCCTCGATGAGACCGCGGATGAATTCCTCCTGCTCCTGCGGCGTGAGGGTCTCCCCCGCCTTCTTGCCAAGCCCGCGGACAAAGTCCGCATAGTCGGGATTGACGACGTCAAGATTTTCGGGAATGGGGCCGCCGATGAAGGGATAGTAGCTCGTCTTGTCCTGCAAGGCCATATCGTAGACCCAGTTGGCCTTGGTCATGGAGCGGTACAAAACCTCCGCATGCGTGCCGTAGTACTGTGCAGTCAGGTCGACGTCGACGCAGTGCATGATGGCCTGACGGACCTTGATGTTGGGGACCTGCCCCGCGTTGATGCCGATGTAGCCGTAGCCCGAGGTCATGATCTCCCTGTTGCCGATGCCGTCCTTCGCCTTGTCACGGACCGCGTTGAAAATCTCCGTCTTGGCGTTGGGTTCGACAAAGTCCATTTGACCCGCATAGAGGTTGTTGAGCATCTGATTCTGCTGTGCGACGCTGTAGCGGACTTTCCTGATCTTCGCGGGGCCCTTGCCGTCGGGATTGTAGAAGGGATTGCGCTCGTAGTAGACCATACTGCCGTTGTAGAAGTCGCCCGAATCAACATCCGCGTCGCCACCCGCGACTTTGCCGACGCCGCCGTTGATGGAACTCACCGCATAGGGGCCCGCGCCGACGGGAAGGGCGTTCTTATCCGCGCCGCCGACGACGTCGTCAAGGAAGGTCTGCGAAGCGTACTCTACGCCGAAATTCTCCGTATAGTCGAAGGCGTCGATGCGAGCCTTGTCGGAATAGTAGTACATGGGCGCGACCGAGAAGCCGAAGTTCCAGATAGCCTTGGGGTCGATCTTGTGGATCTTGATGGAGAGGACTTCGTTGCCCTCGATGACGTGGGTATTGTTGGATTTCGGATCATAGACGGGCACGCCGTAGCTCTTCCCATTGACAGTGACGGGCTGGGTCCTGTTTGCAAAGGTGATGCCCTCGATGCTCTTGAACTCCCTTGTATGGTCCTGGAAGTACGCTTCAAGAGCCTGATTGGTGATATAGTCATGAAGGTTGCCCGCGGTCATCCAATAGGACACGATTTCTGCAATATTTGCGGGCATATTGATCTCATAAACGTAACCGATCGCGTATTCTTTGGCCTCTTCGGCAGACATTGCACGGAGCTCTTCTTTCGGTTTCGGATAACTTGTATCCTCGATCTTATGCTCGTCTTTGTTCCATTTCAAAACATTTTCGTTGTAAAGGAACTGCTCAACGTCCGACTGAAGAATATCGTGATATTCCGCACCAGTGCTGTCCTGGAAGACGGTGTCCTGATAGGTGTCAAGCGCAGCGGAGTAGTCGTCCGCAAGTTCTTCCCTGAAGAGCTTGGCTGCCTCGTCAAAGTCCTCCACGACCTTCGGATAGGCACTGGGCTCTGATTTGGACAACTCCTCAAGCGCAGCCCTGAACTGTTTGCTGTCCATGGAATCAGTCTTGTCGACCTCGTCCTTGGCGCCGATCAAAGCATTGATACGGGTATCTGCCTCGAGACGGAATTGATCCATGAAAGCATTCTGTTGCGCCTCATCGCTGTCGGGCTTCTGCGTGCGGTAGGCCTTGAGGCCGACGATGTCGGTGGAATAGATGGTGCTCGCACCCGTGTAGACGGGATCGAGATAGACGTACAGATTGAAGAGGACGTCCTTCATCGAGAGGTAGCTGCCGTTCGAGAACTGTATGTTGTTCTTGAGGACGAACTTGTACTCGGTGATGGCATCCTCGCCCTCTCCCGTCGTCGAGATCTCCATATCTTTGACGACGACGGCCTCATTGTCACCGTAGGCGACGTTGCCGTTCTCGTCGTTGGCGAGCATGCTGATCTGGGTAAGACCCGTGACGGACATATCCGTGCCCGTGGTCGCAAAGAAAGGACTGAAAACGCCGTCGAGCGGCTGCGTCGAGAATACGACAGCGGTCGAGTCATTGCTGATATCCTCTGTGCCGCCGCACCCCGCGACAACGCCGACTGCCATGACGCAGGCGAGCGTTCCCGCTACAATCTTTAATGCCTTGAATTTCATGTTATCAACTCCTTGTTTTTTTTCGTGTATTTTTCAGGACCTGTTGTCTTGATATTCGATGTCAACGCTGCAATCCGCACCGACTGTGAAGCCTTCCTGCCAGACGAGCTTATTGTATTCGGCGATCAACTTGTCGCTTCCCGTGTCGACTTTCTTGATCGTGAAGCTGCCGTCGACGTGGACTTTCTCCACCGTCGAGTCCTTTGCGAGGACGGCGAGCGGAGCTACAAAAACGTCGTTGATCTGATTGTAGCTGACGTCCACTTCGAGGGTGACGTCCGTAAACGTCACATCGGAGATGGTGGCTCCGTCGAGATTGCCGAAGAGGGAGACGCAGAGGGCCTTGTCACCGAGCAGGGCCTGCTCGGAGGAGATGACGGGGTAGTTCGGTTTCCCGTCCAACGTCAGTCCCGTCACGGTGTGGCCGTTGCCGAAGAAGACGCTCGTGAACTTGCCCGCATTGTCCCTGAAGCCGCGGATCGCTTTCTCCCCCGTGAGGTCGATGTCCTCGGTGAGGTAGACGCCGTTGCCCGACCGCGCAAAGCCCGAGACCGCACTCATGAACTCATCTGCCGTAGAGACGTAGACGAAGTCGCCCTTTAAGTACTCGACATAGACTTTGACCGCCGTGCTCACTTCCCCACCGGGGTGGGTGAAGGTCTCGTCCCAAGGGATCCAGTTGCCGCCCTCCTTTCCTTTATAATAGACGATCTCGTACTTGCCCGTCTCCTCGTTCTTCTCCCGCTTGGCGGTGAAGCCTTTGCGGCCGTCGGCGAGGTTGGAAGTGTCGGTGAAGGGCATGCCCTCCTTCGTCTCGATGCTCGTGTAGACCTGCTCGGTCCCGCTCTCATCGAAGTAACAGATCTCGTAGGTGTAGACGACGTTGGGCGCCCAGCCGCAGTAAAGGGTCAGGGACTCGTCGCCGCTCTTGATCCTGTCCTTCGTGAAGTCCCACGCATCGGAGTAAGTGACCGTCCCGTCGGCGCTCTCATTTCTCGTCTTGTACCAGCCCGTGATGTGATAGTTCTGACGAATGATGTCGCGCCCCGAATATTCCCCGGGGGGAGCGATGAGCGTCTCGCCGTCCTCGGGAATGTAGTAGTACATTCTGACGTGGCGGTCGGTGTTCTGATAGACGCCGCCCTCGAGCTCAAAGACGACCTCGACGCCCGTATGCCCATTCGCATAGGGAGCGCTGCCAGAGGTGTAATCGGTCTCGCCCCCGCCGCATGCGGTCAAAAGACCTGCAAATATACAGGCGATGCACATGCATACGAGTATAATGATTGTTCTCTTTCTTTTCATTGATCCCTCGCTTTGCCGCCAACCGACAGAGAATTTTCGCCTGCGGTTATGGTGGAAAGTCCAAAATGACATAATAATACAATATATAATTATAGCCAAGCGAAGCCCTCTTGTCAAGGAAAAAGCATGAAATCTGCGTGAATTATTTATAATTTATCCTTATGCTTCTCAAAAAGTTCCAAAAGTGAGATTTATATGCAAATATTCGCGGTTTTTTACATTTTTGAGCAGAAAAAAGACACAAAAAAACGGGCCGAAGCCCGTTTCAGCGTTTTTTGATTCATTTTTTCCGCTCGGCGCGCCGCAGGAAGCATTTGGAGATCTCCACGCCGACGAGGGGCACGAGGCACAGCCCCGCGACGATGAGATACTGCCACGGGTTCAGGAGCACGATCCCGAAGAAGCTCTCGGCCCCGCTTATAAAGGGCGTGACGAAGAGCAGGAACAGGACGATCAAGAGCGATCCCCCCATCGCGGCGTAGAGTGCCCTGTTGTGGCCGTTCCCCTTCGCGAAGACGGAGGCGGTGTTGGAACGCTGGTTGGCGACGTGGACGAGCTGGGAGACGGAGATCGTCGCAAAGGTCATCGTCATCGCCACATTCGGATCGCCGAAACCGTATAATCCGATAAAATATGCCGAGAGCGAGATGGCCGAGAGCAAAAATCCGTGGAAGAGCACGCGCATCACGAGGCCCCTTTCGAACAGCGTCCCCGACTTCACGGGCGGATGATCCATGATGTCCGAAGCGGCGGGGTCCACCCCCAGCCCGAGGGCGGGGAGGGTGTCCGTCACCAAATTGATGATGAGCACATGCACGGCGAGAATGGGCGCGGGGAGATTGAAGAGCGTCGCGATGACGAGTGTCAGGATCTCGGCGATGTTGCCCGCGAGAAGGAATTGAATGACCTTCTGAATGTTGGCATAGACCCTTCTCCCCTCCCTGACCGCGCTCTCGATCGTGGTGAAATTGTTGTCGAGCAGAATGATGTCGGAGGCGTCCTTGGCGACGTCCGTTCCTGCGCCCATGGCGACGCCGATGTCTGCGGCCTTCAGGGCGGGCGAATCGTTGACGCCGTCCCCCGTCATGGAGGCGACCTCCCCCATCCGCTGCAGAGATCTGACGATGCGGAGTTTGTCGGAGGGCGAGACGCGGGCGTAGACGGAAGTCTTAGAGACGATCTTGTCGAGTTCCTCATCGCTCATTGCGGCAAGCTCCGCCCCCGTGAGAGCGGTATCGCCCTCTTTGAAAATTTTCAGCTCCCGCGCGATGGCGACGGCCGTCGTCTTGTGATCGCCCGTGATCATGACGACGCGGATGCCCGCCCTGTGGCAGGACTCAACGGCGCCGATGACCTCTTTCCGCGGCGGATCGATCATGCAGGTGAAGCCGAGGAAGGTGAGGTCTTTCTCGACGTCGTCCCCCTCCTTGGGCGTGAAAGAGATGTCGCGCATGGCAAAGCCGAGCACGCGGAGGGCCTCCTCGGACATCTCTTCGGCCTTCCCGAGGAGGAAAGTTCTGTCCTCCTCCGTCATAGGACGGACGCCGTCGGAGGTCAAAATCGTCGTGCAGAGGGGCAGAAGGCCGTCGATCGCACCCTTGGTGTACACCTTCTCCCCGTCCCCCTCCCTGACGGCGACGGACATGCGCTTTCTGTCCGAATCGAAGGGCTGTTCAAAGACGCGCGGACGTTCGGCCTTGAGCTTCCCGCAGTCCACGCCGTACTTTTCGGCAAGGGCGATGAGCGCACCCTCCGTAGGGTCGCCGAGCCATTCTCCCTCACGCTTGGGGTCCTTGGCCGCGTCGTTGCAGAGCGCGGAGGCATAGATGAGCGGAAGTGAGACGGCGTCCGCCTCCCCTCCCGCCGCGTCGGTGAGTTTCCCGTCCGAGAGAAAGCGGGTGACGGTCATGCGGTTCAAAGTCAGAGTGCCCGTCTTGTCACAGCAGATGACGGTCGCGGACCCGAGCGTCTCGACGGCAGGAAGGCTTCTGACGAGCGCCTGCTGTTTGGCCATGCGCTGGACGCCGAGCGCCATGACGACGGTGGCCGTCGCGGGCAGGCCCTCGGGAATGACGGAGATGGCGAGTGAGATCGCGGTGAGCGCGAGCGTCTGCCACTTGCTGACGTCATAGATGAGCCCCACGCAGAACATCAAAACGGCGACGATGATGCCGACGAGCGACAGGATCTTGCCGACGTGGTTGAGTTTTCGCTTCATGGGGGTCTGCAATTCGTCCGTCTCGTCGAGCATGCCCGCGATCGAGCCGACCTGCGTGCGCATGCCCGTCTCCACGACGACGCCGACGGCCGTTCCCGCCGTGCAGACCGAGGAGGAGAAGGCCATGTTGACCCTGTCTCCCAAGGGGGCGTCTTCCTTTAATATCGTGAGGGCGTCCTTTTCGACGGGGACGCTCTCCCCCGTGAGCGCGGACTCCTGCACGGCCAAATTTGCCTCCTCGAGGAGCCGCACATCGGCGGGCACGACGCAGCCGTCGGCGAGAATGACGATGTCCCCGGGGACAAGTTCCTCGGCGGGCAGGGTACATTCCTCCCCGTCCCTCAAGACACGCGCCGTCGGGGCGGTGAGCGTTGCGAGGGAGGCGAGCGCGTCGGCCGCCTTCTTCTCCTGCACGATGCCGATGACGGCGTTGACGACGACGATCACAAAAATGACGGCCGCCTCCGCCCAATCATGGAAGATGAGAGAAAGCACGGCGGCGAGCAGGAGGATGATGACCATGACGTCCATGATCTGCTCGAGAAGCATCTTCCAGATGCTCTTCTTCTTTTTCTCCCTCAAGACGTTCCTGCCGTACTTCTCCTGACGGCGGGCGGCCTCCTCGGAAGAAAGTCCCTCCCTCGTGGCGGAGAGGGCGGAAAGCGTCTCCTCCCCTCCGATCGCATGCCAATTTTTTTGTTCCATTGGTCTCTCCGTGAAGTTTGTCACTCTATTATAACACAGTATGCCGCAAAATAAAAACCTTCTGCGGGGAAATTTTCCGCACAGAAGGTTTTTTTGTTGAATGTTCGGGGATAGACCCCCTCTTTTTAATAGGTAAACGTGAGGGAAATGGTGACGTTGGAAGTTCCCGAGACGTAGCTGATCTCGATCTTGGTGATGTGCGCCTCGTCGGCCGCCACGGTGAGGGCGACGCTGTGCGGCGTCGCGGGAAGCGTCCCGCTCAGGCTCAATGCGTCCTTCACCTTGTCATCCTTGATCGTCCCCTTGAGCTGCGTGTCTTCAACGGTCAGGCCCGTATAGTACGCCTCGTCAAATTTCAGCGTGGCTTCAAACGTCCCCGCCTTCACCGTCGTGTCGATCGCCGTCTCCGTGTACGCTTCCTCGGCGTCGAGGCCGTTGAGTTTCTTCTCCGTCCCCTTCACTGTGTACCCGTCGCCCATCTTCGTGTACGTCTTCTCGCTCTCGAACTGCGTCAGGCTTCCGCTCTCGATCCCGATCTTCTGTTCGATCTTCGCCGCCTCGCCCGTCTTCGCATACTTCTCCGCATACGTCTGTACGGTCACGGGTTCCTCCTGCTTCTCCTCCTCCTTCGGAGGTTCCTCCGTCTTCTCATCGCAGGCCGCGAACAGGAACAAGCAGGACAGCACGGCCAAAATCAAAGCAAATACTTTCTTCATTACAGGATACCTCCCTTCAGTGCGATATATGCAAGGCCAGCCAATGCGGTGAGCACTGCCGCCGCCTCCAAAAGCCCAGCGATCGGTGCGTCCGCGATCTCCTGCGCCGTCTCCACGATGCTGTGGATGTCGGCAAGGTCTTCCCATGCCTCCACCAATGCTTCATACTTCTCCAAGGCCTCCGCGGC
>CANQOX010000002.1 GCA_947625595.1 uncultured Clostridia bacterium
GGATCCTCAAAAAAGGAGGAGGTGAGGGTCAGGAAGACGGGAAGTTTCGCACTGCACGGAATGTAGGGAAGGCAGAGAATGGCCCGCCTCTGCATTTTCTTGTCGTCGAGACCCCGCGTCGTGAGGACGGCCGCGGCCGTGCACCCGAAGCCCATGAGGAGGGAAAACACGGCCCGCCCGTTCAGCCCCACCTTGGAAAAGAGACCGTCCGTCAGGTAGGCGAGGCGGCTCAACAGCCCGCTCTCCTCAAAGACGATGAGAAAGAGATAGAGCATGGAGATCTGCGGCAGGAAGCAGAGCACACTGCCGAGACTTCCCAAGATGCCGTCCCGCACGAGCGAACGGACGGCGGGAGAGGGAATTTTGTCGGCGAAGCCCCCCAAAAATCCACTGAAAAAGTCGCTCACCGCCCTCTTCAAGACGTCCCCGAGGAGATCGGGCGCGAAGGTCAGGAAGAACACGAGGAGCATGGTGAGGAGGAAGAGCGGCACGCAGAAAAAGCCGTTCAGGAGGAATTTGTCGGCCGCGGACAGCCCCTCGCGCGGAGGGCGGTAGAGGGAGGGAGGAAGCTCGGGGCGGCCCCCCTCCCCTGCCCCTCCCCCCGACGCGGGGGGAGGGCATGTGGCCGTACGCCCCGACGCGGACGCGGACTTCGTTTGAGGGGATCCTTCGCTTCGCTCAGGATGACGCGGAAACGCGGGCGCAGACTTCGTTTGAGGGGATCCTTCGCTTCGCTCAGGATGACGCGGAAATGCGGACGTAGACTTCGTTTGAGGGGATCCTTCGCTCCGCTCAGGATGACGCGGAAACGCGGACGCGGACTTCGTTTGGGGGGATCCTTTGCTTCGCTCAGGATGACGCGGAATAACGGGGGGAGGGCAAGAAATGGAGGTGCGGAGAACGACGGAGAGGGCTTCCCTGAAGGCTTTGTCCTCCGAGAAGAGCACGGGGACGCCGAGATAGCGCGACAGCCCCTCCCCGTCCACAAAGCCGCCGCCGCGGAGGAACTGTTTCCGCTTGGTCAGAACGACCGCCGCCCTTCTCCCCTGCGCGAGGGAGAAGAAGAGGGACAGCCCCCTCCCGATCCCCGCGCACTCCATGACAAAGAGGAGGAAGGCGTCCTTCTCCCGTTCGATATAGCCGCGGGAGACCTTTTCCTCCATGCTCAAGCTGTCGAGGGAGTAGATCCCCGGGAGATCGCAGACGACGTATTTCCTCCCCCCTATCGTCGCCTCCCGCTCGAGGACCCCCACCGTCACGCCGTGCCAGTTGCCGACCTTCGCATGACCGTGCGTCAGGCGGTTGAAGAGCGTGCTCTTGCCCGCATTCGGGTTGCCGACGAGGAGAAGTTTCATCGTGCCCGACATACCTTCACCCCCGCGGCGACGGTCCTGCCCAAGGCGACTTTTCCGCTCGCCGTCGAGAGCAGAAAGGTCTTCCCGAAGAGGGAGATCTTGAGAAGGACGATCCTCGCGCCCGCATAGACGCCGAGAACGTTGAGCCGCTCTCGGAGGGGCCTGTCTCCCGCGACGGAGAGGACGAGGGCGGCCTCCCCCCGTTTCAGATCGCAGATATTCATCACAATAAAAAATGCGGACGGAGCGCCAAATATGCCCGTCCGCATTCCCCCGCAGATCAAGTGCGGTTTTTCTCGCGTACTTCCCTGTTCCCCTGCAGTTTCAAGGCGCCGTTGGTGATCATCGGCGAGATGATGAGCCAGAGCGCGGCGAGGGCGATCAGAGAATAGACGATGATGGAGCCGATCGCGCGCGGTCCCTGAAAGATCGCGGATACGAGATTGAAGTTGAAGATGCCGAAAAGGCCCCAATTCAGCGCACCCGTGAGCACGAGGATATAGGAGATGATGTTTGCAATGACCATTGTTTTCCTCCTGATAGCAGTTTGGGCCATTGCAAAAAGAATATACCCGAAGACAGCGGACCGCCGCCCGATCGTTTTCCGCGCAAAAACCGCCGAGGTCAACCTCGGCGGTTTGTCATTTCTCTTTCGGGAAAATTATTTCTTCCCCTTCTTGCCCTTGAGCTTTTCGAGATCGACGTCCTCGACGTTCTTCTCGGCGGGCTTGACGACGAACAGCACCACGATCGCGACCGCAAGCACTGCGGAGATCGAGAAGAGCACGACGGAAGTGATGTTGTTCTGGAACCAATCGATCTGCGCGGGCGTGACGTCCACGGGATTGCGGATGTCGATGGCCTGATAGGCAGTCTTGACTGTGTTCGCAAGGAGGGCGTCGGTCAGGGTGAGCTTCACGACGTAGAGGCCGCTCGCCTGCGGGGTGAAGGAACCGGGCGTGGAACCGGGGTTCCAGTTGTAGTCGTTGTCCGTCCTGTCCCAGGCGTCCTTGTCGTCGATGCTGACGTCGGAATTGTACTTCCTGATCTCGGTGAAGCAGTCCTTGTACGCCTCGTCCGTCAGATACTTCTCGGCGTCCTCGACGAGCTGATCATAGGTGATCGCCTCGAGGTTCTTCTCCTTGACCTTCTGTGCGTCGAGGTAGTACAGGGAGTATTCCCTCGTGCTGTTGCCATAGGCGATGATGTCAAAGCTCGAGATGGAGTAAGACGTGCCGCGGTAGCCGATGCTCTGCCCCTCCATGTCCTCGATGACTGCGCCCGTGTAGTCGATGTCGATCGTGAAATCGGGGATCTCGTCGACGTCCCAGATGTTGCTCGAGGAGAGGGCGGTGAGTTTGGGCTGGCCGTCGCCCTCGTCGATGTACATCTGCATCGTGTTGCCCGCGGCGTCGGCCGCCATGACGCGGAACTTGTACCTGCCGGGCTCCTCGATCTCAAAGCGGAGATTGTTATAGCGAAGGCTGGTCTCGGAGGAAGCAGAGCTCCCCTCTGCGACGCCGGGTTTGTAGTAGTAGATGCTGAATCTCAGGTTGCGGTAATCTGCGCTGTCGCTCGCGATGAGGTCGCGAAGGGAGGGCAGATAGAAGTAAGCGCCGTCGCCCGCAGAGGCCTTCTTGGCCGCCGCGTCGAGCTCATCCTGATAGCCGTCGACAAGGGTATCGTAATCCGCGGTCTTCTGATTCGTCCCCTCTGTCGTCTTCGTGTCAATGATCGTGTAGTAGGGAGCCGTCTTTTCGCGGTCGATGCGGATATAGGTGAAATCCCCGTCCTTCTTGACGGCGCCCTCATCGGCATACCAGTCGAGATAATAGTAGTAGCGGCTCGAAGCCCCGTCCCTGCCGTCGGAGACGGTGAAACGAATGGAGACGAACTGTTCTTCCTTCTCGATCATCTCCTCCTTGGGCAGGAAATAATCGGTGGTGGAGAGGGACTGATAGCCTTTTGTCTCGTCGAGCTGGACGGAGGGATCCTTGGGAGCCACGCAGGTTTCCCCGTCCATTTTCGCGATGTAGTAGTAGCGGGAAACGGAGGGAGTGCCGTCATAGCAGACGTCCATGACCTCGTAGTCGAGTGCAAATCTCTGCCCGAGCGTGAAGGCGTAGACCTTCTGATTGAGCACGAGCGCGGGCGCCGCATTGTCCTCCACCGAACCGTCCGTGTAGAGCACGGTGCCGTCGGGCTGGACCTTGGTCGCCCCGTTTTCCTTCTCGGCCGTGCCGCTCGTGACCTTGAGGGTCTGGCCGTTGAGCTCCTTCATGAGGACCTTCTGCGAACCCGTCGCGCCCTCGGGCATGACGGTCTTGAAGGCCATGGGGACGGTCGTGCGGTACTCCATGAAGTAGCCGCCGACGTTGGTGAGCTTGGAGTGTTTCTCGCCGACAGGCTGCCCATTGAGGGTCAGGGCGAATTCGCCCGCCTTGCACCCCTCCTCGGAGAGGGCGAGGGTGATGTCGCCCGTAGCATCGTCTAACACACAGCGTTCGGATTCAAGGGGAACATAGTCCTCCTCGTCCTTCTTGTCCTTGTACTCCTCCTGCAGTCCCGAATCCTTGATATAGGCATAGACGGAGTTGCCGTCCTTCTTGAAGATGACTTGGTTGACGGCTTCGCCGTCCTTGGTGACGTTCTCCTCCGCGCCCGTGAAGGTGATGGTGAAGGTGTCGAAGTTGACTTCGGGGAAGGAAAAGGTCATCGAAAAGTACCGGAGATGATTCTCCGCCGAGCGGTCGATCGGCTCGGCCGTGGCGCCCTCCTCCACTTCGGGCTTCTCATCGACGGGAGTGTACCACTTGAGGGCAAGGTCCCTGTGATACTCCACCGAACCTTCCTTGTGGTCGGTCTCGGCGAAGACGAGTGTGACGTAGCCGAAGGAAGGATCGGCCTCGGCGTCCTCCTTTTTCTCTGAATATGCTCTGACCTCGCCGCCCGTCATCGCCCAAAAGATGGACGTGGGACGAACTGTGACCGCCGTGGCCGTCACAGGGGTGAGCAGGCCGACGGCCAGCCCCATGAGAAGGGCCAAGAGCGCAACGCAGGCCATGATGATTATGGTACGTGATTTTATCTTACTCATGATAATAAGCTCCACGCGGATATACCGCCCGATTATCTCTGATTATTTTACAATAATTTTGCCCGCCCGTCAAGCGGTATTTGCCTCTATCTTACAAGAAATTAAAAATTTCGCAGAATTTCCACGTTTGCTACACAAGATCGAGGCGGTCGACACCGAACTCCTTCCACGGCGCCGCGTCGGGGGGAAAGGCCACAAAGCGCATCCGCTCCTTGGCGACGGGATGGGTGAAGGAGAGCGAATAGGCCCAGAGGGCGAGCTTGCCCTTCTGCGCCTTCTCGCCGCCGTAGCGCATGTCGCCGAAGACGGGATGTCCCGCCCCCGCCGTCTGCACCCGTATCTGATGGCTTCGGCCCGTGTGCAGTTTGATCTCGGCGAGCGAATACTTGCCGAGCGAGGAGAGCGTCCTGTAGTCGAGGCGGGCGTACTTGGCCCCCTCCGTGCCCTGCGGGGTGAGGTAGACCATGTTGTTGACGGCGTTCTTCTTTAGCCAGCCCTCCATCTTCCCCTCCTCGGGGTCGAGGGTCCCGTTCAGAACGGCGAGATATTTCTTCTCAAAGTCCCCCGTCTTCATCTGCTCGGAGAGGCGGGAGGCGGCCTTCGACGTCTTCGCAAAGACCATGACGCCGCCCGTGGGCCTGTCCAGCCGATGCACGAGGCCGAGGTAGACATTCCCCGTCTTCTGATATTTGACGCGGATGTACTCCTTCAGAATGTCGAGAAGGTTCTCGTCCCCGCTGTCGTCGGGACAGCAGGCGAGGTTCTGCTCCTTCAAAACGACGATGATGTGATTGTCCTCATAGAGAATGTTTTCCGCAATGTCAGCCATGAATGTAAATGCCTCCCGCGCCGCAGGGAAGGGGAATGCCCTCCTCGGTGGGAAGTCCCACCTCGTACGCTTCGATGTTGCCCCCGCCGAGCGCAAGGGTCAGAATGTTGCTCAAGACCGCGGGTTGCAGTCCCGTCGTGTAGGAATTGATGAGGAAAAAGAGAAAATCGTCCGACAAAAGCTGTGCGCAGAGCTTGACGAAGGGAAAAAGTTCGGTCTCGATCTTCCACATCTCCCCGCTCGGGCCCCTTCCGTAGGAGGGGGGATCCATGACGATGCCGTCGTAGCGGTTTCCCCGCCTGATCTCGCGGAGGACGAACTTTTTGCAGTCGTCCACGATGTAGCGGATACCGCTTGCAATGCCCGAAAGGCGCGCGTTCTCCCCCGCCCGCTCGACCATGCCCTTGGCGGCGTCGACGTGGACGACCTCGGCCCCCGCCTTGGCGAGCGCGACCGTCGCCCCGCCCGTGTAGGCAAAAAGGTTGAGGATCTTCGGCTTTCTCCCCCTTCGGACGGCCTCGCGGACGAGCGCGCCCGTCCTCTCCCAGTTGACGGCCTGTTCGGGGAAAAGGCCCGTGTGCTTGAAGCCCATCGGCTTGATCCTGAAGGTCAGGTCCCCATAGCCGACGGTCCAACTCTCGGGGAGCGGCCGTCTGTACTCCCATGCACCGCCGCCCTTGTCACTGCGGCGATAGACGGCGTCGTAGTCGAGGGAAAAGAGGTCTCTGCCCTGCCAAATGACTTGAGGATCGGGGCGAAGGAGGGTGACGCTCCCCCACCGTTCCAATTTATAGCCGTCCCCCGTGGCGATGACGGAAAAATCTTTCCAGCCCTCTGCAATGCGAATCATAGCTCTATTATAATGGAAAGACGGCGATTTGTAAAGTAAAAAGCGCCTCCCGCAGAGATCGGGAATGAAAAAATGCAGTGGGGGCACTGCGTCATTCAGAGCGAAGCGAAGGATCCCCTTTAGCGTTGTCCCCTTGTCGCCCCTTTCAGGGGAGATGTCGAGGCGTAGCCGAGACAGAGGGGTTTCCGAAACCCCTTTGGCTCACTGCGTTCGCCCCTTCCCCTAAAAGGGGCAGCGAGAAGGCTCCTCCCAAGGAGGAGCTGTCGCCGAAGGCGACTGAGGTGGGCATCATTCAGAATCGTTGCCCACCCCCCTACCCCCCTCCGACTTCGCGCTTCGCGCTCGTGCCGCGCTTGGAATCGAATAGAATGCGCGCGGGGCGGGAGGGGGTAAAGGACGGTACCCCCCATAGAGGGGAGCGAATGCCTCGTCGCCCCTCATAGGGGAGATGTCGCGAACGAAGTGAGTGACAGAGGGGTTTCAAAACCCCTTTCCCCTCGCAAGCTCGGGGACTTCCCCTACAGGGGCAGCGAGAGGGTCCCAACTCCTCCACCACAATTTTCAATTTTTAATTAAAAATACGCCGCCGACGCTTTGAAAAAGCGTCGGCGGCTTTGAAACAATATTCATCGAGGGCTTCTTTCAAACCCCCTCGCCCTCTAACCCCAAAAGCACATCGAGCGAAACACCGTAAAATTCGGCCAAAACAATACAGTCGAGTACATTCGGCACATGGGTGTTGCTCTCCCACCTGCTGATACTCTGCTGTCTGAGCCCCGTTTGCCTTGCGAGCTCGGATTGCGAAAGCCCCATTTTCTCCCGTTGTTCTCTCAATGCGTGTCCAATATCGATCATAAGTACCTTACAATGATATTTTACACGTTTTCGGATAAAAAGTCTTGACTTACACGAAATCGTGTAATATAATTGTTCTATGCGGATTCGCGTAGGGAGTGTAATAAATCATGGAAAAATCTTGCTGGAACTGCGGAAACTACTGTCCTTTCTATACAAAGGGATATTGTTGCTTTGCATCGGCGAACTTCGGACTTTGCTCGAAGACAGTCCAGCCCGTCGAGAAGCATGGGATATGTGACCATTGGAGAATACGGCCGCGACGCCTTCGCGTCAAAAAATCGGTCGTCATCAGAAGTCTCGAAGATACCATGGTGAGTATCGCCGCGATCAAAGAAATTTTAGAGCAGGAAAGTCGTGACGAATATTAAAAATTGCCTTTGCCGTCCACTTTCTTGCGTCATTCAGAGCGAAGCGAAGGATCCCCTTTAGCGTTGTCCCCTTGTCGCCCCTTTCAGGGGAGATGTCGAGGCGTAGCCGAGACAGAGGGGTTTCCGAAACCCCTTTGGCTCACTGCGTTCGCCCCTTCCCCTAAAAGGGGCAGCGAGAAGGCTCCTCCCAAGGAGGAGCTGTCGCCGAAGGCGACTGAGGTGGGCATCATTCAGAATCGTTGCCCACTCCCCTACCCCCTTCCCATGGAGGGGGTAAAGGACGGCACCCCAATGGAGGGGAGCGAATGCCTCGTCGCCCCTCATAGGGGAGATGTCGAGGCGTAGCCGAGACAGAGGGGTTTCAAAACCCCTTTCCCCTCGCAAGCTCGGGGACTTCCCCTAAAAGGGGCAGCGAGAGGGTCCCAACTCCTCCACCACAATTTTCAATTTTCAATTAAAAATACGCCGCCGACGCTTTGAGAAAGCGTCGGCGGCTTTGAAATTCACCATTCTACTTCTTAAAGATCATGACCGTGAAGCTGTGCGGAGGGAGGGTCAGGGAGGTCGGCGCGGTGGGCGCGATCTCCTCGGGCGCGATCAGCGTCGGGGCGTCGATCGTGTTGTATTCCTCCAACTTCCCCGCGAGGCGGATGATCCTCGTCATGGAGCCGAAATCGACGTCCGCCGCCACTTCGGCCTGCACTTCCCTGTCATTGGCGTTGACGGCCTTTACAAAATAGGTCCCGTCCCGCTCGGTCACCGAGGCATAGACGCCTTCCTCGTCCGTCGCCGTATCGAACGACCAACTCCCCGTATATTGACTGTAGAGAAGTTGGACATAGTAGCTCGCCGAGCCGTACGCGCTCTTGCCGTCGAACCAAATGAGGTTGGGGCACCACTCCGTGTAGCCGAGGCGGCCGAAGAGCGGCGCGAACGACTTCATAATGACGACGTCCGAATTCCTCTCCATGCCCGTCATGAAGGCGGCCTCCGCGAGCGCGCCCTCCCAGCAATTCGACTGCGGCGCGTTGAAGCCCGCCGCCCCCGACCCCGGGACATGGGCCGCATATTCGCCCGCATACACCGTCCCGAGGCGCGGGTAGGAATCGTACACATTCACATGATCGTACATCCACTGCGGCGGAACATAGAAATGTTCGTCGGAGACATAGACGAAGTTGGGGTTCTTTTCGAGGTTTTCCCTCGTCCACTTCCAAGCGTCGCGGTGGGAATCGGTGTCCACCGTCGGGCCGACAGTGCCGACGATCTTGAGGTCGGGATATTTTTCGTGGATCCTCTTTTCGAAGATCTCAAACCTCTTGTAAAATTCATTGGGCGCGGGCTTGCCCGTCTCCTTCTGCACGGGCGAGGCCTCCCACTGCTCATTGCCGACGCCGAGCATCTCGAGGTTGAAGGGCTCGGGGTGGCCGAGTTCCGCCCTCACCTTGCCCCAAACGGTGTCCTTGCCGCCGTTGGCGAACTCCACGACGTCGAGGGCCTCCTGAATGTAGGTCTCGAGCGCGGGGTCGTCGAGGGGGACAAATTCGGTGGACATGTATTGGCAGGCGATGCCGACGGAGACGACGGGAAGGGGCTTTGCGCCCAAATATTCGCAGAGGCGGAAATACTCATAGTACCCGATGCCGAGGGTCTGCCCGTAGTGGGAAAATTCCGACCGCCAGCCCGTCTCGGGGCCCGTCGCATGCACGGCCCAACGGTTCCAGTTCTGCTTCCTGCGCTCGACGGGGCCGATGGAATTTTTCCAGAGGTATCTGTTCTCGAGGTTGTTCCCCTCCACGACGCATCCCCCGGGGAAGCGCAGAAATCCAGGGTTCATCGCCTTCATCAGGTCGACGAGGTCGCGGCGGAAGACGCCGAGCACGGCATTGTCGGGCATCACGGAGAAGGCGTCGATGTGAAGCGCCCCCGCCTTCTCGAGGAGAAAGCGGAACTGCGCCCGCTCTGCGCTCTGCTTCGCCCTGACGGTAAAGGCGTACTTGTGCCACTTGCCGTCCATTCTGATCTTGACCCTGCGCCCCATGAGCAGGAGATCGGCCCCGTACACGCCGACGCGGACGGCCCCCTTGTAGTCGTAGGAGCGGGCGTAGAAGGAGATCTTGTAGCTGCGTCCCTTGGTGAGATAGATGCCGTCGTAGGCCTTGTTGGACACGCCCGCATTGGGCTCCATGGCTTCGACGCGCATGTAGTGGGGATTCTCGGGGAAAAGCGCCCTGTCCGTCTTGATCTTGAGGGCGACCTTCGCGCCCTTGGGCGAAGGCTCCCAGCCGTAGCCGCCGTCCTCCTCGACAATGTAACGATCCCACTCGCCGTGGACGTCCTTGGCCTCGAAGTTGCGGTTCTCGAGCATCTCGGCGTACAGTCCGCCGTCGAGGTCGTAATTGAGATCTTCAAAGAACAGGCCGACGCCGCCCGAGACAACGGGCTTCTTGCCCTCCTGCGTAAAGGTGATCTTCATATCAAATCCTTTCGGAAATTTTTTCCTTGATTATAGCACAACCCTTCCTCTCCGTCAACCGTTTGCGGCGCCTCTTCTGCGGTCTCGCTGTCATCTTTCCCAAAAATCTCTCACACAGAAAAGACGGCCTGCACTGCGCCGCCGAACTCGGCGTTGATGAAATCGATCACCTTCTGCGACCTGAGAGCATCTAAAAGAGCGGCGATCTTGGGGTGGTTTTCATTCCCCTCTCTGACGGCGATGACGTTGGCGTAGAGCTGTGCCGCCGCCCCGTCTGAATCCTCGAACGCGAGCGCATCCTCTGCCTTGAGCCCCGCCTGCAGGGCATAATTGCCGTTGATGACGGCGACAGTGCCCGCGTCCGACTCTTTGAGGATCTGTGCGACATTCTCCGCCTGTACGGGAGTGACGGTGTTGCCCCGCAGATCCGTGATGTCATGAACGGTCAGGTTGATCTCGGGGGAGACGTCTGCGGGAAGCCCGATATAGCCCTCGTCGCGGAGCACGAACAGCGCGCGGGTGAGATTGCTGCCGTCGTTGGGGACGAGAATGGTCCTGCCCGTTTTGAGTGTGTCGAACTGTTCCTGCGTTACTCCCTTCCCATAGACGCCGAAGGGCTCATAGTGGATCTTTCCGACGGCCGTCAAGTGAGTTCTGTACTCCTCATTGAAGGTGTTAAGATAGGGCGTATGCTGAAAGTAGTTGGCGTCGATGCTGCCCTCTTCGAGCGCAGTGTTGGGGGTAATGTAGTCGTCGAACACCTTGACTTCGAGGGTGTATCCCGCGGCGGCAAGGTCCTCCTTGACGGCGTCGAGAATGAGTGCATGCGGCGTTGCGCTTGCACCGACGACAATGGTCTCGGGATCGGTGTCGATGGTCCTGCCGCAAGCGGCGGCGGTGAGGGTGAGCCCGAAGGCGAGGATCGCGGCGAGAGTGCCGCAGAGGAATTTTTTCATACTTGTATCTCCTTTTTTTAGATTTTATTTTGAAATTTTTTTGGCTTTCGACGCCCTCTTCGCTCCCGCGCGGAGACGGCGGTCCGTCTTTCTCGCGAGGAAAGCGCCGAGTTCCTGTATCACCTGTACAATGATGACGATGAGGACGACGCACAGCCAGATGACGTCTTCCGCGCCCGACGGCCGCGCCTGTGTGACGGCGATGGCGCCGAGCCCCCCGCCCGCGATCGTGCCCGCCATGGCAGAGTAGCCGAGAACGGTCACGGTGGAAATGACGGCTCCCGCGATGAGGGAGGGCTTTGCCTCGGGCAGATAGACCTTGCAAATGATGGCGAACGTCCCCGCCCCCATCGAACGTGCCGCCTCGACGACGCCACGGTCCACTTCCTTCAGAGAACTTTCGACCATCCGCGCCACATAGGGAGCGGCGGCGACGGTGAGCATGAAGATCATGGCCCCGTTCCCGATGCTCGTCCCCACGACCGCCCGCGCGACAGGGATGAGTGCGACGATAAGAATGATGAAAGGAATACTGCGCAGGATATTGACGAGGAAGCCGACGACGCGATTGAGCCACGGCATGGGCCTTAACCCGTCCTTATCCGTGATACAGAGCAGTACTCCGACGGGGAGACCGATGAGATAGGCAACGGCCGTGGAAATGACGGTCATGTAGAGTGTTTCGAGGACGCCGAGGAGAAATCCCTCCGCGCCGAGCTGGACAAAAAGACGACTCATACTTCCTCCTTGAATGCAACGTTCTGCCCTTCCAAAAATTGTCGGACCTTTTCCTCCCCGCCCTCGGGAAGGGAAATGACCATGTGCCCGAATGCCTTGCCGTCGATGCGCTTGGTGTCGGCATACAGAATGTCAACGGTGACCCCGCATTCGATGGCGAGCTTGGAGATGATGGGCCTGTCGGCGGTCTCTCCGCGGAACACGAGGCGCAGTTTTTTGCCCCCAATGCCCTCGGCGGAGCGAATGAGTTCGGGAAGGATGAGCTGTTTTGCGATCGCCGACTGCGGGAAGGAAAATACTTCGCTCACCTCTCCCTCTTCGGCGACCCTGCTGTTGTCGAGCACGGCGACGCGGTCGCACACCCTCTCCACCACCCGCATCTCATGGGTGATGACGACGATCGTCACGCCGAGATCGCGGTTGATGCGGCGGAGAAGCTGGAGAATGGAGTCCGTCGTCGCGGGATCGAGGGCGCTTGTCGCCTCATCGCAGAGGAGATATTTGGGCCTCGTTGCAAGCGCCCGCGCGATGGCGATGCGCTGTTTCTGCCCGCCCGAGAGCTGGGAAGGATAGCTTTTGGCCTTCTCCGAGAGCCCCACGAGCTCCAAAAGTTCCCTCGCCCGCGCCTCGGCGGCCCGCCGCTTCACCCCCGCGATCTCGAGCGGAAAGCGAATATTGCCCTCCGCCGTGCGCTGTTCGAGCAGATTGAAGCTCTGGAAGATCATGCCGATGTTGCGGCGAAGAAACAAGAGCCGTTTCCTCCCGATGGCGGTGAGTTCCTCGCCGTCAATGAACACTTGGCCGTGCGTGGGCCGTTCGAGAAGATTGATACAGCGGACGAGCGTGCTCTTTCCCGCGCCCGACAGCCCGATGATGCCGAAGATCTCGCCGTCTCTTACGGTGAGTGATACGTCGTCGAGGGCGAGCGTCGTCCCCTCTTGGGAGGAATATTCCTTTGTGATATGTTTGAGTTCTATCATGCTTCTCTCCTTATTTTTTTGAAAGAAAAAAACCCGCGGATAAGGTTCCGCGGGCTCTTCGGGGCAGAATGCAGTCACGGCAAACCGCCCGTCGGGAACAGCCCGCGGGTACGCATCTGCATCATGAAGGTCTTATCAATGAAACTCATATCGTTCTCCTTGAAATAAAAAACTGCCCGCGCATGTCTTGCACGGGCAGGAAACTGACTTATTACCGAATCTTAACGCGCGGCAACAAGCCCGTACATCTCTGCCCGGGTCCTGCACATGCGCATCATGTTGTTTACGGCTGCGAAAAACATCTCTTTCGTCTCCTGTTGCCCCCATATTATCACAGGTATTTTTGTCCTGTCAAGCAAATTTTCACGGTTTTTTGATTTTGGGGGGAAATTTTTTCTTCGGCCTCCGCAGAGAACTCTCTCAAGCTTTCTCGAGATACGCTTCCCTGCCGCCCTCCCCGACGGAGTGGGCGATGTAGGTGATGTGGTCGGCCGCACGCTCGAGATTGGCGACGAGGTTGATAAACACGCTCGAATTGTTGGGGTCGCACTTGCCCTCGTTCAGCCGCTCGATGTGCGTGGAGAAGAGCATCTTCCTGTCCGCGTCGATCTCGTCCTCCAAAGCGTCGAGCTCGCGGAGTTTCCCCTTGTCCCTGTGCAAAAAGATCTCGAGGGACAGCTCGTACAGCCTGCGGATCTTGGCATACATGGCACGGAGCATCTCCAAAAATTCCTCGGAAAAGACGAGCCCGTCCTCCGCCGTCGTGCGGGTGTACTTGGTGACGTTGTCGGCAAGTTCGCCGATACGCATGATGTCGTTCAGGACGTAGTGCAGATCGGAGACCGTCTTTTCGTCCTCGAGGGCGGCCGACTGGGCGGTGAGCTTGACGAGATAGGAGACCCCCTTTCGGTTGGCCGCGGCAAGTTCGGCATTGCGCATGTGAACGTCCTCCGCGGCGGAGACGTCCCTGTCAAGAAAGGCCTCAAAGGCCCTGTTCAGCTCCCCCATGGCGTAGGAAAAGACCTTTCCCGTCTCCTCATACATGTAGCCGAGGGCGACGGAGGGCGAACGGAGAAGGCGGTCGTCCAGTTCGGCATAGAGGTCGCCGTGGGCGGGGACTTCCTTCTTTTCGCGGACAAGATGCTCCGCGATCCAGACAAAGCCGTTGACGAAGGGCAGGAACAGAAGGGTATTGATGGTATTGAACAGGGTATGGAAGAGGGCGATCTGCATTCCCGGGGCCATGTCGACGTCGCCGAGCTTCATGGAGCCCGAGGGAATGACGCTATTCAGGACGACGTCCGAAAATTGCGGCCAGCACACGAGAATGACCGTAAAGATGACCGCGCCGAAGAGGTTGAAGAGAAAGTGAATGAGAGCGGCGCGCTTGGCGTTCGGGGAAGCCCCGAGCGAAGAGATGAGCGCGGTGACGCAGGTGCCGATGTTGGAACCGATGATGATGTAGAGGGCGGCGTTCCCCCCGTCGCCGATCATGAGCCCCGTCGAGACCATCGTCAGAATGATGGCATTGACGGCCGTCGAAGACTGCACAAGGGCGGTAATGGCGATGCCGATGAAGAGGAGCAGAATGGGCGAACGGATGGTGTGAAGCACTTCGGAAACCCTGTTGTAGGCTTCGCTCCCCGCCTCGAACGTCAGGGCGCTCGACATGAATTTCAACCCGACAAAGATGATTCCGAAGGCGGCAATGACCGAGCCGAGGGTCACGACGCGTTCGTTTTTGGAAAACATCGTCATGAGCACGCCGATGGCGGCAAGAATGAAGAAAAAGACGGTGATGTCCGACCCGCCGAGGGCGATGACCCACGCATTGAGCGTCGTCCCGATGTTTGCGCCCATGATGACGGCAGTCGCCTGAAAGAGCGTCATGATGCCCGCATTGACGAGGCCGACGACCATGACCGTCGTAAAGGCCGAGCTCTGCCCGAGCACAGTGACCGCCGCGCCAATGCCGACGCCCGCAAAGCGGCTGTTTGCCGTCTTGGAAAGCATTTTTTTGAGCTTGCCATGCGCGAGTTTCGTCATGTTCTCGGAGAGCATCTTCATGCCGACGAGGAAGGTCCCCATGCCCCCGAAGATCTGCAAGATGATTTTAATGATATCCCATGCGCTCATAGAGAAAATCTTCCCTCTGCTTTCGGGATCCCGAACAGAGGATCCTCCCCGTTATTATAACAGGCACCCCCTTCGTTTGTCACGCAATTTTCATGCAATTGAAAACTTTTTTCTTCCTCCAAATATAGAGAGCGCCCCTCCCCCGCTCATTCTGACCCTGAGCGCAGTCGAAGGGGAAGAATCCCCTTGAACGAAGTCCCTCCTTGTCGCCCCTTTTAGGGGAGATGTCGCGAACGCAGTGAGCGACCGCTCATTCTGACCATGAGCGCAGTCGAAGGGGAAGAATCCCCTTGAACGAAGTCCTCTCTCGGCTCCTCCCAAGGAGGAGCTGTCGAGCGAAGCGAGACTGAGGTGGGCATGACTGGCCGTTGCTCCCCTACCCGCTCATTCTGACCCTGAGCGCAGTCGAAGGGGAAGAATCCCCTTGAACGAAGTCCTCCCTCGACTCCTCCCAAGGAGGAGCTGTCGAGCGAAGCGAGACTGAGGTGGGCATAATTGTAATAAAAAAAACAGACCCCCTTTCGGGACGTCCGTCATACGCATTCAATCGTCGAGCAATGCGAGCACTGCTTTCTTTTTCCGTTCAGGCAATTTTCGGTATCGTTCGATCAGGAGCTTTTCCTGCGCGCTGACGAGCTCGCTCTCCTCCTCTTCCATGAAGAATTGGGCAAGGGTCACCCCGAACGCGTCGCAGAGGTGGGACAGCGTGTCAAGGCTCGGCAGAGAGTTCGTCTTTGTGAGAAGCGTAGAAACCGTTGACTGCGTAAGCTCCGCCTCAAGCGCAAGCTGATTGGTACTCCAGCCCCGCTCATCGCGAAGTTCTTTGATCCTTTCAATGATATCCATGAAAATATTATAAACATTTCACCGTTAATTATTTAGCGATATTCCGTTGACTTTCAATCGAACTTTCGTTATAATATTGTCAGAAATCCGATAAAAGGAGAAAAACGATGAAGAGAAAATTCAGATTTGCGATTCTGACCGCTCTCGCCTCGCTCTGCCTGTGCCTGACCTTCGCCGCCTGCGGCGGCAATGGCGGCAACGGCGGCAATGGTGAAAATGGTGAACATGTACACGTCTATACGGAGACTGTCACCGCTCCCACCTGCACGGAGCAGGGCTTCACGACCCATTCATGCCTCTGCGGCGATAGCTATGTAGACTCCTACACCGACGCCCTCGGGCACGACATACGGGAAATTGCGGCGAAGGACCCGACCTGTACCGAAATCGGCTGGGAAGCGTACACGGGTTGCACGCGCTGTGATTTCAAAGAAAATTTTCAATCAATACCAGCTTTGGGACACGATGTCCACTCTATAAACGGAAAAAGCCCGACTTGTACAGAGGACGGGTTCGCCCCTTACATGGCCTGTTCCCGCTGCGACTTTAAAAACGGGTATGAATTTCTGCCCGCGCATGGGCACTCGATGCAGACCGTCGCCGCCCAAGAGCCGACCTGCACTGAAATCGGTTGGGAGGCATACCAAGAGTGTTCGTGGTGCCACAAGATAGAGAACTATACCGAAAAATCCCCCCTCGGCCACACATTCGAGACATATACTCCCAACGGTGATGCTACTTGTTTGGAAAAAGGAACGGAGACGGCAACTTGCATTCGTTGTACCGTGACGGACACCCGCGAAGGGAAAGCCCTCGGGCACACATTTGAGACGTATATTCCCAATGGCGATGCTACTTGCTTGGAGAATGGAACGGAAACGGCAAAATGTATCCGCTGTACTGTGACGGACACCCGCGAAGACGAAGATTCCGCCCTCGGGCACCAATGGATAGAGAACTATACGCCGAAGCGTTGCAACGCAAAGGCGACCGTACATCGTAGCTGTTCCCGATGCGATACTGAAGAGGACGAGACGATCCAAGATATTTCTGTATTGATTTATCAGTCAGGCCGTAGTGTTCTAAATGATAGAATTACAACGGTCAGCTATACTGCGGATTTTGCCACAGGGGGATATGGCGAACTGTCGTACAAGTGGGAGATCTTTCAATCTGAAACGAGTGAAACTCCGACAAAGGTGTTGGATTATTCTGAAAACAACGTCGTTCAACTGTCTAATTATTTGGGATTGAATGGACAAGTTATTCAATTGACGATCAAGGATGATTATTCTAATTATTCCGTATTCAGATGTGTGATAAGCGAGGAATCGGGTTTGCCGAACATTTCCGATACGACTGCCCCTGTCGAAGTTTTTGAAGGTGAACATGATTATGAAGGCGTAGAAACAAAACCGACCTGCACAGAACAAGGATATACGACCTATACCTGCGCTGACTGCGGGAAAGACTACATTGACGACTACACCGACCCGCTCGGCCATGAATATCAAAAGGACGTTTGCATTCGTTGCGCACAACACACGGGATTATTATATGTTCAGTCTGGAGACCACTATGTATTGATCAGCATGGGGACCTGTACAGAGAAGGCTATCGACATCGCGGAGGAATATGAGGGATTGCCCGTCACGGAAATCGGCAACGGCGCATTCAAAGACGAAGATAGCATAACTTCCGTCAAAATCCCGAATAGCATTACGAAGATCGGGGAAGAGGCTTTCTATGATTGCGACCTGCTTGCAGAGGTCACGATCCAAGAAGGTGTACCTTCGATCGGCGATGAAGCTTTCAGTGGATGCAATAATCTTAAAAGCATTACGATCCCCGCAAGCGTCAAATCGATTGGCAATAATGCGTTTAGTTTCAGCGGCTTAAATGAAGTGATCTTTGCACCGAACAGTCAGTTGGAGAGCATTGGGCAATATGCATTCAGCCACTGCAACCTCACCGAGTTCACAATTCCGAAAAGTGTGACATCGATTGGATCTCACGCATTCTATGATTGTAACAATTTGGCTACTATTACTTTTGAGGATCCGAACGGTTGGAGCCTCGACGATACGACCGAGATAGACGCGGCACAATTACAGACCCCCGCCATAGCCGTAGCGTATCTGACAAAAACATATTGCAATTTTAATTGGAAGAAAACTACAACAGATTAAAATAATGATTGCAACAGCATCAAAAAAGGAGATAAATTATGTTAGTAGACTTGAAAGACTTCATTATTCGAAGCGGAGACGGCCAAACGTTTCAAGAACTGTCAAAGGACTATAATGTCAACATGACAAAGCAACAACGAACGTTACACATAAAAGGGCGTTGTCCATATTCAAACAGTATGTATGATTTTATTCCATTTGACACATTAGATGATGCGGTAAAATTCGAAAAGGAACACGATGTGATATTTAGAAAATGCGGAAAATGTTTCCGACAAGGGAAAAAATAATTTGGAAAAAACCACTGCTAAAACTCTTGACGGCGGAGCGCAAATTTGTGCTCCGTCGTAATATTCATGGCAAACAAAACAACCGAACATTCCCGAGTGGGAGAGTACGGCTTGGTTCTTCGAATCGAAATCATCACTTCGCATACTGCTCGTGCCATCCTTGGAACAATAGAAATGTCGGCGGGCGGCTGGTTTTTGACTTCGTTTGAGGGGATTCTTCACTACGTTCAGAATGAACCCCACCCCTACCCCGCACCCTTGGGAAGGGGGCAGGCGAGAAAAATCACCGCCTCCCCCCTTATACTTGAGGGGGGAGGGTAGGGAAGGGGGTACCTCCTCGTTGCCCACCTCAGTCGCCTGGGGGAAAGGCTCCTCCTTGGGAGAAGCCTTCCCTTGTTGTTCCGCATTCTTACCCCCTCCGTGGGGGTGCCACGGCGCAGTTCTGCTCAACAGTGCGGTGCACTGTGAGCTGCGCCGCGGCAGGAGGCGTGGCCTCGCCGACGGGGTTACGGCGGTCCCTGCCGCCGTAACGGGTAGGGGGGTGGGTCACCACTTTTTCTTGGCTCCCCCTTGAGGGGGAGCTGTCACGCGCTCTTGCGTGACTGAGGGGGTGTCATTCTGATAATGCAACGCCCCTTCCGTCTCGCTTCGCTCGACACCCACCCCTCAAGGGGTGGGCAAGAAGACTTCGTTTGAGGGGATTCTTCGGTCGCTTCGCTCCCTCAGAATGAGCGGAGGAGCAGAATGATGCGGAAGCAGCAATGGAAGGCTTCCCCTCTTGGGGGGAAGCTCCGCCGAAGGCGGTGATGAGGGGTGCTCCCAATCAGAATACCCCTCATCCGTCACGGCTCCGCCGTGCCACCTTCCCCCCACGGGGGAAGGCTTTTTACTGCGGTACCCCCTCCATGAAAGGGGAAAAGGCAAGAGATACGGGCGGCGCGTGAGCGCCGCCCGTTGGGTTTTGAAAATTTGTTTTCGCTGAACTGCTTCAATTTTTCTGCGAACGGCGGGAAGCCTTTTGCAGAGGTTTCAAGGGAAGATGCAGCTTGCTCGGCGACAGCTTCGCATTGTCCACGACGATGACCTCCTGCGGAGGATCATTGGGCGTTTTGTAGAGCGCGATCTCGCCCTTCTCCCACGTCTTTCCGTCGGGATCGAACCAATACACCTTCCTCCCGCGGCGGCGGAACATTACGCCTACGACCTCAATGCCGTCCTCGTCCCTCTCCTCTTCTTGATAGGACTGAACGTCTTTCAGTTCCTTCTTGGACAAAGCCTCCACTTCCACTTCGGCTTCTTCGACGGGCTCTTCGGCTGCTTCCTCAACAAAAGGTTCCTCTGTTGTCTCTTCAACGGGGGATTCCTCGACAGGTTCTTCCGTTGTCTCTTCGACAGGGGCTTCCTCAACAGCTGGCTCTTCGGTCGGCTCTTCGGCCGCTTCCTCAATAGCGGGCTCTTCGGTCGGCTCTTCTGCTGCTTCTTCGACAGGTTCTTCGGCCGTTTCCTCGACAACAGGTTCCTCTTCCGTTGTCTCTTCAACGGGAATTTCCTCAACAGGGGCTTCTTCAACGACGGGTTCTTCTGCAACAGGCTCTTCCGCGACAACTTCTGCAACAGGCTCTTCAGCGGGGGCTTTCGTGACGGCGACTTCCTCGACGGTGTCCTGTGAAGCGACTTGCCCCGACGCTCCGTTGGTGACCTTGATGAGGCCCCTCTCGATCAACGGCTCATTCTCCTCATAGGGAAGATAATAATCCTCCTCCGCACGCTCGATGCGGCCGATCCCCCATGCGTCCATCAACTCCGCGATCAGTTCTGCGGCATACCGTACCCGCCGCGCATTCTTCAAACGGTACATGCAGGGCGTATCGGCATATACGGTGTATTCGGAGACGTCTTCGACCTTGTATTTGGTGTCCTCATAAGCGGCAGGATCGAGAGGCAAATAGATGCACAGCGTGCGTCCGCGGTATCCGAAGCGGGCGACGATGTTTCTTCCCAAACGGAAGCTCTCGCGCTTCCAGCTCATCCGCGCCTTCACCTTCTTGTAGGAGAGAAGATCGTTCTTGAGGCTCGCATACCACGACTTCACCTCATCTCTCGACTGGATGAGCCTTGCCGTAAAGCTCTTGTCGTAGCGCGTTCTCCCATCTGCGGCCCCTTCTTCAAACTCCTCATCGAGGTCATCGGACTCTTCGCTCTCCTCTTCCGTCGCTTCGGCTGCCGCTTCCACGGGAACGGGCTCTTCAACGGGCTCTTCAACGGGCTCCTCGACGGGTTCTTCGACAGGCTCCTCGACGGGTTCTTCGACAGGCTCCTCGACGGGCTCTTCAACGGGCTCCTCGACAGGCTCCTCAACGGGCTCCTCGACAGGCTCCTCAACGGGTTCTTCAACGGGCTCTTCGACGACCTCTTCGACGACCTCTTCGACAGGCTCCTCGACGGGTTCCTCGACGGGTTCCTCAACGGGTTCCTCGACAACCTCTTCGACAGGCTCTTCGACGGGCTCCTCGACAACCTCTTCGACAGGCTCTTCGACGGGCTCTTCGACATTGACGCGCTCTATGACGATGGGATAAGATGCGCACATATCCTTATATGTGATCTGCACCATCGTCTCACCCTCGACGGTCATATTCGGGACGTAGATAGAATAGCCCTCGACCGTCTCTTCAAAGGGCGGCTTATTGAATCTCGCCTTGACGACCAGCCCATCATAGGAAAACACTTCCCCGACGATAAACTGTTTTTTGACGTTGGACGTGTCGGCCTGCAACTCAATGAGCTTGCGCTCACCTGAAGGATCGTCCTCAACGATCGCCTCCGCGGGTTCAGGCTCCGCAACGACAGCTTCCTCGGCCGCTTCCTCGGCCACGGGCACGGGCTCCTCGACGAGCTCCTCAACGGGTGCTTCGGGAGAAGGTTCTTCTGCGGCGGCGGCCAATGCGTCGCGGAGCTCCTGCGGTATTTCCGCGCCTCCCCTGATCTTGATGAGCCCACGCACAAACAGCCGCTTCGTGCTCTCATAGGGAAGGTAGAAGTCCTCCGCTTCACGCTCAATGCGCTCTGCGCCGAGACGTCCCATGCTGTCCGCGATCAATTCGAGCGCATACTTTGCGCGGCGTGCGTTCTTGATACGGTACATAAGGGGCGTCTCCCGCACGGAAGCGGTATCTCCCGACGGCTCCACCTTGTACTTGGTTTCGGCGTATTCCGCAGGGTCAAGGGGAAGATAGAGACACAGGGTCTTTCCGCGCATGACGATCTTTGCCGCGACGTCCTTCTTGCGCTTGAACGTCTCCCGTTTCCAACTCGTCCTCGCCTTTACGTTTTTATAGGAGAGCAATTCATTTTTGATGAGCGTATACCATTCCTTGGTATCGTCGTCCGCCTGTATGTATTTTGCCATGAAGCTCTTGTCGTAGAGGGAGGTGAAAGCGGCGCCGTCCTCCAGATCCGCCTCTTCCTGCTCGGGCGTCTCTTCAGGGGCGCTTTCGGCGGCGATCTCCTCGACGGGTTCTTCAACAGGCTCTTCAACGACCTCTTCAACAGGTTCCTCAACGGGCTCTTCGACAGGCACTTCGGCGGGTTCGACATATTCAATGAGGTTTGCGACCTCAAAGTTGCCGCCGTTGATCGTCCTCACGGGCGTCTCGTCGGATGTGTTGTATGCGATAACATAATTTAATTCGTTTGCGGTAAGCAGATAGTTGCCTTCTTCGTCAAGCGCGATATTCTCCGCCTCGACGCCGTCGATCTGTGCAGTTTGTTCCTGAATGACAACGTGCACGTTCTCGTGGCCCTCGACGATCCAATCGCCTCGGAGCGATTCGGGGAAGGTGATGATGACAGGTTCTTCTTCCTCGGGCTCGGCTCCCGCCTCGGACGGTTCGACAAGCGCGCAGGTTTTGAATTCGCCGCCACTGATATTTCTGAATCCGCTCTCGTCGGATGTGCCGTAAGCGACGACATAAACAAGTCCGTTGGCCTTGAACCGATATTCCGTGGGCTTGTCGGCGTCCAGCGCGATATCTACCGCCTCTACGCCGTCGATGAACAGCGTATGCTCCTCGATGCGCACATGCACGCTCTCGTGGCCCTCGACGACCCAATCGCCGCGGAGCGTCTCGGGGAAGGTGATGACGAGAGGTTCGGACTCGACCTCGGGAGCGGCCACCTTGACCCACTTGTACAGCTTGGAATAGGAGTAGTCACCGCCGTTGATGAGGCGCAGATTGTCGTCGGCCTCATTGGCCGTCTCGGCATCCTCGGCGGGAGTCTCCTCGTCCGTGTGCTTTCTTGCGCGCTTCAGGAACACCGTGTATTCGACATCGCCAAGTTGGAAAGCATATTCGCCTTCCGTCTCGGTCTCGGTGATACCCGTAGCCACAACGCCGTCCACGGACAATGTGCTTGTGCCGATGACAACGCGGATGTCGTCGTGCCCTTCGATCCCCCAACTGCCTATGAGCTCTTCGGGGAATTCAATGGAGGGAACTTCCTCTTGGGGTTCCTCGGTGGCGCCCTCTTCAGAGGCGTCTGTTTTTTCCTCGGGCTCCTTGATGACAATGGCGGTGGTTTCATTGCGCCGTCCCACGCGGTGAATGAGCACTGCAAACACGACCACCAAGAACATGATGAGCGCGACCTGGGCGACTAACAGCCAGAACAATGCCGTGTCCAGATTCCAAGGGAGCTCTTTGCCAAAAAGAGTAAGTGCGTTCAGAATGTTTTTCACAACTATTACCTGCCTTTTCATTCATTTGAATTATATCGTTTGAGCGACATAATACAATTTTATTTATTTTTTTGTTTCTTCTTGCGCCCGACGAACAGCAAGGCGAAGAGACCGATGGGGAATTGCGCTGCGAACAGACACACATACGCCGTGATATCCGTTCCGTCTATGTTGAGGAAGTCGTTGAAGATCTCGATGATATAGTCGCTCTCCAAGCCATCCCAGTTGATAGTGTCAAGAACGGTGACTTTGACATAGTATGTGCCCCTGTCAGCGTCTCTGATGTCACGATCCAGCTCCTGCGTGCACGCCTCATCAAGGTAGTATTTGATGATCACGTCGCCCCATTCCGCCTCGGGAAGAAGTTCAGGATCTGGCTCATCGCCCTGTTGCAATCTCTCAACAGCGTACTCTCTGAGCCACGAGTTGTGCACCTTCAGGATGGTGTATGCGCCCGCGCCGTCAAGAGTGCCGTCGATGACCAAAGCATAGTTGGGATTGGCGGCGCTTGCCTCGATGCGGTACACGCCCGCGTTGTGCCACGTCAAGCCTTCCTGCCCCTCGCCCCACTGCACGGACAGTGCAAAGCCGAGATCATCGCCTTCAAGTACGCCCTCTATCGTGCTGTGCGTGAGTTCAAGCAAGTCTTCGCCGTAATTCTGGGTCTTGTCGTCGATATGCACCGTAATGGGCTTGGGCGAAACGACATAGTTGCCATAGACCACTTGCAGCTCGTAGTTGCCATTGTCGAGGGTGTAGGTGAGATCGTAGTTGTACGTGCCGACAAAGTACGGGATCCCGTCAGTCAACTGGGCCACGTCGCCGTCAATTACAGTCAGCGAGAAGAATTTGATATCTTCGTGGAGAATGGGCTCGCCGCTCTTGCCGGGCGTCGTACGCGTGATATCGAGATTGCCCATGATGTCCAAATTCGGGTCGACAAACGCATCGCCGTACGTCCTGCCGCCGTCCTTGACGCGGACAGTCACCTTGCGGGGCACGACTCTGTAGACGCTGGAGAGCTCGACATCGTCGCTCACCACTTCGTAGTTGGCCTGCTCGGGGGTGGGCGCCGTCGGCTTGCGGACTTGCAACCTGTAACTGCCGACCGCGGGATAACCGTCTGACAGATTTTCATCCGCATACGGGTCGTCTACCCATTCGAATTCATAGCCAAAGTCATCGCCGTTGACGATAGCGGGGCCTTCCTTTCCGTCCGCGCGGTAGCTTGCGCCTTTAGGGTCTACAAGGTCGCCGTATTCGCTCTCGCCGTTGAAGGTCATGATGATGCGGCGCGGCGTCATCACATAGTTGCCTGCCGCATCGCCTATACGGACGTCGGGCAGCGCGCCCTCATAATCGCCCGTGAAGGTGATCTCGTAATTGGGATTGTTCTGCGCGGTGACGATGATGGGATATGTGCCGATGCCGATGGTCGTGTCAACAGGCTTGCCGTTCGGCAAGACCGCATTCAGCGTGATGTTGAGCTCGTCGCCGTTGACAATGGCGTTGCCGCCGACGCGGCTTGCCGTCCAACGCAGTCCGCTCACAGGGTCGCCGTACTCACCGGTACCGTCTTCTATCCTCACGGATATCTTGCGCGGCGTTATGGTGTACACACCCTCGACCTCGTCGACGACGTAGTTCCTGTTGTTGAATTGCGCCGCGAATTCGTAAGATCCCGCGGGTGAGGTCCTGTCGAGAGCGATCGCGAAGCGAAGGACGATATCATAGATATCACTGGGCAATACGACCACGCTCTCGTCCGAATATTTCGTCGGCTCCGCGCGCTCCGCCGTCCAATCCTCTCCATATTTATCGGAGAGCAGGTGTACCTCGCCGTATTCGCTGGATTGAGGATTCACGCGGATCTTGATCTTGCGGCGCTCCACCGTGAGCGTGCCATCTATAATGTTGTTGACGTGGTAGTTCTTATCCGCATTGATCGTGCTTGCATCGATGTAGATCCTGTAGGCGCCCACCTCTGCGGTGTTTGCCGTATCCGTTGCCACTCTGATGAGATCGCGTATCGCGTCGGTCGGATATGCGATACCGTTGCCCGCCATGCCGTTGGAGCGGACCGCATCCCAACCGATCGAGTATCCGCTGTCCGCAACGAGATCCTTGTGGCGGTCGCCGTATTGGCTGGAAAGGTCAAGCGCTCTGAGGTCGATCTGGCGCGGGACTACCTGATATTTTGCGGTGAGCGTGCCATCCAACGTATAGTTGGGTGACGACATCTTTGCGGTTACATCGTAGCTGGCGCCTGCGGCCTTCGTGCGGCCAGACTCGAACACATCGGACGTATCCAAGGTTATCATGCTCCTGATGCTTTCCGCCGTATCGTCGGGAGCAAACAGCGTGCTTATGATTTCGACCGTGAAGCGCTCCGCCACATTAGCATCGCCATACTCGCCGCTTGCGGAGCGGAGCACTATGGTGATCGAACGAGGAGTGACCTCATATCTGCTCGCTTTGCCGACGTAAATGTCGGAAGTATACTTGCCATATGCCGTCCATTCGCCCGTGACGGTGATATTGTAGTTACTGCCAATATCATGGCTTTCGGACGTGTTACTTTCGAGCATTATGATGTACACACCGACGGGATCGTAAGTCTTGTTTTCGTCCAGCGCCTCTTGCGTATCGGCGTTTCTGACCGTGAATTTCAGGAAGGATTCCGCCGTATCACGGTTCGTCTCAAACCATGCAGTGTCCTCGGACGCGAAGCCGCTGACGCTGTAGTTCATGGGCATCGTGGGACGATCCTCGCCGTAGACAGCCGTCCTCGTGTAGATCGTTACGCTCAGATCCTTCTTGCTGACGATGAGTTTGGAGGTGCTGTCGGCTCCGTTGTACTGCGCTCCGCTGTCCAGCACGAAGGTGATCTCATAGTTGAAATCCCTCTTGTAGCTGCAGATGAGCCTGTATCCTGCCGTGTTCGCTTTGAGATAGCCCGTGCTTGTGTATTGCGCGTTTTCAGGATCGAGCGTAATGCTCAACGCCAACGTCTCCGTGTCGTCGGGGAATATGGTTACCGTGCTGGTCTGCGCCATCGTCGAATAGCCGACAGGTCCGTCGGGACGGCTTGTGCTGTATGCCCGATCGCCGAGCGTGACAAAGTTGTAGCCCGCGAGGGCATCGGAGGTGTAATCGCCGTATGTAGCAAAGATGTCATGCGCATTGACGACGATCTTCCTCTTCGTCACGGTGTATGTACCGAAGTCGCCGTCATGCCTGCCCGCGGCGGTCTCGCCATAGCTGCCCACAAATTCGACCGTGTAGTTCGCGTTGTCGGAGCGGCCGGAAATCTTATATTTGCCGCTGGGACGTCTCTCGCTGCCGCTGAACGTATCGAAGGAAAGCGTAATGAGAAGATCCTCGCCCTCGGGCAGGGTTTCCTTACCCTTGATGATTTCCCAAGTGTCCGCAGCGTTCGCGTCGAGTTCCGTCTCGCCGTACTCATTGGTCCGATCTTTGATGAGCACCGTGATGCTTACCGTCTTGATGAAGACCGTCAACTCGATGGACTGGACTTCGTAGTTACCGATGTCGTGGTTCCCTTCCGAAGCAGAGTTGACATCAACAAGTACCCTTACGCGATACTCGCCGACAAGCCTCATCTCCAGTTGGACTTCCTCTGTGCCTTCCCTGACGAGATAGCGCGTCATGCCGAAGTTCGCGACCAGATCGCCCTCGAGCAGATCTGTGGGCATTGCGACCACCTTGTGATCCTCGCCGTCGTAATTGTAGGTGAAGGTGTTGCCCTCCATATCGGGCTTCTCGCCTTCTGCGGGCGTCCACTTCATCTCGAGCGCCCTCTTCTGGACTGTCACGACGGAATAGGTCTGGGCAAACTTTATCTTGATGTTGCCGTCCACCTCGAAGGTGAGGACGTAGTTGCCCGCATTCAGATAACCGCCCGTGCTCACGTTGTCGTCCGTGGTGATGATGGACACGGTGATCGCGTCGTCGCCCTCTACTCTCAGGAGTGCGTTGATGACCGCCTGAAGGCTGGAAGCGATGTTCTCGGCGCCGTCTATCTTCTCGATGACCGCCGTATCGAACAGCCATGTCTTGAGGTCTTGCTTCAACTCCTCAAACGTCATTGCGCTGCCCTTGGCTTCCTGTCCGTCTGCAAGATACTCGCCGTATATGGCCGTGAAGCGCGCCTCGGGCCTCAGCGTGACGGTGAGGTCTGCCTGCACCACGGTGAGAGAAAGCGTGAAGGTCACGGTCTCGTGGTTTTCCTTGGCGATCGTCACTTCGACCGTCCAGACGCCGAAGGTGGTGATCTCAAGTTTATCCTCGGACACTGTACCTGCAATGACAGATTGATTGTCTCTCTTGAGGTTGTTGTAGGTGACCGTTGCCGCGTCGTAGATCACAGAGCCGCCATTCAGTCTGTCTTCGCCGAATTTCAGATCGCCTGCGAAGATGAAGAACCTTTCATCGACTTTGAGCGAATAGCCTCCGTTTTCGCCGCGGTAGAGCTGCGTCTGGTTCCAAAGCGTACCCGTGAATGTCTCGCCGTCCACTGCCTCGCGGTTGTTCTGCTGAATGGCCGCGGGAGTGACCGTGAACACGCCGCGCGCGTCCTCGCCCTTTTCGTTGACAAACTTGACATCATAGTTCAGCTTGATGCCGTAGAGGTCCGTATCGCCTTCGGCAATGTTCTCCGCCCAGACGCCCTCGATCTCATGGGCGCCTACCTCGGCATAGATGTCTCCTCTCTCGCTCTTCTCCGCCGCGCAACGCAGGTAGAAGTCGAGGTACTGCTCGTGACCGACGGTGAATGTTCCGCTGCCATCGCCGTATGTCCATGCGATGCTCTGCGTGTTGACGAGTTTCGCGTTGTAGCGAAGCTCGGTCACGCCGTCCGTCAGGGTCGAGCCGTAGATGGCTGAACGATCCTTGATCTGTACCGTTACGGAAAGAGGTGTAATGGTGTATACGCCCCATTCGTCGTCCACTTTGCCCCACGCTTCCGCCTTCTCTTTTTCCGTTGTTGCCGAAACGGTCGGGTAGTACTTCTCAACGGAACCGTCGTATTCGTCGTTGTAGCCGCGGAATACCACATCGAAGTTGGAGTTGTCGCAGCGCCCTGTGATCGCATAATCGCCCACGAACAGACCGTTGCCGTTGCTCCAGGAGCTGTCGTCTACATAGGTGATGCCCTTCGTGAGCGCGATGAACAATTCGCCCATCGTCTTCTCTCTGGCTGCGCCGAACACGCTTTCCCAAGCGGTGTGCTGATTGACCGAGTTCACCATGGAGCCGTCTCTCACGACGAACCACTGTGTCGTTTCGCTGTTTGCCACGGGGTTGGTGCCGTAGACGCTGTCTTGAGGAAGGATGACCACCACGATCCTGCGAGGATCGACAGTCAGCGTGCCGCTTGTGCTGTCGAGGTAGCTGCCCTCGAAGGTCACTTCATAGTTGTCGCTGCTCGAATAGCCTTTGATCGCATAGCCCGTTGCGCTGAAGGGCGAACTTGCGGTCGCGTCGGTGGCAAGCACGATATGAAGGTCATCTTCGCTATCGTCGCCGACCTTCCAACCCTTGGGCAGCGTATAGGTGAATTTGCTGCTGTCGATCGTCTCGCCGTATTCGGATTGGGCATCGTTGATCGTGACGGTGATCGGCTTCCTGTTGACGGTGTAGATACCCGCTACGTTTGCATAGTGAGCGTCTTCCGTTCTCACGCCGCCCGTGAACGAACCCGTCCAGGTGGGCGTATTGTAGTTTGCATTGTCGGCAAGGGTAAAGATCCATGCGGGTACATAGATCGCATAATTCCCTGCTTTTGCAAATCTGTGTGCGGTCACATCGTCTATCAGGGAAGCGTACATATCGAAATCGAGTACGTCGCCTTCGACATAGCCGCCGCTCACCGTGGCGTTGAACATCTCGGAATGAATCTTGCTGTTCCAGATGACCTGTTCTTCCCTGAGCGTGTCTCCGTAGACGCTGCTCTTGCCGCCCAAAATGCTGATCGTGATGTTGGCTTTGGCGACTTCGAGTTTCGGCGCCGTGGTGGCAAATGTCACGTCATAGCTGTTGAATGCCTTATCGCCCTCGAGGGCCTCCAGCTTGCTCGGCGTGATATCGTAGCTGCCCGCATTCAAAGCCCTGCCCGTGCTGACCTGATCTGCACTGTACTTGACTGTAAGTGCGATGTTGAAGAGAGCCTCGTCGGCCTCGGTGACAAACGCACTGCCCGTGCCGTTGTTGACAATTGCCGTATAGCCCTTCTGATTGGCAAGCAGGAATTCGCCGCCCGTTGCGGTGAGATCCCGATATGTGCCGTAGGTCGTGCTGACGTCGCTC
Organism: uncultured Clostridia bacterium; assembly: GCA_947625595.1. Lineage (GTDB taxonomy): Bacteria > Bacillota > Clostridia > Christensenellales > Borkfalkiaceae > Gallimonas. The sequence continues at coordinate 29,037 of CANQOX010000002.1, forward strand.
ACCGTAACGGTGACGTTACGTTTTTGCACCGTGAACACGCCGACGCGCTCATTGTAGGCGCTTCCGCTCGGATAGGTCCCGCCGTGCGTCCAACCGCCCTTGAAGTTGAAGCGATAGTTCTGCAGGATCGATTGATCTTCGAGCGGTTCGCCGTCTTTCGTTGCCGTGATCCCGCTGCTGAAGATGGGATAGTAGCCCGCGTAGGTGAGTTTGCCGTTCTTCAACCCCGCGTCGCCTGCGCCTTCATACGCCGTCGTCACCAGATCGAATGTCACGGCGAGCCCGTCTTTGAACACGGAGCCCGTTGTGCCCTTATCCGTGGTGAGGGAGATCGTGTAGGCGTTGTTCCCTTCGTACTGATGCAATGTGTAATTTTCGCCGTAGACGCCATTTTGGTCGTTGATGAAGACGTCCACCTCACGGATGGTCACAAAGAACATACCGTGGGTCGCATGTTGCAACGCGAGCGAAATGGGCGTTCTGTAACCCCACATCATATCGCCGATCGAAGTTTCGCTCTTGCTGAAATCTTCGGGGAATGCTGCGTGCGCATCATCGCCGTCGGGCAAAGTCCCGCGGACGACCGTGACCTTGTAGTTGGAGTTGACAGAGGACTCATCCAGCGTCAATTCGTATGCGCCGCGCGTGAGGTGTCCAGAAACTTCTGACAATTTCTTCAACACAAGCCTGATGCCGAGGCTGTCGCCGAGCTTGACGGAATAATATTTTACTCCGTCGACGACTGCCCCTTCCATAGAGTTCCAGTTGGTCCCTTCCACCGAACCGACGGTTATCTCCTCGCCGTACGGGGCGGACTGGTTGTAGATCTCGATGCGCACTGCACGCTCTGTGATCGTGTAAATACCAGCTTTCGTCTGATAATCGCGGTACGTTTCGTCGCTGTCCCAGTTGCCTTTGAATGTGACTTCGTAGTCGGTGCAGTTGGAGGTACCCGTGATCGCATAGATGCCGACGTTGCTCTGTCCCGAACTCAAACCCTGGCGGGTGAGCGTGATGCCGAGCAACGTTTCTGTGTCGCCATCGGCAAGGCCGTCCACACTGTAAGTGAGTGCCTGCTCGGATTCGCCGTAGACGGAAGATTTGTCGTCAATGGTGACCGTCACAGGACGCTTGTTGACGATGAGTTTTTTCTCGAACCGCCTACTGCCGTCGATCTGATAGTTGTTCGCGTTGTCGCCGCTCAAGGACACGGTGATGTCATAGCCAATGACTGCGCCGCTCTCCATCTTGACGCGGAGGAATCCGCTCGAGGAGAGCGTTTCACCCACGACTGTGAAGCTGATCGAAACGTTCAGAATGCTCTCGCCGTCGTAGTATTCATTCCACACGCCCTTGCCGTCGGGCCTCGTCACGACAACATCGGGATACTTTCTGACATCACCATAAGTGATGGTCTTCGCTTCAGGGATATCCACAGTTACGATGCGTTTTGTAATGACGTAGTTGACAGTTTCGCGCATCGTCATCGTGTAGTTGGCGTTGTCGTTGCCCTCTGCGCTCGCCGCCAAAGTAACCGTGACGGGATATGTGCCGACATTGGCCCTTGCGGTTGCGTCGGTGCGGTACACGACCGTGACGTTGTCGCCCGCAAGCACGCTGTCCGCTGCCGCAACATAGCTCCAATCGTTGGGAACTGCGTCGCCGTATTCGCTCGTGCGGTCTTTGTTGGACGCGCTTGTGATGTCGGTGACCGTGATGTTCTTCTTGCCAACGGTGAGCACGCCCGCCCTGCTGTTCAATGCAGTCCGACCGTCCGTATATGTACCGCCGCCGTTCCACAGACCCGTGAAGGTGATGTCGTAGTTGTCGTTGACGATCGCAAAGTTTTCGTTGCCGCTGTCAAGGCTCATCCAGACGGGATATTCGCCCGCCTTCAGATGTGCGGAGGTGCTCAACTCCTCACGAAGAATTTCATACTTGATGACGGCGCCAAATGCGTCTTTGTCGCAAGCAAGAATGACGTCGCCCGTGATGCCGCCCAAACTGACGACGGTGTACTCAAAGACAGGATCGTCGCCATATGTGACGGACGCGCTGTTGACGCGCAAGCCGATGTTGCGCTTGTTGACGGTGTAGATGCCGTGGTCGGACGTGCCCGTCGTGCCGACAAAGCTGAAGGTGTAGTTCTTCGTGGTTTCGTCCGAAGCGACCGTCGCCTTGATATCGTAGGTGCCCGCGACAAGGTATGTCTCGCCGCGAAGGTTAGCTTCCCTGCCCTCGATTGCAAGTTTGATCGCGGCCTCGACGGCTTCAAAGTCGGCAGACACGATGCCCCTTGCAAGGTCTTGCCAAGTGAGCTCGGAGAGCGTCTCGCCATAAGTGGAGATCTTGTTGTCGATCGTGAGCGTGACGGCCTTGGGCGTGATCTTGTAATTGCTGCAGACCTTGACGTCGCTACTGTCGCTGACTGTATCGCGCACTTTCGTGCCGATCACGGTGATCTCGTACTCGTTGGTGGAGATGACGACGCTGCCGTCTGCATTGAGCTTGACGGATTCGCCGATCGGTGTAGTATGGCTGTCGAAGATGACCACTTCGTCGCGCGTGATGACAATGTGGATCGCATAGTTGCCGACGTTCTTCGCGCCCTCCATGCTCAAGGAGATCGCGATTGCAGGCGCGCTCTTTCTGCCGCCGTCGAGCTCGACGGGCGTGACAAACGTGACGGTGTTGTTGTCAGGATCGTTTGTGACCCTTTCCTCCCAGCCGCTGTTCCTCGCACTGAACTCGCTCGCCGTGTGCGTTTTGCCGTCATATGTGGCGCTCTGATTGCGGAGCGTCACAGTGACTTTACGCTTTTGCACTGTGAAGGTGCCAGCTATGTCTTTATATTTGTCATTCTCCGACCAGCTGCCCTTGAACTTTACCTTGTAGTTCGGATTGTTGCAAACTGCCGAGATCGCGCACTTGCCCGCGTAGTCCTCGCTGCTCGTGTCGTTATTGAGCGTCAACACAATGAGCAGGTTGTCGCCGGAGATGAGATAGTAATGGTTGTCTTGATTGTGCTGGCTAATACCTGTCGTCTCGGTGAAGCCGATGATGTACCAACCGCCGTTATTTTCGTCGTCGCCTTGGAACGTGCTGAGGTTGGTGTAGGTGCGGCCGCCGAACACGCCGCCCTGGTCGTTGACATGGACGGTGAGTTTGCGCTCGGTGATCTTGTAAATGCCCGCGTGCCCGTCGTCGGCGCCATCGCCGCCCCATCTGCCCGTGAAGGTCACTTCGTAGTTGCCGTTGTTGTTCCAGGTGCCCGTGATGGGATACTCGCCGACAGCCGTGCCGCCCGTCTTGACGAGCGCGATGCCGAGGTCGTCGCCGTTAATGGTCCCCTTGTCGCGCGTTGCTTCGTTCGTGTCGTTGGTGCAGGTGATGGCGCCCGTGGAAAGCTCGGCTTGCTCTTCGCCATAGACGGAGGTCGCGTTTTCGATCGCAACGTTCAATTGCCGCTTGTTGACCGTGAAGACATTGCCGCCGACATAGTTGACGACATAGTTGGTCTTGATGTCCTCGTTCGCGTCGGTGCGCCAATCGCCGCCTGCGGAGTAGACGTTTGCATTGATGGCTTCGCCCAAAAGGTTGAGCTGGATCGCCTTTGCAAAGAGTTCTTGGTCGGCGGACAGAACGCCCTCTGCCGTCCAATAAGAATTGCTGAATGCGTCGACCGACAGGCTCTTTGTGTTGAAATCCCCTGCCCAGTCGGTGCCGTTGTAGACCGCATAAGACTGCGCCTCAACCGTGACGGTGACAGTGAGCGGCTTGATCGTGAACGTGCCGTTCTGAATGCGGTCGATGACATAGTTGTTCTTGTCGGCTTCGCTGATCTCGCCGATGATGTTGTAGGCGCCCGCATTCCACTTGCTGTTCTTGGCGGGTTGCACTTTGAGCTCGATCTTGAACTCGCCCTCTTCCCCGCTGACAAACGGAGGCATGCTGCCGTTCAGGACGTTGGTAGCCGTCCAAGCCTCAAAGTCGGCGCTCTTCTGCTTGACGGTGGGCGCAACGCCCGTGCCCTTGTAATCGTCCTCCTGACCAGCGACAGTGATCTCAAGGCGGCGCGGGTAGACGCGATAGCCGTTCTCTACGGTGTAGACGCCTCCCCCGAAGGTGCCTTTGATTTCATGCTCGTTGACATCATCTTGGGTCACGTTGCCGTCGTCGGTGAGGATCTTGTGCTCGCACGCAAACGTGACTTTGTAGTTGTTGTTGTGGTAGGTGACCCTGATGGAATACCAACCCGCGTTGAGCTGTTTGCCCAATGCGCTGATGTCGCGGACAGGGTCAAAGACGATGGTGACCGTGATCTCCAAATTGTCACGCGCCAAGACGGAGCCCTCTTTCACATCCCAAGCGGTGTACTGCGTGGAGTTGATGCCATTGTCCTTGTCCTGATTGCCGCCGTACACGCCGCTCTGGCTGTAAACGGTGACGGTGACTTTGCGCTGGTTGATGGTGTAGACGCCCGCTTTGCCGTCGTTGGCGGAATCGCTGTCTGTGTCGGCGTCTTTATCCCAGTTGCCCTTGAAGGTCACGTTGTAGTTCTTGCCGCTCGCGGTGCCCGTGATGGGATATGTGCCCGCATCGCCTCCCGTAGCCTTCGTCAGGCTGACGCCGAGATCGTCTCTGGTGTCGTCGTCGGCAAGGTCGGTTTCGGTGATACTCCAAGTGAGAGTTTCCTCATTTTCGCCGTAGGTGGAGCTTACGTCACCGATGGTGACGGTGATTTCCTTTGCGGTGATGGTATACACGCCCGCAGTGAGGTTGTACTGCGCACCCGACCAATCGCCCTTGAAGATGACCGTGTAGTTGCCTGCGGAAGTACCCGTCTTCGTGCCATAGATGGCATAGGTGCCGACGTTCCACTCGCCGTCATTCTGGATCTGAAGCGTGACGCCAAACTTGCTCGGATCCTTGTCGTCTTCGATCAAGTCGCCTGCAACGATCTTCCAATAAGTGTAGCTGTTGTCATTTTGGGCAGTGTGGACTGTGCCCTTGCCATTGTAGGTCGCCTGTTGATTCTGTATCTCGATCGTGATCTCTCTGCCGACAATGTGGAATGCGCTCTCCAAACCAGTCCAATCGACATCATAGTTGGGGTTGCCGCAGATACCTTTCAGATCGTAATTGCCGACATTGACGTTGGTGGGGTCGGTCGTGCCTTCGCGAGTGAGGCTAAGAAGGAGATCTTCCTGCGTATCACCCGCCGCCAATGCGGTAGTCGTCTGCGCGTTGAGCGCGGCGCCGACCGTGATTTGACCGTCCGCCTTAGGCTCGCCCGCCGTGCCGTCATAGATGTGTTCCTGCATCGAGACGGTCACGGAGATCTTGCGCTGTGTCACTTCGTAGAGGTCGGGAACAGATGCGCTGTAACCCTCTTTTGCCAAATCTTCGATCGTGTCGCCGCCTTCAAGCACAAACGTCACATCGTAGTTCTTGTTGTAGGAGTAGGTGACCGTCAAAGCATACTTTCCGACAATGAGCACGCCATCGGCGGCCCTTGTGTTGTACTTATCGAGGGCCTGCGTGGGCAATGCAAAGTGAATGGTCAGCGTTTCCACATCCAGAATGCCGTCCTGACCCTTGGAGGCGGAAATATCCTTCCACGCAATGTCTTTCAGACTGCTCGGGTTGACGGGGTCTCCGTAGACGCTCGACTGTTCCTCTATCTCCACGGTCACCGTGCGAGGTTTGACAGTGTAAACGCCCGCTTTGCCTTCGTTTTCGTCTGCTTCTTCCCAGCTGCCTACCCATGTCACGGAGTAATTGGAGTTATCGCAAACGCCCGTGATGGCATATTTGCCCGCGTCGATGCCGCTCGTCTTGCTCAAAACGATGCCAAACACATCGTCGCCGACAATGGCCTCCTCTACGCCCGTTTTATAATAGGTGCTCGATTCGCTCAGCTTGACCGTCCAATTGCTGCCCTTTACGCTCCCCACTTCGGGCACAGTGCTGTCATAGGTGTGCGACTGGTCACTGATCGTGACCACAACCAAACGAGGCGTGATCTCGACCGCATTGACGCCGTCTTCGAAGACGACAATGTAGCTGCCGCTCTCCGTGTACGCGCCCGTTATGGAGTAAGTGCCGACCTCCACGCCAGGAGCCTTTGACAGCACAACGCCGAGGATACTTGCTTCGTCGCCTGCGGCAAGGTTGCTGCCATCTTTGAGCTCCCAAGTGAGGTTTGTCGGCTCCTGACCGTTGTACTCGTGCTTCACGGGGTTGATCGTGATGACGATCGAGCGCGAAGTGAGCTCGAGCGTGCCCGCATGGGCGGCATACTCGGTGCCGTCAAAGGCAGAATCCTCGCCATAGGAACCCTCGCCCGCGAACGAGCCGCCGAGCGTGATCTTGTACTGGTCGCCGATAAAGAATTCGCCGCCCTCGCCGCCATGATAGGTGGACTTGGTTGCGTCCTTGTTATAAACGACCGCAATGGCATATCTGCCGCCGTTGAGGTTGGAGGTCGTACCCTTGCTCCAATCGCTGTCGGCGGTTATGATATTGAGAGAAATGCCCGCGCCAAACAGATCCCTGTCTGCTTCAAGGATCGCTTCGCCCGTGTATTCGGAATTCGTATACGACGCTTCCCAAAGGAAACCGCTTATGATGTCCGCAAGATTGGCCTTGGTGATGTCGCCGTACTGTTTTGTGACGTCTTGGGGCGTGATGACGATCTCACGCGGTGTGACGGTGTAAGTGCCTGCGAGGTCTTTGTCGGCGTCTTCGCCCTTCCAACTGCCTACAAATTTGATTTTGTAGTTCTCGTTGACGGACGCAAGACGCACGCCTTCGTTGTTGACGATGGCGTATGTGCCGACGAGCAGACTGCCGCCCTTGGTATTGTAGTGGCCGTCCTGAATGACAAGGTCGATGCCGAGGCTGTCGTTCTTATAGACGATGTAATGCTTGGGCGAGGACGCCAATTCTTCCCAATCGCCCTTCCAGTTCCAGTCTACACTGTACTTGCCGTAGTCGTTCGGGTCGACAAGGCTCCAACCGACGTTCTCTACATTGCTGATCTCAAGCGATTGTCCATAGACAGTGTGCTTGTCTTCGATTTTGACCACGATGTTGCGGGCGACGATCTCAAATGCGCCCAAAACTTGTGTGCTGCCCGTGAAGTTCTTGCCCGCGCTGATCGTGACGTTCGCTTCGCCCGCATTGGTATTGTTGTTGTAGCCGATGATCCGGAACCAATCTTCGCTCAACTCGACTTCGTTATCGCCTTTCGCTCCCTGCTTGAAGGTGATGACCTTGTCGCCGATCGTCACTACGACCTGCGTGATCTCACTGGTGACAGCGTCACCCGTGTACACCCTATTGGGAATGGTAACTTCAAAATCGGTTACTTCGCTGATATTCAGCGGCGTGATGTCAAAGGTCTGGGTGCTGTCGGCTTTCCCGCTGCGGTCGAAGGCATAGTTGTGATTGGTAACGGTAACTTCAACGTCATACTTGTTGACAGCGACGGGTTTGCTGTCGCCGAATGCAGTACTTGTGCCGCTTACCCTGTATTTCAGGGTGAATTGGCCTTCTAACTCTTTGTTGACCTGATCTTTGTCCAGGGTGGAGGTGTTGATAAGCGAGAACTTGACATCGGGGATCTGCTCCTGCGCGTTGTAGACCTTGCTCTCGATGTTATCCAACGTCAGGATCGACGGAAGCACGGTAAACCCGAATTCGCTCCCTCTTTCGAGTTTGTAGTTGCCGTCCGCAAAGCCCACTGTGAACGTATACGCCTGGACGCCATCTTGCCAATTTACATTGGTGAAGAGGCCAAGTCCCTTGATCGCCTCCCAGTCGCTCGGGGCTCCGTCCAAAGTGAAGGAGTCGGCAAGCAAAGTCTCGGGGTGACCCTTTTCATAGCCGCCAAGCGAAACGACGACGGTGTGTTCACCGTTGTTGTAGGTGATGGTGTAGCCGATGCCGCTGACGTCTGTCGTGGTGAGCGAACTGAAGTTGAACGTCCAGGGGCCTTCGCCGCCGTAGCGTTTTTCGGCATTTGAACCGTAAATGTCGCCGTAGAAGTACGACTGGCCGTTGTAGTAGGCTTCGGTCATCATCTGTACGGCATAGACGCCCAACTTGTCGATGACAAATTTCACGGTTTTTTCTGTCTCGCCGCCCTCGAACTGGAAGTTCTCCGAAGTCAGCGTGACCGTGACGTCGTATGTGCCCGCATTGAAAGGAAGGCCCTTGCTGCCCAATTTGGCGTTTGTATCAGCAACGGGAGAGTATGCAATGCTATACTCATCTCTGCCGCTCTTCGTAGGCACAACGCTGTTGCCAGCGTCAACGTTTTCGAACGTGATATCAGGCGTTTGCTCCGCACGGTTGAACGTGAGATTGTTGGGCTCGACAACGCTCACCGTCGCTTTGTCGACCGTGAACTCAATGACATAAGTTCCCTTGTAGTTGCCCTTACCTGTTACAACAAGGCGGTACGTACCCGCATTGACAACCTGCTCTACTTTCGTCCAGCCGTCACCGTTCTGTTTATACAGCGTTCTCTCGTAGTCGGCGCCCATCGTCATGGAGACGCGATTATCCGATACGCCCTTCGGGTCATAACCGAACGAGGTTGTGTAGTTTAACTGCGTACCCGTGTACACGAAGCCCGCCGCGGTTAGCTGGGTTTCGGTGATTTCGCTGTCGTTCTTGCTCTTGGGGTCTTCCTCGTTAAACGTTCCCGTCCCCAAGCTCTTGGGCGAAATGGTGAATTTGAGCGTGATCGTGCCGCTGTAGTTGTGCGCACCGGTGATGGTCACGGTCGCATCGCTTGAAGCGACGAGGTTATTGGAATATGCGAGCGTATAATCGCCTGTATCTTCCGCGACAAGGGTCAATGCAGTGCCTTTGTAAAGCACGTTTACAACGGGTTCCCAGTTCGCGGCAATGTAGATAAATTCACCGTCGATTCGGGCTTGCGCGCGGTCGAGCGTGGCTCCATCGGTGAACTCAAAGGTCACATTTTCATCGGCAACGGCAAGACGCTGCGCGACAATGTTGTACACGATCGTGGTCTCGTGACCGCCGCTGGACAGGCGGAAATTGCCCGTTTCCTTCAAGGAAATGTGCACGGTGTACTCGCCGACGTTTTTATATCCGTCGGACGCCTCGGAAACAGTTGCGCTTGTCTCCGCTCTCCCCGACCAACCGTCATACGAATATTGCGCATAATAGTTGGCGTATGCGAGCGAGCCGGTTTCCGAAACGGGGACGCGGTTTTGAGGCAATGCGCTGTTGGCGTTGTTGTTGGTAAACCACACCCACAGATAGTGCTGTGCGCCGTCATAAGGGATCTGCAGAGCGGAGCCTTCCAGCTTGTATGCGTCGGTGTTGGCCTCTGATCCGTGTACGCTGTCGAACAAATACGGCGTCAAGGTCGCCTGCGCGATCTCAAACGAGAATTGCTCCATGATCTCGCAAGCGCAAGAATCCTGATAGCAATCGGGCTTGAAGGCCTTGAGAGGCGTAGTGCCGCCCTGGATCTTGTAACTGCAGTTGTCGAGCACGACATAGAGCTCGAACTTGCCCGCATTGGTGAACGCCTCGCGCAGCTTCTGAATGTCTGCCGAGTGGTTGGTGAGCGCGTCGGCGGTGTAGGTCACCTTGCCCTCTGCATCGTAGGTAAAGTGAATGTGATGGTGCGAAGTTGCCTCACCCGCGGAGCTGTCGCACTCGGAAGTGCACGGGCCGAAGTGGACAAAGTTGCCCGTTTCCGTACCCGTCGTGTAGTGGAATACGAGGAACGGCCCTGCCTCCATTGCGGCGGCCTTGCCCTTGCCGCTACCGCCGTAACGGTTACCGTCGACATCGAGGTAATAACCCTCCGTGTCCATGCGGTAGACAAAGAGCCTGTAAGGCACGTCGTCCACCTTCGCATTGCCTTTGAGGTTTGTGAAGACAATGGCGAGTGCATCGTTTGTGTGACGTCCCTGCCGCGCCGATTTTTGGCCTTCATCACTCCCCTCAATGCTGAAATCATAGTCGTATACGACGCTCTGGGAAGTATGGCGAAGCAAGATGTCGAGCTGGGACACCGTAAACGTCGTCACATAGTGCATGCCCTCCGCCAATTCTTCCTCGGGCAAGACCTGTTTTTCATATTTGAGCTCCGACGAATTGCCCTCCGAAAGCGTATCGTTGTTGACGGTCCCGTCGGCGTTCTTTGGATAGCCCGTGATGACGCTCACGGTTTTCTCGACGTTTCCGCCCGTGGCTCCCTCGATCTCGAAGTTGCCGCGCGCGTCGCCCAAGAGCACGATGTGCGTCGTGTAAATATCTGCATGGCTGGGGATACCCGTGAAGTCGCCTTTCGCAAACGCCATGTTGATCTTCTGCCACGTGTTCGTGGGCTCGAACCAATAGCCGTATTCCTCGCCGAGGACAGGCAAAACTGTCCCGTTCGCGCTGTTTCGGAACGTGATCATAGGAAGCTGTACCTGACGGTTGAAGACGACGTCATCAAGGCCCGATACGGTCACATGCGCCTTCGTGATCGAGTAGGTCGCCGATCTTTCATATTCCGCCGTTTCGCCCGCTTCGTTGAACGTGAAGCAGTAGTTGCCGTTGTAACCTTCTGCGCCGAAAGTGCCGCTGTGGACAAGGGTGACTTTCACGGTGTAGGTGCCGACGTACGTGAAGTTGTGGCTGTGCTCCGCGATCTTTTTGCCCAGCATGCCTTCATACGTAAAGGTCACGGTGTACACGTTGTCGGTGAAGGTATAGGTAACGCTGCCGTCATCGTTCGTCTTGAGCGTCCCCTCTGAAATGCCGTGCATGGTGGGCGTAAGCCCGCTGCCCGTGAAGATGATCTCGGCGCGGTGCATCTCTCTGTCAAACACCGAATCGCCGCCCACGAGGCTGAAACCGATCACCGCAGGCTTGATGACAAAGGCGTCCTTGCCCGAATCGCTGTCGACGATGAATTTGTAGTTGTTGTCGGTGCAGGAGAGCGTGATGTCGTACTTGCCCGCATTCGCGCCGTCCTCCTTATCGAGCACAACGATGCTCTTACTGTCGCCTTCGACGAGCGAGTTGCCTTCACCGTCAACAAATTCCCACTGGCTGTTATCGACATTGGGTTCGACGCCCGTGTACGTGGTGGTCTGCCCGACAATTGTCACATTCACTTCGCGCGCTTCCACGGTGAGGGTGCCGAATTCCCACGTCACATTGTAGTCATTGGAAACGTAGTTTTGGTTTGCCGTGAAGTTGTACAAACCGACGCGGAGGTGCTTTCCTGGCGCTGGCGTGAGCGAGGAAGAATAGTTGCTGATAGAATTGTCGGTCGCAAGGAATTCATTAAGCTTTGCCCCATCTTCGCCGATGAAGCCGCCGCCCTCCTTGCCCGCCGTCGTGCGGGTGACCTGCGCCATGCGTTCGGGCACGGGGTTTCCGTATTGGATCGTAGCGTCCTTTTGGAATACGTCGTCCACCTTCGCGCCGACCTCGATCTTGATCGCGCGCCGATCGACCGTGTACATGCCGTTGTTTACGGTGATCTCGTAGTTGGCGTTCGCGCCCGCTTTGTACGCAGCAGAAGATTTGTACTTCGTGAGATCAAAGATCACAGTGTACGTATTTGCATGAAGCGGATTCTTCTCGTCGAATTTTTCGTTCCCCTCTCCGCCGTAGATATTGGAACCAGAAACGCGAATGTAGAAGAGCGAAGGGTCGTCAAAGGTGAGACTATCGCCGTTGACGAGAGCGTCACCAACGCCATCGCGGGTGAAGTCATACGCCGTCTCGTATTCCCAGAACTTCACGAGATCGTCGCCGTACTCCGAAGCGAGCTCCGACGACAAATTGAGCACGATGTTCCTGCGGTTGATCGTATATTTGCCCGCGCGCTGGTTGACGTCGTAGTCGGGGTCCTTGTACTTCTCGTCGATGTTCCCTTCCCACATGCCGCTGAAGTCGACTTCGTAGTTTTTGCTCCCGTCGTATCTTCCCATGATGGGATATTGTCCCGCGGGCGCGGTTTTGTCGACCCCTTCGGCGAGGTAGAGATGAATTCCTTTGACAAACTCCTCCCAATCCTCGCCGAGGACGACCGTCGGCGTCGAGGCGTTCGTCGCGTACTGCGGGCGCCAATAGGTACCCGTGCCAGTGCCCTGCTTTGCGACGGGCGCTTCGCCGTATTCGCTCGACTGCGATTCGGGCGAGGCAATCAGAACATTGACTTTCCGCGCCTCAATGGTGTGCGTGGCGGCAGCGCCATAAGTGACATCGTAGTTGATGCCGATGTCCTCGCCGCTTTCCGTCGCTTTTGTATGGTCGAATGTTACATTGAATTTGTATTCGCCCTTGTTCTTGTGGTCGCCCTCTTCGCTGTATGCGTAGGAAATGCCCTTGTTGAAGGCGTTGAGGTCGGTGGGGAAAATGACGGTGGACGTGACGTCGAGATTGTTCGTCTGCGATTCGGCGAGCGTGTACGCAAAGCCGCCCATGCCCGCCGCCACGGGGTCGCCGTAGACGGAAGTATAGGGATTCGCCGTCAAAACGATCTTGCGCGGGTAGACGGTGTAGTGTCCGCGGGTGACGTTCCCCTCAATAAGTTCGTAGTTGCTGTTGATTTTGTCAAGATTGGTGATGGCGATCGTGTAATAGCCCTCTCCAATGATGGGGCTTTTGCCATCGGCACTCATGGTAGCGCGGAGAATGTTCGACGCGGTGGCGACAAATTTTGCATCCGTCAGCCCGAGCGTCGCATTCAGCGTATCGCCGAAGACAAGCCCTTCGCCGTCGTCGCCAACATGCGCGATCTTCTCATCAGGCAGGGTGAGCGCGACCTGCGCTTCCCCATAGATGCTCTTCTGATCGGGAATGGTCGCCTTGATCTTGCGCTTGGTGATCTCGATGAGCCCGTTGATCTGCGCGGGCGAAAGGACGCCGCTCACCATGCCGTGCACTTCGGTCTCGCCAAACTTCCAAGTCACATCATAATTGCCATTGGTATAGGAGAATGACCCACCGTATGTAGATACCGACGAACGGATATCATAGCTGCTGGTGAACATGATCTTGAGGATCTGATTGAGATAAAGGGACAATTTCGCCTTATCTCCCAGATCGAGAACAACGCCCAACGTGTCAATGTCGGCTTGGGCGAGTTTGCCGTCCTTTCCAAGGAAGTTGGGGTCGAAGTCGACATCTTCGAGCTTGGGAGCTTCTTGGGGCTCAAACAGCGCTTTCAGCGATTCTCCGCCCTCTGCCTTGCCAAAGGTCTCTGCCCAGTTGGCGGTGCCTGTGTGCGTGCCCCACTCTTCCCCAAAAACGGGAATGCTGCCGTACTCATACGTCTGTTTCTCAAGCGTCACAGTGATGGGCTTGGGCTTGACGTTGACATTGAGGGTGACGGACATCTCCTCCCTGTCTTCGGCAGGGTACATCGTCTCTGTATTGAGGTCGTAGAGGTTGTAGTTCGCAAGAAGGCACTTATCGGGGAAGGTGTTCTTGTCGTGGGCCTCGTGATTTTCGCCGCCGAGTTCCTCGATGATGACCTCGAGCGCAACATTGTTGGTCCCGACGTTGGGAGAACTCAACTTCCCGTGGACATAGCCATTGCTCTCCCCCGAAAATTTCATGAGGAGGTTCTCCTGATCCTTGGGAGCCTGACCTGTGAGCGTGCCTGCGCTGATCGTGCTCGAGGGAATGTAGAAGTCCGTCGTGCCGTCGTAGTAGCGTTCAATGTCGGCGAGCTTGATCTGCGAGACCATGAGGGTCGCGCGATCGATCTTCATCGTCGCGTAGTTGGGGTTGGCTTGGAAGTCGTCATTTTCGTTGAAGGGGGTCGCGAAGCCGTCGCCTGGTCCCACCAAGAACTTGATGTCGGGACGGATGGTAAAGCGATAGCCGAGGATATCGTACCGTTCGGAGGCGTAGATGACGCCCTTTTCCTGCACGATCTCCTCGTCATCTTTATAGCCCGAGGTGATACGGAGGATATTCGTGTGGTTTTCGATGACCTTATCCGGCTGCTCATTCAGATACAGATAGTGCTTCTTGGCAGTCCCGTCGTCTTCTATTTCCTTCTCATTCCCCGCTTCGTCTGCCTCAGTATAATAATCATAGTAGAGGTAGAAGTACCTTCCTGTATCGCCTGACGTGTCCGAAGTGAGTTTTGTGCGGTCGACAAAGACGCGGATATCGTACCTTCTGTCCGTTCCGTTATAGACGAGGGTGAAGCCTGTACCCGTTTCGGCGGACGTCGTTGCGTTCAACCAGCCGTACGGCTTGTTCGTCTTGGGGTCGACCCTGCCGTCGTAGTACTGCCACTGCACGGGAAGGTTGCCCTTCTGCCTCGTGCCGAGGGCCATGTACCAACCGTCGTCGTCTCCCGTCCCTGCGACAATGGAAGTGCCGCCGTCGGTGAACAGGAAGCCGTCGACATAGCCCGAAGTCGCCCCCGTCTTGAGGAATTCACGCAGATTGAAAGTGGTGTCGCCGTTCGAGTTGATCTGATCCTTGGCATGCGAGGATTCATCTATCGTGCCCCCTTCGCCGCTCTTTAAGGGGCGTGCACCGTCTGTTCCGTCGTTATTGGTATTCTGCTTTGCGGGGTCGGAACTGTCTTCCCATCCTTTCGGATAGAATTGGCGCATGATATAGCCGCCCGCCTCAATGCCTGCTGCGGGCGTAATGGAGACCTGCGCGACGTGCTGCGCGTCCCGATAGAGGGACCCCTGCACCTTGATTTCGGGATACAGGTGCAGGCTGGGGTTGAACTTCATCTGCCCCTTGCAGGTGACGGCGGTATTATTTGCGTTGAACTTCTGCAAAGTGGGCGCATATTCCTCGTCCCATTGCAGTTCGCCATTTTTCCCCTTTACTAACCCATACTTATTTGCATTATCGACATACTGGCCGGACTCCCATGTATAGCGCGACATGGAGACCGTGAGGGAAAGGTAGAGGTTGGAATCCTGCTTTGCCGGATCGCTTTCAATCAGAGCGGCGATCTTTTCTGTGGTGTAGGCCTCGGGTTTGACCTGCGAGCAGTAGTTGCCCATGACCTTTGCAGGGCCGTTGAGGTAAATGCCCGCGCTGTCTTGGTACATATTGATACCTGCGCCGCCCACGTTCGCCTTGGGAGTTTCCGTATCTTCTTTGGGGTTGCTCTCGCTGACGATCTTCGCGCCGTTGATATTTCGCTCAAGACCCTTCGCGACGTTGCCCGTGATCTCGCCGCCGAAGAGCTTCAGAAAGCTGTTGTAGCTGACGGAAATGCCGCCGCCGAATGTCGCGCTGTAATTGTAGGCGATCGTGCCGCCGTAGATGTTGCAGTAAGACTCCTGATAGACGCAGACGCCGCCGCCCTCGTGTGCAAAGCCGTCGGGATTCCTGGTTTTTGTCTCTACGCCTTGCTTGTCATATGCGGTCGTCGTCTCGGTCGTATCGACGGTAGGCTGTCTGGCTTGACCGTGGCTGTTCGTTTTCGCAAACCCGTCCATGCGGGCAGAGTTGCCCTGCACAAGCCCGCCGAACATGTTCAGCGTCATAAATGAGCCCTGCGAGAGATAGCACATGCCGCCGCGGATCGCGCTGTTGCCCTCGACCCGCGCGTCGAACACGTTGACCGTGCTCGCGCCGACGCCGTAGAACGCGCCGCCGAAATAGCCTTGGTTGTTCGTGACGCTGCCGCTGTGCACCGTGAGTTCGGCGCGGTTGCGGAGGGTGAAGCCGCCACCCTTTACGCTGTTGGCGTAGTTGCTGTCGCTGCCGTAGTTATCCCATATTTGATTATCGAACACCATGCCCGTGCCGTTTCTCGTCACGCCGCCCGTCACTTCGCCCGTACCGTAGGGGTGTTCTTCGCTCACCGAGCTGTCGAACACTTCGAGGCGGGCATATTGCCCGAGAATAAAGACGGACTGCACAATGGTATCGACATTTGCATCGTTATCGTCGAGAGCCCTGTCGATCTTGTGCCCGTTCAAGTCGAGAATGACGTAGGCATTATCGGGAATGGCAAGCCTGCCGAAGGAATATCCTTCCCCGGCAGGGCAGAAAGTCAGTTGCTGCGTCCTGACCTGACGATTGTAAGTCGTGGCGTAGTTCTTGATACGGTCGGAAAGGAGTACCGCGTTGGTGGACTTTCCCTCACTCGTATCCACCTTACCGTCTGTGTATACCGAATTGAGGTACACATTTCCCGTATCGATGTCCGACATGATGTGCTTGTCGTAGTTCGCATCGAACGTCGTGCCGAGCGGAATGAGCGTGTCGCCGCTCTGATTGTTGTCGGCGACCCCGTTGCTCAACCTGCCGATGTGCCCCTTTGCGCCGATGGGCTCGTTATTCTCGTCTTTTTCTACATCTTTTATCTTGCTGACGTCCGTTGCGATCCAGTCGCTTTCGAGCTTAATGGCGATGTAGTTATACTTGCCCGCCTTATTGTTCTCTTCAAGATTTTCGTTGAAAGGCGTGCCGAATTGGGTAACATAATTTCCGCCCGTTTTTGTCTGAAATTCCGAGACCCAATCCGTCGGATATTCGCCCGAGGCTTTCGCTCCGCCGAAGTCCTCGTTGTTGAGAATGCCCGAATTTGAGTACAGCGAAGCGGCGAAGATCGCCTTCGCCCAGTCCGAAGAAATTTGGTTCGCAGTTGCGTCCTTGCCGCCGACCGTGAAATAGTTCACACCGCTCTTTCCATTGAAGGTGCCATTCGTGATGTTATTAAAAGTCTCGGCGGTGTAAAGCGTCGTCTGATTTACGCTCGTCCCCGCATTTGGCGTTGCGTTGTTGCCCGCGATGAGCTTGATCGCGGAGAGGTTGTCATTCTTCTTGGAATAGAAGTTGATCGGGGGGCAACGATCGTTGTTCGCGCCGTTGACCATTTCACCCTTGTTGTCGATGACCCAAACCGAACTCATTCGATTGACAGGGTGCGATATGTATTCGCCTTTGTTGCCGTTCCAGCTGATAAGGGTGCCGACCATCGAGTTGACGCCCGTGTATTTGAGCGCCGAGCCGTTCTCCGCGCTGATACCGTCGCCGACGACCGCGGTCTCTGCCGCCGTCACCGCAAACACCTGCGCATTTGGCGTAAAGGACATAGAAAGAACCCCCCCTAACAGACAGAGGAGTAGGCACATCGAGAGCGCCGCGATCAGCGGACGTCTTCTTCTTTGATATTTCGTTTGTACGCGATCATCTCCGCGTGAAAACCAACCGATCATGTTCGGCTAAAACCTCCTTGCGTGACGGCTTCCTTCGCCGTGTGCGCAAATGCAACTTTCGCTGCCTCGGCCGAAAACGCCTTCGCCAAAGCAGCCACGTTCCCTACCTGCAAAACAAACCACTCTAACCATTTTCTTCCGTTCCGACATTTTCCGTTGTAAACGTTTTTTTATTCGCTTTGTCTTGTTCTCTTACCGTCTAATCGAACAAAGTCCTTTATTCCTCATTTATCATACCACTTCTCACCCCCCCCCATGTCAAATGTTTTTAAGCACTTTTTTGTAGAAATTTCTCCAATTTTTGCAATCTTTTTTAATTATCTCCCCCCGTTCGTCATTTTCTCGCCATATTTATTGCCCCGCGCGCCGCCATACTGGCGGCGCGCGGGGCAGAATGAATGCGGTGTCCCACCCCACGGAGGGGGTTCCCTTGTCGCCCCTTTTAGGTCGCAAAACGCAATTCTTGCGCATCAGCACAGTGTGCTGTGCGCTGCGTTTTGCGGTGAGTGAGCGCATTATCCCGCGCGAACGGTGACCGAATGCGGGTCTCTACCCGCATGAGACGATGTCGAGGCGTAGCCGAGACAGAGGGGTTTCTCTCGGCTCCTCCCGAGGAGGAGCTGTCGCCGAAGGCGACTGAGGTGGGCATCATTCAGAATCGTTGCCCACCCCCCTACCCCACCCCCACGGAGGGGGTTCCTCTTGGCTCCCCTGTAGGGGAGCTGTCGAGGCGTAGCCGAGACTGAGGGGTTTCAAAACCCCTTTGGCTCACTGCGTTCGCCACTTCCCCTAAAAGGGGCAGCGAGAGTGCGGTGACCCACCCCCACGGAGGGGGTTTCCTTGTCGCCCCTCATAGGGGAGATGTCGAGGCGTAGGCGAGACAGAGGGGTTTCAAAACCCCTTTGGCTCACTGCGTTCGCCACTTCCCCTAAAAGGGGCAGCGAGAGAGAAGCGTCATTCAGAGCGTAGCGAAGAATCCCCCCTCCCGCGTCATTCAGAGCGTAGCGAAGAATCCCCTTGAACGAAGTCCCCTCTTGTCGCCCCTCATAGGGGAGATGTCGAGGCGTAGCCGAGACAGAGGGGTTTCAAAACCCCTTTGGCTCACTGCGTTCGCCACTTCCCCTACAGGGGCAGCGAGAGTGCGCCGCGGCACCCCCACGGAGGGGGTAAAAAAATACCCCCACGGAGGGGGTAAAATAAACCAAGGGACGGGAGAGCCATCAGGCTCTCCCGTCCCTTGGTCGAGGAGACGTGATTTGAACACGCGACCTCTTGGTCCCGAACCAAGCGCGCTACCAAACTGCGCTACTCCTCGTCGGCTTCTGTATTATATCAAATGCGGACGGCGAAATCAAGCTATTTCACCCCTCTTTTTTTCAAGGTTCCGAATTTTCGTCCCTTCGCCCCCGCAAACCCGAGGCGACCCCCGCGCGCTGCGGGGGGCGTCTTGGGATATGAGCGGACCTGTAAGCCGGGTTCTGTCGAGCGCGGTCATTTATCTACGCCCGCCGTCACCGACGGGCTGAAGCGTTATTCACGGACCTCCTCGGACGGGCAACCCTATAAGAAGAGGTCCCAAACTTGCATCAGACGGGGTTTACATGGCACGGCTTGTTACCAAGCCGTCGGTGAGCTCTTGCCTCGCCTTTCCATCCTTGCCATCATCCGCCCTGCGGCGGACATCGGGCGGTCTATTTCTGTTGCACTTTCCTTGAAGTCACCTTCACCTGACGTTATCAGGCGTCCTGCCCTGTGATGCCCGGACTTTCCTCATCGTGCCGAAAAGCACGCCGCGACCGCGTAGTCCGCTCATATCTCCTCTATTTTACCACAGCGAACGAAAAAACACAACTTATTTCAAAAAACCCCTTGAAATTATTTTCATTTATGATAAAATAAAAGTCGACATTTCCATCAGGGGGAGTTTCATGAAAAAGACAAAGATCGTTTGCACGCTCGGGCCTTCGTCCGAGACAAAGGAAGT
Organism: uncultured Clostridia bacterium; assembly: GCA_947625595.1. Lineage (GTDB taxonomy): Bacteria > Bacillota > Clostridia > Christensenellales > Borkfalkiaceae > Gallimonas. The sequence goes on from CANQOX010000002.1 coordinate 48,231, forward strand.
CATCGCCGCCATGGCGGACGCGGGCATGAACGTCGCCCGCATCAACTTTTCGCACGGCACCCATGAGGAACATGCGAAGAAGATCGCGATCATCAGGGAGGTCCGTGAGGAGAAGAACATTCCCCTCCCCATCCTTCTCGACACAAAGGGACCCGAATTCCGCATCCGCGCCTTCAAAAACGGCAAGATCTTCCTCAAAGAAGGCGACACGTTCACCTTCACCGCCGACGAGATCGAGGGGGACGAGACGCGCGTCTCCGTTTCCTATAAGAACATCTGCAATGAGATGCTCCCCGGCGATAAAATTTTGCTCAACAACGGCCTCATGGTGTTTGAAGTGGTCTCCGTCAAGGCGCCCGACGTCGTCTGCAAGGTCCTCATCGGCGGGGAACTTTCGAGCCGCAAGAGCATGTTTTTCCCCGAAAAACAGCTCGACCTCGTCTATCTCTCCGAGCAGGACAAGGCCGACCTTCTCTTCGGCATTCAGCATGGTGTGGACTTCGTCGCTTGCTCCTTCGTCTCCAAGGCGCAGGACATCATCGATGTGAGGAATTTCCTCGCAGAGAACGGCGGGACGGACATTGACCTCATCGCGAAGATCGAAAACCGCGCGGGCGTGAGAAATCTTGACGAGATCATCAAAGTTTCCGACGGCATCATGATCGGCCGCGGCGACATGGGCGTCGAGATCCCCTATGAGGAGCTGCCCGACATTCAGAAGCACATCATCACGGCCTGCCGTATCGCGGGCAAGCGCGTCATCACGGCGACGGAGATGCTTGAAAGCATGATCCACAACCCCCGTCCCACGCGGGCGGAGATCTCCGACGTCGCAAACGCCGTCTATGACGGTTCTTCTGCGATCATGCTTTCGGGCGAGACCGCCGCGGGCGAATACCCCGTGCAGGCCGTTGCCGCCATGGCAAGGATCGCAATGCAGGCCGAGACCAAGATCGACTATATCCAACGCGTGGAGGACAGCGAGTACCTCATCAAGAATCTCTCGGACGCCCTCTCGCACTCGGCCTGCCTGCTCGCGCACGACGTTCGGGCAAAGGCGATCGTCGTCTGCACCCGCACAGGCGGCACGGCGAAGATGGTGTCCCGCTTCCGTCCCATGATCGACATCATCGGCATGACGACGGACGAGAAGAGCTACCGCAAGCTCGCCCTTTCTTGGGGCGTCCTGCCCGTCCTCTCGGAGGAATACAACTCCGTGGACGTGCTGTTCCACTTTGCCAAACGCGCCGCGCTCGACAGCGGACTGGTGAAAAAGGGCGACGTCATCGTCATCACGGGCGGTACCCCCAACGGCAAGAGCGGCAACTCCTCCCTCATCAATCTCGAAACGGTGTAAATTTTCAATGGTATACAAGAGCCGACTTCCCGTCGGCTCTTTTTCTTTTGTCAGAATATGCCCACCCCCCTTGGGCGGAGGCAAGGAAACGCGCTCATTCTGAGGCGAAGCCGAAGAATCCGCTCAAACGAAGTCCGCGGGCAACTGCGTCTTTCTGAGCCGCCGCCGCAGGCGGCGTGCCGAAGAATCCCCTTCAACGAAGTCCGTAGGTTTATGAGATGCTTCGCTATCGCCACTTCGCGCTGTGCGCTCGTGCCACGCTTGGAATCAATAGACTGCGCGCGGGACAGCATGAGCGGCTACTTGTCGCCCCTTATAGGGGAGATGTCACGAAGTGACAGAGGGGTTTTGAAACCCCTTTGGCTCACTCCGTTCGCCACTTCCCCTACAGGGGCAGCGAGAGAAGGCTACGGTGACCCACCCCCTCCCATGGGGAGCAATGATCCGCACAAAAAAAGCGGCCCGCGCCGCTCATTTTCTTAATAAAAATTTAAGAATATTCCAGCCAGATCTGCAACATCTTGTTCACCGCTTCCCGATGGGAGGGCGACAGTGCGCGATAGATCTCCACGAGCCTCCTCTCATCGTCGGTGAAGGTCTCCGTCACCCTCTCCCCGTACTCATTTTCGCGGCCCAAAAGATAATCGATGCTCACACCGTAAAAATCCGCAAGTTTAATGAGCATGTCGGGGTCGGGCTTGTTGACCCAATTTTCATAATATCCGAGGGATTGCGCACTGATATTCATGGCCTTCGCCACGTCCTTTTGGAGCAATCCGCGCTCGATCCTAAGTTCCCGTAATCTGTTTTTCATAAATTCTTGATTTTTTCTCCATTATACAAGAAATTCTTTTTCAATGCTTGACAAATCAGAAATAATTTATTACAATTAGTAAACAAGAATTTCTTTATAAACAGGAGAAAAACATGAAAAAATTTATCGCGAAGATGAGCGTATTGCTTGCAAGCGTCATGCTTGTGTGCGCCGCACTCACGGGGTGTAGCATGTTCGGCGGCGGAAGCAACAGCAAGGGCCCGATCGAGTACACTATTCAGTACTCGGACGACGCGGGGACACATACCCTGACCGTGACGGAAGGAATGCCCTACGCTTTGGAGAGCGTCCCCTATCAGTACGGCTATGAATTTTTGGGGCTCTACGACGCGCAGACGGGCGGGACACAGTATGTCGGAGCCAACGGCGCGTCCCTTGCGCCCTACAGCGACAGAGGGAACAAGGTGCTCTTCCCGCAGTTCAAGCCGATCGATTACACCGTGATTTTGGACTACGGCGAGGCAAAGGTCACGGGCGAGCGTTCACTCACGGTCGCTTATAATGAAAATCTTCCCGAGCTTCCCAAGGACCTTACGCTCGCACACAGCGAATTCACGGGTTGGTACACCGAGGCGGGTGGACAGGGAACGCAGATCGCCGATGCCTACGGCAATCTTCCCGTCGTGTCCGTATTGAACGAGGAAAATTTCAAGTTGGACGACAGCAAGCGCGTCTACCTCTATGCGGGGTTTGAGCTTGAAACGTACACCGTCACCTTTTACTTTGACGAGGGCATGGCCGCCGAAGAAGTGGAGATTCCCTATAATACTCCCATCAGTCAAGTTGTGCCGAAAACGCGGAACGGCAAAAAGGAGGCAGGGCTTACATGGAGCAAGAGCAGGGGCGGTGATGTGTTCACGGGAAATATCACGGAGGATATGGAACTCTATGTAAAGGATTGGGCGCCCGTCATTGAGCTGAACGGAAACGGCGCGGACGTCACGCCCATCGTCGCAAGAGCGGGGTCTGCCATTTCCCTTCCCACTCCCACGAAGCCGCTTGCAAAATTTTTGCTTTGGGAAGATGAAAACGGGCAGGCGAAGGATTTCGCGACCATGCCCGCGGAGAGCATGACGCTCAATGCGGTTTGGCAGGCGAAGATCGAATTCGATGAAAACGGCGGCTCGGACGTGGACGATATTTCCAAACCCGCAGGCGAGAATATTACGCTTCCCGTGCCGACCAAAGAGGGCTATCTCTTCGCGGGTTGGTACACGGCGGACAAGGAACAGTACACGCGGACGACGATGCCCTCTGCGGGAATTGCTTTGAAAGCAGGGTGGTATAAGACAAAAGAAGCTCTTGAAGTTGTGGTCGATGCTAACAGTACCGTTGGAAGCAGTGGCGGCGAAAGCTTCATGGATAACTTAACTTTGGATTTTTCGAAATACTTATCTTCGGATTTTACAGGATTTATTGTGGTAACAGTGAAATGGTGGGAGAAGAGCGAGGCAGGTTCTGGCACGAGCCGCGCGGTTGTCATCGGCTTTTATTCTCAAAAAATAATCAGCGAAGAATATAGCTTGGCAAAAGTGTACACCGAGCACACATCTGATGATTATATTAAAATGGAGAAAACAATAAGTACACGATTAAACGGCAATAAAATTTATGTTACGTTTGATTCTTCATCCAGTAATTTTGGATGGCTACATGGTCTTGTGTCTGATTTTCGTTATGAACTTACCTATCCCGACACAACCTATCTCTATCTGTAAATCCACCTCACGCAAAGACGTCCAGCCCTCGGACGTCTTTTTTATTATTACTCCTCCCCTCGCTGTCCCAATTTCCCGCTCATTCTGTTCCCCCCCGCGTCATTCTGAGGCGAAGCCGAAGAATCCGCTCAAACGAAGTCCTCCCTTGCTGCCCCTTTTAGGGGAAGTGCCCCGTAGGGGCAAAAGGGTTTCAAAACCCCTCTGTCTCGGCTACGCCTCGACATCTCCCCTATGAGGGGCGACAAGAAATAGGGGATCCATCGCTTCGCTCTGAATGACGCAGTATCCCCCACCGCCTTCAGCGAAACTTCCACCGAGGGGCGACGAGGCTCTTACCCCCTCCGTGGGAGGGGGGTAGGGGGGTGGGTCACCGTTTTTTTCTTGGCTCCCCCTTGAGGGGGAGCTGTCACGCGCCCTTGCGTGACTGAAGGGGTGTCATTCTAATAATGCCACACCCCCCTTGGGCGGGGGCAAGGAAATGCGCTCATTCTGAGGGGGTTTACCCCCGAAGAATCCCCTCAAACGCTTCCCTTGCTGCCCCTTTTAGGGGAAGTGGCGAACGCAGTGAGCCAAAGGGGTTTTGAAACCCCTCTGTCTCGGCTACGCCTCGACATCTCCCCTATGAGGGGCGACAAGAAATAGGGGATCTATCGCTTCGCTCTGAATGACGCATTTCCACCTTCGGCAGAGCCTCCCCTGTTTCCCCCGTATAATCTTCCCGCCTTTGCGCAAGCTGTCATCAGGAGGTATTCTATGCAGAAATTCAGATCGGGCGACACCGTCCCCATGTCCTGCAACTACAAGGCGTATGACAAGAACGGTCAGAGCCACGACGACGAAAAGACCTATCTCGAAAAGGGCACGACCTTCCCGCCCCTTCAGCACGAAGGCGGCTACTGGGTCATGGACCACGACTAATTTTTTTCGGGAAAAGAGGACGCTGCCGCACGGCAACGCCCTCTTTTCGCTTTTCTCCCCTTAAAAATACAGCAAAAGCGGCGGGGCGCACAGAGGTGCGCCCCGCCGCCAAAAAATTATTTCAGATACTTTTTGAGGTCCTCGCGGTCGGTCTGCTCCCAAGGGTAGCTGTCGCGGCCGAAGTGCCCGTAGGAGGCCGTCTGCGCGTAAATGGGACGGCGCAGGCCGAGCTTTTTGATGATCGCCGCGGGCCGAAGATCAAACTCCCGCTTCACGATCTCGGCGATCTCGTCGTCGGGAAGTTTCCCCGTGCCGAAGGTGTCGACAAACACCGACACGGGCCGCGCCACACCGATGGCGTAGGCGACTTGCAGTTCCATTTCGTCCGCAAGGCCCGCCGAGACGACGTTTTTGCAGATGTACCGCGCCATATAGGCGGCACTGCGGTCCACCTTCGTGGGGTCTTTGCCCGAGAAAGCCCCGCCGCCGTGCGGGCATCTCCCGCCGTAGGTGTCCACGACGATCTTCCTCCCCGTGAGGCCCGAATCCCCCTCGGGACCGCCGATCTCAAATCTGCCCGTCGGGTTGATGAAGTACTTGGTATTTTCGTCGAGAAGAGAGGCGGGGATCACGTCCTTGACGACGAGTTCCTTCATGTCCCACTCGATCTGCTCATGGGTGACGTGCGTGTTGTGCTGGGCGGAAATGACCACCGTGTCCACGCGCACGGGAGTCCTCCCGTCGTATTCGACGGTGACCTGCGTCTTGCCGTCGGGACGGAGATACCCCACGATCTTTTCCTTGCGAAGCTGTGCGAGGCGCAGGGCGAGTTTGTGCGCAAGGACGATGGGCAGAGGCATCAATTCTGCCGTTTCGCGGCAAGCGTAGCCGAACATCATGCCCTGATCCCCCGCACCGATGGCGTCCTCCTCTTCGCCGCCCGCCTTCAACTCCTTGGAGGCGTCCACGCCGAGCGCGATGTCGGGCGACTGGCCGTGAATGAGGGTGATGATTTGGCACTTGTCGTAGGCAAAACCGCCCGCATGGTAGCCGATGCGCTGAATGACGGACCGCGCGACCGCCTCATAGTCAACTTTGGCGCGCGTCGTGACTTCGCCCGCGATCATGAGGGTATTGTAAGCCGCGCAACATTCGACCGCCGCGCGGGTCGTGGGATCCTGCTTTAAGAGTTCGTCCAAAATGGCGTCGGAGATGTTGTCGCACACCTTGTCGGGGTGTCCCTCCGTGACGCTCTCGCTCGTAAAAAATCTTTTCATCTGCGTTTCCTCGCCGTGTCTCTCTATTATAGCGAAGGATCCGAAAGATGTCAACTAAAATGACGCGTCCATTCTGCGCCCCCCGCTCATTCTGAGCGCAGCGAAGAATCCCCCCTCCCGCGTCATTCTGAGGCATAGCCGAAGAATCCCCCCTCCCGCGTCATTCCGAGCGCAGCGAAGAATCCCCCCTCCCGCTCATTCTGAGGCGTAGCCGAAGAATCCCCCCTCCCGCGTCATTCTGAGGCGTAGCCGAAGAATCCCCTTTTCCGCTCATTCTGAACGCAGTGAAGAATCCCCTGAACGAAGTCAAAAAAGTACCGCCACGCGCGGAGCGCGTGGCGGCGAAAGCGGCAAAATCCGTCATGCCGACCGAAGCGGAGGCATCACCGCATTATTTATTGTACGTCACTTTTCCGCTTTCATCGATCGTCCCGTCCGTGCAGGTTATGGTGTAAACGAAAGTATAGTAATCCCAATCTTCTGCTTTTTCGATTGCTTGCCACTCCTCCACGGTCCCCTTAAATTGAATATCCTTCAGACCTCCGCACCGTGCGAACGCCCAATGTCCGATCGAGGTCACACTGTCAGGGATTTCAATGCTCGTCAGCCCACTGCAACCATCGAACGCCCAATCTCCAATCGAGGTAACGCTGTCGGGGATAGTGATGCTCGTCAGCCCGCGGCAATTATAGAACGCAGAATCGCCAATCGATGTCACGCCCTCGGGAATTTCACTGTTTTTACAGCCCGCAATCAATGTTTTTGATTCAATTTCAATCAAACAATCCTGTTCACTCCGATAGAACTTATTGCCCTCCGCTACCGTAATATGCTCAAGCCCGCTACAATCCCGGAACGCAGAACCTCCGATCGAGGTCACGCTGTCGGGAATGATAATGTTTGTCAGCCCGCTACAACCACTGAACGCACGATCAATAGTGTTAGGGATTTTTGCTTCCCTTTGGTTTGGCGGCATAACCGTAGCTATGCCGCTAAA
>CANQOX010000003.1 GCA_947625595.1 uncultured Clostridia bacterium
ACGAAGTCCGTAGGTTTATGAGATGTTTCGCTTCGCTCTGAATGACGCGTCGAACCCTCGCTGCCCCTTTCAGGGGAGAATTTTGCACTTCTGCCAAAGATTGATAATCTTTGGCGCAAAATTCTCTTTGCATTTGCCCATGTGTTTCGGGCAAATGCTGACCGAGGGCGGGATGCTACCCGCCCGAGACAGTGGCGAACGCAGTGAGCCAAAGGGGTTTTTGAAACCCCTCTATCACTCACTTCGTTCGTGACATCTCCCCTATGAGGGGCGACGAGGGAAAAGCGGTGACCCACCCCCCTACCCCCCTCCCATGGAGGGGGTAAGAGCGGGGCGAGCAAAGAAATGTTCGAAACATTTCCACCCACGGCGCGTTGCGGGGTCCCCCGCCTAAGCCACAGGGATCCCAAAAAATATTGCAAAGCAAGATTTTTTGGGAAAAGGAGCGACCTGCGTTCAAAGCAACGGTTTTGCGTTCACGCAAAACCGCGCAAACTGCGCAGTGTCGCGACGCGGTACCCAACGGGAACCTTAATGTCTTTTAGGACACGAAAGTGCGTGGGGTGATAGGGTAGTGGAATGCACAACGTTGACCCCTCGAACGATTTGTTTTGCGAAGCAAAAGAAATCGTTCGAAACATTCTAAATCCCTTGCCTTAGGCGGAATTCACTTCCGCCGTGGGCGACCCAATTTGGTACCCTACGGGAACCTTATTGTCTTTCAAGGTACGAGAGTTCGTGGGGTGATAGGGTAGTGGAATGCACAAAGTGGACCCCTCGAACGATTTGTTTTCGCAGAAAACAAATCGTTCGAAACATTCACCACACAAATTTCGCCCTTGCGGCTTCGCCGTTGTCGATGAGAATGTCCTGCGCCGTCATCGATTTGTTGACGACGGCCACGAAGTACACCCACTCGGCGATCTCCTCGGGCGAAGCCCACTTTTTGAGCGGGGTCTCGTCCATGATCTGCTCCCAGAGGGACGCGTCCTCCATCACATGGGCGTTGAGCTCCGTCGTCACCCCCCCGGGGGAGATGCTGTTGGCCGTGCCTCCCCATTCGGCGGCGCGGAGGGCGACGTTCTTCATATACGCCACAACGCCTCCCTTGCTCGCGGCATAGGAAGGGAATTCTGCCCCCGTCCGCGCGCTCGACGAGGCGATGAAGACGATACTCTTCGGCTTATAGATGAGATAATTTTCGGTCACGCGAATGGTCCCTTCGAGGTTCACTTCGATGTCCCGCCCGCTCTCCTGCACGCCCGCATTGTTGACGAGGACGTCGGGGGCGAAGGCGGGAAGGGGGCCCTCCGCTATGTCGGCGATGACGTGCGTGTAGTGTTCGTGTTCAAGGGCCGCGGGAAGCACGTCCACGCCCATCACCTCGTGCCCGAGGCTCAAAAAGCGTTTGGCCGCCGCCAGCCCGATGCCCTTACTTGTTCCCGTGATCAGAATTTTCATGGTTATCCTCCGCAGTATGCTTGTCCTCCGCGGTGAGTTTGTTCTCCGCGAGCAGTTTGAGATAATCCTTCCCGACGCCCTTCTCCGCCCAGCGCTTGCAGACGCGGTAGCCAATGGGGGAGAAGACCGCCTCGATGAGGAGCTCTGCGACCATTCCCGTCGCGGCGCAGGTGACGCACTGCAGGAGGGTCCAGCCGAAGAAGAAATGACTGACGATGAGGGCAAAGACGAGATTGTCGGCAAATTGCCCGATCGCCGTCGAGACGTACGTCCTGCACGCATAGGCGAGGAATCCGTCGGGGTTCTTCTTGAAGATCTTCCCGATGAAGTAGTTCGAGAAGTTGTTGATGAAGGCCGAGACAATGAAGGCGGCCGCGCTCCCGAGGAGCACATACCACGTCCCGCCGAAGGTGGAGTCGAGGGCCGAATTGACGACCGCCTCTTCCCCGAAATCATAGAACGCGCCCCATGTCCCCGGGATGAGGGAGGCGAGGTAGAGGAGCAGGCACATCACGAGGTTGAGGAAGGCGGCGAAGACGGAGAGCGTCGTCGCGGCCTTGGGCCCGAACCGCTTGGTGAGCATGTCCATACATAAAAAAGACACCCACGAGACCGTGATCCCGCAGTCGAGCGCGAGCCAGCCGACGGGAATGTCGATGCTCTTGTTCGCGAGAAGATTCATTGCGAACACGCTCAAGAGGAAGACGGCGAAGGTGATGGGGGGGACGGAGGAGAGAAGCAGTTTTGTCTCCTGAAAAAAGTTTTGAATTGTGCGCTTCATGGCGAAGCCTCCTTGTTTTTTTCGGATGGTTTTGCAAGGAACATCCACTCGTTGCATTATACAACCTTTTTTCGGCAAAGTAAAGCGATTTTCGGCCGAAAACCCAAATGCGCCGCGCCGCCGCTCTCCGCGGCGGCGCGGCGCCCGCATTCAGACCCGCGTGTCCCGCCGCGCGAGCACTTCGCCCGTCTCGCTGTCGAGGAGGAGGGAGAGCGTCTCGCCGTCCTTGTCGACGATCCCGACGTAGTAATAATTTTTGTCCCGCCGCAGGAGGCGCACATGGAACTCGCCGAGAAAGACGGTGTCCGTCATGCGGTCGATCCTGTCCTTTTCGGCCGCGATCGCCCTGTCGAGGGCCTCCGTGCAGGAGAGCGTCTTGTCGTTTTTGACGGAGGTCGCCGTCACTTCGCGCGTTTCCCCGCCCCATACGACGCGCATGGAGACCGTCTCTTCGGGAAAACTTGTGACGCTCTCCGAGAAGAAGTAATCCCCGAAGGCGTTGCGGAAGGAGGCCTCCCCGCCCTGTTCGCCCGTTTCCGTCACAAAGTAGACCTCATAGGCGTCGGCCTTCTCGGCGGGGACGAGGGAGATCTCCACGAGGTCGGATCTCGGGCAGGCCACGCCGTCGGCCGCATAGGGGTATTCGCGCGACACGCAGGAGAGGGTCACGGTGAATTCGTCGGTCTCCGCCCTGAAGATGTCCGAGCGCAGTTCGGAGATGTGCGCGGTGTAGTCATAGGACTTTCCGCAGGCGGAGAGGGGGAGCAGAAGGAGCAGGAAGAAAATGGGAAGAATATGTCTTTTCATGCTATATAGGTATGAAAAGTGGAGAAAGTTCATGACTTTTTGCGGGCGAACGGTTGCAATTTTTCGGCATGTATGATAGAATAAAAAAAATTATAAATTCAAATCGGAAAAAGTCATGAAGAAAGTCATTCTCAAGACAGCGCTCATCACCTTGGGCGCGGCGATCGCGTGCGGGGCGATCCTCATCGTCATTCTGTGCTTCGCCGCCCCGAAGGTCATGATGGACTTCACGGCCTCCATGGGAATGGAGGGCGTTTCGGGAAACTTTGCATACAGCGAATGGGAGCGTTCGGGGGACATGGAATGTCTTGCGCGCTCCTTTCTGACCGCCGAGAAGGGGGGGGACGACGAGACGGCCTCCGCCCGCTGGGACGTGCTCTATGCGGCAGACGGGTTCGCCGACTACTGTGAGAGCGGGGCGCCCGACTTTGACGACCTCCCCGCCTACGGCTACCGCGAGTATCTTGCGGGCTGTGCCGCCCGCGTGAAGTACCGCCTCGCGTCGGACGAGGGGGCAAAGGATGCCGTCCTCGGCTTCGCCTTCGCGGAGACCGACCCCGCCTTCGCGCAGGGCAATCCCGTCATCGCGCTCTCTGCCGAGGCGTTGACAAAGGGCGACACGGCCTTTCTCTCACAGATCCTCTCCCGCCTCGATGCGTCGGAGTTTGAGAGAAACGAAGATTTTACAAGACTGACAGAGAAATTGGAGGCATCCATCCATGGCTAAAATCGTAAAGGAGGGACTGACCTTTGACGACGTCCTCCTCATTCCGCAGGCGTCCTCCGTGCTTCCCGCCGAGGTCGATCTGAAGACCAAGCTCTGCGAGGGGCTGACCCTGAATATCCCCATTCTCTCCGCCGCAATGGACACGGTGACGGAGTCCCGCCTTGCGATCGCGATGGCGCGCGAGGGGGGCATGGGCATTCTGCACAAGAACATGTCCGTCGAGGCGCAGGCCAAGGAAGTGGACAAGGTAAAGAGGAGCGAACACGGCGTCATCACCGATCCCTTCTTCCTCGAGCCCACCGCCCTCGTCCGCGACGCCGTCGCCCTCATGGAGCGGTACAAGATCAGCGGCGTTCCCATTACGAAGAAGGGCAAACTCGTCGGCATTCTCACCAACCGCGACCTCCGCTTCGAGACCAATTTTGACCAGCCCATCGAGAACGTCATGACGAAGGAAAACCTCGTCACCGCGCCCGTGGGGACCACGCTCGAAGAGGCGCAGAAAATTTTGGGCCGCCACCGCATCGAGAAACTTCCCCTCGTGGACGAGGCGGGGTACCTGAAGGGCCTCATCACCATCAAGGACATCGAGAAATCCATTCAATACCCCAACTCCGCGCGCGACCGCAACGGCAGACTTCTCGTCGGCGCGGCAGTCGGGACGGCCGCAGACACCATGGACCGCGTCGCCGCCCTCGTGGACGCCAAAGCAGACGTCATCGTCGTCGACACGGCGCACGGACACTCCTCCATGGTCATAAGAAAAGTTGAGGAGATCAAGAAAGCCTATCCCTATGTCCCGCTCATCGCGGGCAACGTCGCGACGGCGGAGGCCACGAAGGCCCTCATCGGCGCGGGGGCGGACGTCGTCAAAGTGGGCATCGGCCCCGGGTCGATCTGCACGACGCGCGTCGTTGCGGGCATCGGCGTGCCCCAGCTCACCGCAGTCATGGACTGCGCCGAGGAGGCGGACAAGTGCGGCAAGCGCGTCATCGCCGACGGCGGCATCAAGTATTCGGGGGACATCGTCAAAGCCCTCGCCGCGGGCGGCAGTGCGGTCATGATCGGAAGCCTTCTCGCGGGGACCATGGAGAGCCCCGGGGAGATCGAGCTCTATCAGGGCAGGAGCTTCAAAGTTTACCGCGGCATGGGGTCCCTTGCGGCCATGGCGGCGGGCGCGAGCGACAGATATTTTCAGGAGCATACGGGGAAATTTGTCCCCGAGGGCGTGGAGGGGAGAGTTCCCTACAGGGGAAGCGTCTCGGAGATCGTCTATCAGCTCACGGGCGGCATCCGCGCGGGCATGGGTTACTGCGGAAAGGCAACGGTCGAGGCCCTTCGCAGGGATTCGGAGTTCATCCGCATCACCAATGCGGGCCTTCTCGAGAGCCACCCGCACGACATTGCCATCTCCAAGGAAGCCCCCAACTACACGGTCAGAAACTGAACCTTCAAACGCCCGCACGTCACGGGCGTTTATGAATTCTCAAAGAGGAAAATATGCAGCATCAGAGGATCCTTGTGCTCGACTTCGGCGGGCAATACAACCAACTCATCGCAAGGCGGGTGCGCGATCTCGGCGTCTTTTGCGATCTGAAACCTTTCACCATGACGGCCGAGGAGATCGCCGCTTATGCGCCCGTCGGCATCATCTTTACGGGCGGGCCGAATAGTGTCTATGAGCAGGACGCGCCCCGTCCCGATGCGGGCGTCTTCGGCCTCGGGATCCCCATTCTCGGCATCTGCTACGGCTGTCAGCTCATCGCCGACATGCTCGGCGGGAGCGCCGAGAAGGCGGCGGCGGGCGAATACGGGAAGAAGGAGCTCGTCCTCCTTTCGGACAGTCCTCTCCTCGAGGGCGTCCCCCAAAGAAGCGTCTGCTGGATGAGCCACACGGACAGCGTCCTTCGCCTGCCCGCGGGCTTTGTTCCCCTCGCCGCGACGGACGCCTGTCCCGCCGCCGTCTATGGGAACGCGGAGAGAAAGATCTACGGCGTGCAGTTTCACCCCGAGGTCGTCCATTCCGAATACGGGAATGCCCTTTTGCGCAATTTCCTCTACAACATCTGCGGCGCGAGGGGGGACTGGACCATGCACGGCTTCACAGAGGAGTGCGTCGCCGCGCTCAAGGAGAAAGTCGGCGGGCGGAAGGTCCTCTGCGCGATGTCGGGCGGGGTCGATTCGGCCGTCGCCGCAACGCTCGTCTACAGGGCGGCGGGGGACCTCACCTGCGTCTTCGTCGACCACGGCCTGCACAGGGAGGGGGAGCCCGAGGAAGTCATGCGCGTCTTCCGCGACGGGCTGGGCATGAAGCTCATCAGAGTGGACGCGCGGGAGCGCTTTCTCCGCGCCCTCAAGGGGGTCACCGACCCCGAGAAGAAGCGCAAGATCATCGGCAAACTCTTCATCGAGGTCTTCGAGGAGGAGGCGAAGAAGGTCGGCGCGGTCGATTTTCTCGTGCAGGGGACCATCTATCCCGACGTCGTCGAGAGCGGCACGGGTAAGGGCGCGGTCATCAAATCCCACCACAATGTCGGCGGGCTTCCCGACGCCGTCGATTTCAAGGAGATCGTCGAGCCTCTGCGGGAGCTCTTCAAGGACGAGGTGCGGAGGGTCGGGACGGAGCTCGGCCTTCCCGATGAGATCGTCTGGCGGCAACCCTGCCCGGGGCCCGCGCTCGCCATCCGCATCATGGGCGAAGTGACAGAGGAGGGGCTGAAGACTGTCCGCGCCGCCGACGCGATCTTCCGCGAGGAGATCGTGAAAGCGGGACTGGAGAGGGAGATCTGGCAGTACTTTGCCGTCCTCACCGACAGCAGGACGGTGGGCGTGCAGGGGGATTTCAGGACGTATGAGAACGTCATCGCCCTCCGCGCGATCACGAGCGTGGACGCCATGACGGCGGACTGGGCGAAAATTCCCTTCGCCGTCCTCGAGAGGATCTCCGCACGCATCACGGGCGAAGTCCCGCACGCCAACCGCGTCGTCTATGACATCACCTCCAAACCGCCCGCAACCATCGAATGGGAGTGAGACCATGACCTACATTCTCTCCGACGTCCACGGCGAATATGAACTGCTCCTGCGCCTCTTGGAGAAGATCGGATTTTCAGACGGCGACACGCTCATCTCCTGCGGGGACATGATCGAGAAGGGGAAAGACTCCGTCCGCACGGCGCGTCTGTTCTTTTCCCTGAAACATTCCGTCCTCCTCGCGGGGAACCACGAGTACGCCTTTCTCAAATACTATTGGGCCCTCATGCGGCAGACCGACGACTACGACGGCGTCCTGCGGCAGTTGCAGGCCTACTTTCCCCATGACGGGGACCTCCTCGACTGGGACACGGTGGACAGCTTCGAGGCCCTTCCTTACTTCTATGAGACGGAGACATACATCTGCGTCCATGCGGGCGTGCCGCTCGACGGGGCGGGGCGCATTCTGCCCCTTGACAAGGCCTCCCCCGAACAGCTCGTCTATGACCGCGTCTTCAAGGACCCGAATGTGCTCCCCGTCGGGGGCAAATGCGTCTTCTTCGGGCACACGCCCACCGAAAATCTCGGTCTCCCGCCCCGCATCACGCCCTATCTCCGCGCGGGGGCGAGAGGGGAGAGGGTGAGCGAATACATCAAGGTCCACCTCGACACGGGGACCTATTTCAGCGGCGTCCTCGGCTGTTTCCGCACGGACGACTGCCGTATTTTTCACGTTTCAGACAGAGCATGACGGGGTTTTCCCGTCTTTTTTATTCCCCGAAAAACCGACGGTTGAAGGCGACGGAGGGGTGATCGGGGGCGAGCTCCTCCGCCCGTTTGTGACAGAAAAGCGCCCTCTCCCTCTCCCCGAGCCGCCAATAGCAGACGACGAGTTGCAGGAGGGGGGTCAAAGTCCTGCACTGCGGCTCTTCGAAGTCCCCCTCGGCCGTGTGGTCGCGGCAGGTGCGGGCGGCCTCATACCAGAAGGCGGCCTCCCTGTATCGCTTTTGCGAGAGGAAGAGCCTCCCGATCGCGCACAGCACGAAGGCGCGCGGTTCGCCGAAGAGGAAACTTGCAAAGAGCGCCTGCATCGCCTTCTCTCCCTCTCCCATTTCCTCATAACAGCGGGAGAGGACTTCGCAGGCGGCGATCTTGTTGACATACCACCCGTCTCCGCGGAGCATTTTTTCGAGGACGGCGGCGGCCTCGGTGTACAGCCCGTGATAGGAAAGCTCCCTGCCGTAGTAGAAGAGATCGCGCGGGGAGAGGGGCTCTTCTCCCGCCCATTTCAGGTAGATGTCGAGGTTGCGCCTGCCCCGCGGCTTTCCGCTCGGGAGGTGCCTGACCTCCAAGGGGAAGCGGAGAACTTTGCCGCGCGGCGCGATCGCCTCATGCACGCGGCCCGCGAAGCGAAAATTTGCCTCCCGCCGCACAAATCTCTCCCGCTCATAGCGAAGGTTCCCCGACAGATAGGGGCAGAACACCATGTCGGGCTTTTCCTCCCCGAGAAAGTCGCGCAGGGGAGCGAACTTTGCCCCCTCGACGACGTCGTCGGCGTCTAACCAGAGGAGGTAGTCCCCCGCGCCGTGCGAAAACGCTTCATTCCGCGCCCGCGAAAAGTCATCCGTCCACGGGAGGGAGAAGACCTTGTCCGTGTACTTTCCCGCGATCTCCTTCGTCCCGTCCCTCGAGCCTGTGTCGACGATGACGAGCTCGTCATACAGGCCCTTCGCGCTGTCGAGACAGCGGGAGAGGACCTCCTCCTCGTCCCGCACGATCATGCAAAGAGAGATGAGCATGTGCCGATTTTCCTCCCGAAATGAGGGTTTTGCCCCCCTACAGCGTATGAAGTCGGACCCCCGCCCCGCCACAGTCGTCCCTTTGTTCGCTTTCTCTCGAGAATTACAAAAAAATTTTGTAAGAATTAGTAAAATACTATTGACAGGGGTAAGCCGAAGGGGTATAATAGAGATACAGACACGATAGGAGAAAACTATGTTTGGAAAGAAAAAGAAGAAGGAAACAGAGGAGGAGCGCAGCCAGCGCATCGCGCTGACGGCGGAGAAGCTCCGCTCGCAGATCGCCGCGATCGGCAATCAGAAGAATGTTCTTCTCTCCAAGGTCATGGAGGCGAGGCAGAAGGGGCTCCCCGCGCAGGAGGAGCAGGCGCGCACGCTCCTGAAGCGGTCGATGGCCGCGGAGAAGCGGGCCAATGCCATGCTCATGACCCTCGAACTTGCCGTCCAGTCACGCGACCTCGCCGAACTCAACAAGCAGTTCCTCGAGGCCATCGGCTCCCTGTCCACGGACATCACGGCCGCCGCGTCGAAGACGGACACCAAGCGGGCGGAGAAGGAGTACATGAAGGCGATGTACGCCTCTTCCAAACAGACGGCCGCCCTCGATGAGATGCTCGCCGTGGGGGACTACGGCGCCGTCCTTGCGGAGGGGGCGGACAGTTACTCCGAATTTGACGACGAGATCGACGCCATGTTAAGAAGCGCCGAGGCCTCGCCGACCTACCGCAAGACAACCATTTAACGGAGGATAGATCATGTCGTTTCGGACTTTCAAGAAGGAACTCAAGCGCAAACAGGAGGAGGAACGCACGCTCGCCGCGCTCAAGAACGCCGAGGCCGCGCTCACCCGCCGCAGAGACGAGTACGCACAGAGGGCCAAGGAGGCGTTGAAGGCGGGCAACAAGTCGCAGTACGCGACCTATGTCGCCCTGTTGAAGAACGCCATGTTTAACCTTGCGCAGGCGCAGGACATGACGGCCAATTTCATCATCGCCCGCGACCTTCGCGAGATGCAGACGCTCAACCAGAAATTTATCCGCGCCATCAACAGTGTCATGAAGGACGTGTACAAAACGAGCAGATCCATCAATGTACAGGCCTCGCAGGACATCTTTTTGAAGGCGCTTGCCAAACAGCAATATGTCTCGACGGAGCTCAAATCCCTCCTCGAGGAGAACAGCGTCGCCTTTTCGAGCAGCGTCACCACGCTCACGGACATCAGCGATGAAGAGGTAAAGGGCATCCTTGAGGCCGAGATCAAGCGGGACGGAAACGATCTCGATGACACGCTCAAAAAGCTCGAGGAGGAGTTTTCGGTAGCTCCTGCCTCGAAGGTGACCGCCCGCCCATTGATTGAGGCCGAAGGGGGGGTACCCTTCGCGCCTCCGTCCGCGCCCGCTCGCGCTCCCGCGCCCGAGGCCGCGCCCGCCTCGCCTTTGCCCGCATCTTCCGCGCCCGCATCTTCCGTTCCCGCGCCCGACGCGCCCTCTGCGCCCGCCGCACCGTCGGAGGAGAAGGGACGCACCTTTGACGTCGACAACATCGCCTTCCGTCCCACCCGCCTCAAAGACTACGTCGGCCAGCCGAACGCCGTGGCGACGGTGAGCGACCCCATCAAGAAGGCCCGCCTCACGGGCAAACCGCTTCCGCACATTCTCATCTGCGGCTCCTACGGGCAGGGCAAGACCACCCTCGCCAAGATCATTGCCAACGAGATGGACGGGAGGTTCATCACGCTCACCGCGGGCATCAAGTACCGTGAAATGCTCAAGACCCTCCGCGAGACCAAGCCCAATGACATCATCTTCATCGACGAAGTGCACAAGCTCGCCACCGAAGTCATCGAGACCCTTCTCTATCCCGCCATGGAGGACTTTGAGATCCACTACACCGAGACGAAGGGGGGCAAGGTCCTTCCGAAGAGCGAGAAGATCGCACCCTTCACCCTCATCGGCGCGACGACGGAATCGGGCAAACTGCTTAAACCCTTTTACAGCAAATTCCCCATCAATGTCACGTTGGTGGACTACGACATCGACACCATCGCGGGCATCGTGAAGAATTCCTTCCGCGTCTCGCACATCGGGATCTCCGACGAGCTCGCGCGGCTCGTCGCGGGCCGCAGCCGCCTCTCTCCCCGTCAGGCCAACGCCTACGTCAACGGGATCGGGGCCCTCGCCATCGTGCGCGAGGCAGAGCGGCGCCACCTCCCCGACGGGTCTCTCCGCAGTGAGAAGACGGTGGAGGAGCTGGGCATCACCATTCAGAAACAGGACGTGCTCGACTATTTTGACCGCCTCGGGATCGACGAACTCGGCCTCAAGGAGGAGGAGCGGAAGATCCTTCGCGTCATCATCGAGATGTACGGCGGCGGCCCCGTCGGGCAGGAGAACATCGCGAAGGCCCTCAACATGGCCACCAACCGCATCGATCAGGAGTACGAGCCTCTGCTCGTCAAGCTCGGCTTCATCAACGTCCGCCCGCAGGGCAGATTCGTGACCGACGCCGCCTACCGCTATCTCGGCTACCCGCTCGATGCGCGCGGGGACAGGGAGGGGACCCCTCCCGACAGCGCGAAGAG
Organism: uncultured Clostridia bacterium; assembly: GCA_947625595.1. GTDB lineage: Bacteria > Bacillota > Clostridia > Christensenellales > Borkfalkiaceae > Gallimonas. Next base: position 11,130 of record CANQOX010000003.1, read on the forward strand.
CGCAGAGGCCGACGGCGCGGACGCGGGAAACGGGGGAGGGACGTTTGCGAACGCCCCCGCGCCCGAGGAGGACGATCTGCCCGTCATGGAGTGCGCGGTCGGACCCTTTGACGCCGACCTTGCGCCCAAGATCGAGGCCCTCTTTGAGGGGGAGGGAACGCCCACCGCAAGCGCCCTCGGCGAGCTCTTTTCGCCCGTCGATAAGGAGTACGAATCGACGGCGAAGAACAAGTGCATCCTGCGCGTCTCCAACGGGCGGGAGCTCTACTGCGATTCGGCCCTCGAGCGGAGGTTTCTGAAATTGCTCTTCGAGAGGGGCTTCATCACCGACGCCCTCTCCGAGTCCCTCGAGCTCGACTATTCCTCGCGGAGGATGTCGGGGAAGAAGTACTATCCCGACTTTGTCCTCAAACTTCACGACGGCAGGATCGCCGTGGTGGAGATGAAGAATCTCTCCTCCATGGGGTATCATCTGAACATTGACAAATACGACTGCCTCTCGGCCTACTGCGCCGAGAACGGCTACCTGTATGCGGAGATCGCGCGGGACGACAGCACGAAAAAATATGTGAGCGCGGCGCAGATCAGGGCCCTTCCGACGGACGAGCGCCTCTCCGCCTTCGTCCACGGCAGGATCGACGAGAGCGGCATGTGTAGCGGCGACGACCTCAAGGCCTTCGGCTATGATGTGCGCAGTCTCATGTCCCTGCTCTTCAACGACAGGACGCTCAAGAACATCGATCGCACGGGCGCCGACCCCAAGATCGTCAGCGCGGACGAGTGACCGCGCAGGGAGGAAGTATGGACTTTTCCAGAGATTATCTGCACGGAAGGTTTCAGAGGAGCTACGAGGAGGCCCTCTCCGCCAAGCGGGGAAACGACCTCGCGCGGGCCAAGCGGCTCTTCCTCGAGGCGGCCGACTACATGGAGCGGCTGGCAGAGTGCGAAGGGGAGGAGAGGGAGACCTGCCTCGCCAACGCCCAGCGCATCCGCAGGATCGCCGCCGCGATCGTCCCGTCGCCCTATGGGAACACCGTGGACACGCCTATCTCCATGGATCCCTCCGCGCCGCAGAGCCTCTATCCCATCGGCACGGCGGGGGAGAAGGCGGCGCCCGCGAGAGGGGAGCCCATTCCCACGGGCATGGAGCAGTACTTCACCTTCTTCCGCCCCGATGAATTGGAGGGCTTCGAGAGCGTCATCGGCCTCGAGGAGGCCAAAGCGGCCGTCGAGGACTACGTCATCAATCCCATCCGCTATCCCGAGGCGTACAGCTACAATTTCCTCGACAACAAGGCCATTCTGCTCGAAGGCCCCCCGGGGACGGGCAAGACGACCTTTGCCAAGGCCGTCGCAAAGGAGGTGGACCAGCCCTTTGCCCTCGTCAACGTCTCCGCCCTCGTCAACTGCCTCGTCGGCGAGACGGGCAAGAACATCGACAAGGTCTTCGCCTTCCTCCGCGCCTACGCAGAGAAGAACGACTGCGGCATCACCGTCTTCTTTGACGAACTCGACGAGATCGGCAAGGCGCGCGGCAGTGATGACAAGACGTCCGAGGCCGCCGTTCCCGCCCTCCTCCGCAACCTCGACGGCGTGGCGAAGAACAAGCGTTTCCTGATCCTCGCCAATACCAACCGCAAGGATCTCTTCGACAGCGCGCTCGCCGAGCGCTTCCGCAAGCTCATCTATATCCCTCTTCCCGATGCAGACCTCCGCGAGAAGCTCTTCGCGGCCAAACTTTCGGACGTGGAGGAGAGATTCATGGGCGAACTCGACCTGAAAGAGGCGGCGGCACGGTCGGAGGGGCTGAGCGGCAGGGACATCACCTTCATCTGCGACGATTTCAAGTATCTCCTCGCCAAGGTCAAGGCGGGCCTCGCCGAAGGGACGCCCATGGAGGCCCTCCTCGGCCTCATTCAGAAGCGAATGGATTCCAAAAAGTAAAAGGAGCGTTTCCACACTGGTTTCAAAAAAATTTTTTTCAGAAAAGATAGAAAAAGTTGTATTTTACAAATTGACATAGGTCATTGAATAGTGTTATAATTTGAACAAAAGGAGAAAGCATGAACAGACAAAAAGATTGTAGCGGGATCGCAACGCGGCTCAAACTGCTTCGCGTCGAAGCAGGTCTCACACAGGCGGATATCGCTGCGAAGCTCGGGATCTCCCAGCAGATGTACAGCAAGCTGGAAAATACGGACACCCCGCTCGATTCGGGCAGGCTCAAGATGCTCTGCGAACTGTACGGCGTCTCTGCCGACTACATTCTCGACATTCCCACGCCTCCGCAGAAGCAGGAGATCCAGCAGACGGCATTTGTGGACAGCCAGATCGACGACATCGTCGAGAAAGTGCTCTCCCGTATCAACAAGACGAGCGATCATTGAGGCGGTGAAAGGTATGGTTTTCTGTAAAAATTGCGGAAAGGAATATGACGAAGGGAGGGAGTCCTGCTGTCCCGCATGCGGTGCGCCCATCTCTTATTCGCAGAATGCGGGCGCGGGCGACAGGGGCGCGGAGACCGACTTTGTGAAGTTTGCCGACCTCATGGACGATGATACGCTCTTCTACGCCGCCGTCTGCCGCAAGGAGGGGATCGCCGTCGCGAAGGACCTTTCGCAGGCGAAGGAGCTCTTCCACCTGCTTGCCCTGCGCGGAAGCTGTGACGGCATGTACCAGTATGCCTGCATGTGCCTCGAAGATAAATTCAGCGAGCAGGCGGGCGTGCGTTGGCTCAAGGCCGCGGCCGAGAAGGGGCACCTCTCGAGCAGGCTCAAGCTCATGGAGCTTGCGGGCGAGGGCCGCGTGTCCGTCTCGGGCGGACTGTCGCAGGGGGAGGCGTTCACCGTGACGGAGGGCGCCCCCGCGTCGGGGGCCTCGGAGGGAGAAAAGAGCTTCCGCGACCTCGTCGAGAGGGGACTTCCCAACGTGACCGCCGTCTTCAGCGGACACGGGAGCGTGTGCAGTACGGGGGCGGGCTTCATGCTCCGCGGCGGCCTTGTCGTCACGAACGCCCACGTCGTCGGGGAGACGCCTTCGTCGGTGAGCGTCCGCTTTGAGCCCGCGCTCGACCCCAAGACCTATGAGATGCAGGTCGTCGGCCTCTTCCCCGAGTACGACATCGCCATTCTTGCCTTCAAGGGCGTGGCAAAGGAACGCTTTGCCGAGCGGCAGGGTTTGCTCCTTCGGACGGGTCCCGTCTCCTACGGCGAGCAGGTCTACACCGTGGGCAATCCCCTCGGGCTGGGCCTGAGCGTCTCGCGGGGGATCGTTTCCTGCCCTGTGCGGGAGACGGAGTATGCCAAATCCGTCCGCGACGTCGTCCAGACGGACATCACGGCCAACCACGGCAATTCGGGCGGCGCACTTCTCGACGGCGAGAACCGCGTCATCGGAATGGTCACTTTCATGCCGAGCGCGGCGGAGGGGGGCATCGCCATGTGCGTTCCCTCCAAATACATCGTCGAAGCTCTCAATAAAATGTAAAAACAAAAGGAGATAGATTATGGGTATTTTTTCTCACAAGACAAAACAGATCGTCATTTCGATCGATCCCGTGTATTGCATCCGTTCGATCCCGCTCGATAACATCGCCTACAATGCGACGGTCATCGTCGAGACGGGCTGCGTCGGCATCTACGTCGTCAACGGAAGAAAGAGTTCGACGTTCAGGCCCGGCACTGCGTACATGATCAACGATAAGAAGGACCGCGATATCCGCAGTATGGTCCTGATCGGGGCGAACGTCAACAAGGAGTTCGAGGTGTGCAGCGGCATCGGCGGCATTCCCTACCATGACGACGAACTCGGCATGGACGCCAAGGTCGGCATCAGCGCGGACATGAAAGTACATATCGTCAACCCGTGGGATTTTTACGTCGCTTTGGGGAACAGGGACGTCACCGAAAAGGACGTCAACGACTATCTGCGCGGGCAGTGCGCCACCGTCCTTCAGGCCGAGCTTGCCAAACGGCTCCAATACTGTACATATGAGGACATCAGCACACAGGCTACAAAGATGGCCCAAAAGGCCGAAGAGCAGTTGCAGAAGATCTTTTTGGAAAAGGGCGTCGAGCTTGTGAAAGGCTCTCTTGTCCTCGGAAACTTCTATTTTGACGAGGACTATCTGGAATACCGCAGGCGCGTGCAGACCGCGCGGGGGGAGGCCGCGATCGCGAAGGACGAACAGGCCGCCAAGCGCGAGAAGGACATGGCCGACCTCGAGGCGTTGAGCCGCGCCAAGGAGATCTTCGGCAGAAAGCCCGACGCGGCTCCCGCCGACAGGAAGTGCCCGCTCTGCGGCATGACAGTCCCTGCGGGCGCGTCTGTCTGCCCCAACTGCGGCAAGAAAATGTAAGGAAAAACGGAGGAGAATAAAGCCATGGGACGGAAACAACTTCAAATTAACAAAGGGATGATCGGAGATATCGTCAGTGCGTTCAATGACATGATCGAGACTTGCAGAGATCCGGCCGTTTTGGATAAGCTGAAACCGCTTGCCAAAAGGGCAGAGGAACTTCCCGTTTCGGATTCCAAAAAAATGGTCGATATTGATGAAGAACTTCTTAGCTGTGTTAAGGAGCTGCAAGCTGCGATCGGAGAAGGAAATATTCACATGGGACAATTCCTCATCGAGAAGATCTCCGATCTTTTCAAGAAGCATACCCAAGCTTGCCCGCCGAGTTACGAGCATCTCTCAAAATCTGCACGGAAACTCCAAATAAAGAAAGATAAACAGGCTCGTAAGGCTAGTAAGAGGAGAGCGCGCCTCATAGATAAAGGAAGCATCGATGAACTGAAGCGCGAGATCAAAACACTTGAAGACGAGAACAAAAAGGCGGAGGAGAGGTGTGATATCCTAAAAAAACAGCTGAGAAGTGCGACCACCAAGTCGGAATTCGAGCAGGTGAAATCGCAGCTGAGGACTGAGGAGTATCTCATCGCTTCCAATGAGGAGTCGATACAGGCCTTGTACCAAGCGATCGAGCGCAAGTCTACGCAAGAGATTCTCGAAAAACAGGGGAAAACAGTCAAAAAAGCCAAAGAGGCCGCACCTTACAATGACGAGGAACTTGTCACACAAGAGAAAAAACTGGAACGGGAGAGGGAACATGCGGCGCAGAGCCAAAGTGTCGTCGACAGTATCATGGACAATACGATCAAGAGAAGGAACGCCCGCGGAGAGACAGACGCATCCCCCGTTGATTCGGCCGAAGAGACGTGGACCAACCCCTACGCGGGAAAGCAGAATCCCTATGGTCCCTCCGCGCCGCAGCGCGGCAGGGTGGAGGACTACTTCGAGGACGTCGATGAGCAGGTCGGCCTCCTGAAGGGCACGGTCAGGGAGATCGAGAGGGAGATCGGCAAGAAGGAGGGCAAGCTCCGCGAACTCAGCGAAGAGATCAGGGGACTTCTCCAAAAGCGCAGGGAGGCTTCGGCCGCAGAATGCGTCGTCCTCGACGGCACGATCGACAGCAAATACAGCGCGTATTCCACCGTCAAGCTCGGCATCGACCGCCTCAACCAGGAGCGGGCGAAATACTCCATGGAGCTGAACATCGTCGAGCAGATCAAGGATATCCGCGACGCCGCAGAGAGGAACGAGAGGATCGCGGAGATGTCGGGAGGACGCTTCCTCGACATCGGTGCGCTCGCGCTCGCCGTCAGTGAGGACACCGCCCGCAAGAACGAGATCATCGCCGAAGCGAGGGACGCCGTCGCCGTTGCGAACGCCACGTCCATCGACAGCAGGACCTTTGCCGAGACGGGCGTTACATACGATACAGGCGTCAAGGATGAGGACAAGTACGCAGGAATGGAAAGGGAATTCGGACTTCGCTCATAAGGCAGGTGCAGAATGGATTACGAATATTGTATGAAGGTCGTCGCGGCGAACAAGGAGAACCTCCGCAAAGCGGAGGCGATGGGGAACGAGGCGGCCATGCGCAGCTATGCGGAGAGCATTTCCCGAAACCTGCGCAAGGCGGCGGGCTTTGCTCCCGCCCTCGCCGATGAACTTTTGGCCGAGGCCGCAAAATACGACAGCTACGTCGACCGCTATCTCGCCGCGCCGTCCGAGAAGAGGACGCCCGTGCGCCAGAACGGCTTTGAGAACGCACCGAAGCGCGCGCCCGCGCCTTCCTCCGCGGCAAGAAGAGAGGCGGAGAGCGAGCGGGAACAGAGCGACGGAGAGGGGTACGACTTCGGGGCGGCGGAGCTCATTTCCTCCAAGACGAAGATCACCTTTGACGACATCGTCGGCATGGAGGACGTCAAGGAGGAGATCCGCAAGACGCTCATCAACCCCCTGAACCACCCCGAGGCCTACGCCAAACACAACCTCTCCGCGGGCGGCTATACCCTCCTTTGGGGTCCTCCCGGGACGGGAAAGACGACCTTTGCCCGCGCCGTCGCCAGCCAGATCGGCGTGCCCTTCTTCAAGGTGGACAGCTCCGAACTCGTCAACAAATACCTCGGCGAGACGGCCAAGGAGATCAGGAAGGTCTTCACGAGCGTGAGACAGTACGCTGCGGACAACGACACGCCCGTCGTGCTCTTCATCGACGAGATCGACGCCTTCGCGCGGAAGCGGGAGTCGGGCGAAACGGCCGCGGGCGCGGCTGTGCCCGCCCTCTTGCAGGAGTTGCAGGGCTTCGACACGAGCAGTAAAAACATCATCGTCATTGCCGCAACGAACGTCAAGGAGACCCTCGACAGCGGCGTGATCAGCCGTTTCAAGTGCATTCATGTGCCCCTGCCCGACTTTGCCGCAAGGCGCGCGCTCATCGAGCTCAAACTTCGGGACGCCTACCGCGTCGACGAAGCCGACATCGCGCAGATCGATCTGGACGATATCGCCCGCCGCACAGAAGGCTTGAGCGGCAGGGACATCACCAAGGCCGTGGAATCCCTCGTGCATGACATCATCATGCGCGACGAAGGGGAGGCGGCGATCGACGAGCCGTTGAGCGACAGGCTCATGCGCTATCTCTCCCAATATCTGGCATAAGCCCCGCCCCGCACGGGTAAATTTACAAACCAATTTATCGTCTTTAATATCATCTTCAAAGCTCCCCCTCGGGGGAGTTTTTTTGTGCGCAAGAAGGGGGAACGCGCGGCCCCGCGGGACGGACAGAAAGGGTCCGTGCGCGTTTCTGCACATTTCTGCGCATTCATTGTCGAATTCCCCCCATAATATGTTTACTTTTCAAGTTTTCAAACATTTATTGACAGAATCACAACGGAATGATATGATAAATGTGTAAAAGAATCTTTTTCAAAAGGAAAAAAAGAAGCAAAAAGAACGAAAATTGAGCTTTTTTAACAGCGGTTCGCCGCACGGGAGACCATGAAGCAACTATCCTCAACAGGTAAAAAATTTTTGATCGGGGCGATCGCGGCGGCGATTCTTTTTGTTGCCTGCGTCGTCATGTTTTCTGTTTCGATCGTCATCGCGAACCAGAAGACCGACCTCGGGCTGGACATCTCGGGCTACAACGTCGTGAAGATGGCCACAAATGCCGAGGGCGACCGCATCGCGGGGACGCAGAGCGGCGAGATCTTCGCCTTCAACGAAGAGGGCGAGATGCTCTGGAACGTCGGCAAGCTCCGCGAGTGCGCCACCTATGACATCGTCGCAAGGGACGGCAAAGTGTACGCCGTCTACGCCGACGGGACCATCGCCGTCTTCTCGGAGGGGGACGCCAAGGCCTATGCTTCCGCCCAAGCGGAGCGCGAAGCGCAGAGGGCCACCCTCACTGCCGCCCTCGCCGCAGAGATCTCTGCGGAGGAAGGGGAGGCTGAGTCCGAGGAAGTCCCTTCCGAGGAGGTGACGGAAACGGTCCCCGAAACGCCTTCGATCGAGGTGATGCTCGCCCTGCTCGACGCGGAGGAGAAGGATTTCATCGAAAACTGCACGCTCTACAAGGTCGGATATTCGATCTCGGGCAACGTCTCTAATACGCAGCTCCTTGTCGGAAGCGGCGAGTTTTATCTGCGCGCAAAGTGTCAGGACAGCGCCAACCGTAACTACATCTTCCGCTTTGCGGAGCGTAGCGGCGGGGAGGGGAGCGCGCCCGAGCTCGTGCTTTCCCCCAGTTCTTTCTCCCTCGGCGGCATGGCGCTCTTCGGCGGACAGCTGTACTACGCCTATCGCGGGCAGTTGCGTATGGGGGGGGAGAAAGTTCTCCTACTGGATGAAGATATCCTCGCCCTCTCTGCGGACGAGGAGGGGCTCTCCATGATCACGGCGGGCGGGAAACTCGTCGTCTATGATGTGGAGCGCGGCGAGATCTCCTTTGAAGGCGCTCTTTCCGAGCAGCTCGATCCCCTGTACATCTTCTCTACGGGGGAAAATTTCCTTGCAAAGATCAAAAACGGCGGCGTGGCCCTCATCGACGTGAGCGAACGGGGCGTGACGCTCTCTCTGCCCACGGGGAATGACGCAAACTTCATTCTCTGGAGCGATGATTGTTTCATGCTTCGCGACGCTTCCGACGTCAACCACCCCGTCACACTCTTCTATTCCGTGGATCACGCGCATACCGCGGCGCTCTTTTCCGTCCTGCAGTGGGTCTTCCTCGCAGTCGGGATCCTTGCGCTCGCCGCTGCGGTGATCCTTTTTCTGTGCATCTCAAAGGAATTCAGACAGAAGCTGAAGGAGGGGACGATCGCCTTCTTCAAGGCGGTCTGGCGGGACCGCGCCATCTATCTCGCTCTGCTCATTCCGTTCGCCCTACTTATAACATTCTATTATATCCCCATCATTCTCGGCTTCTCCATCTCCTTCATGGACTATGTCCCGGGGGAGAGGGCCGTCTTTGAGGGCATCAAGTATTTCAAAATGGTCGTCGGAAGCGTGGAGTTCTGGCAAAGCGTGGGGACCATGCTCCTCTTCCTCCTCGCCGATATCGCCAAAGCGCTCATTCCGCCCTTCATCATCGCAGAGCTTCTCATCATCTGCAAATTGAAAAATTTCTCGCTTTGGATCAGGATCCTGCTCTTCCTCCCCGGCATTCTCCCCGGGGTGGCGGCGACGCTCGTTTGGCAACAGGGCGTCTTCGGCTCCTCGACGAACAGCCTTGTCAACGCCTTCATCAAACTCTTTGCCCCGACGTTCACGGGCCTCAACTGGATCTACAATCCCTCCTTCGGCGTCAGGGTGCTCACGATCATCTGTTTCGGGTTCCCGTGGGTGGGGAGCTATCTCATCTTCTTCGGGGCGCTGCAGGGGATCAATACTTCGATCTTTGAGGCGGCAAAGCTCGACGGCTGCCCGTGGCTGACGCGCGTTTTCTGCATCGATATCCCGCTCATCGTCTCCCAGATCAAATACGTCATCATCACGACGTTCATCGCCTCCGTGCAGAACTACGGCACACTGTACATTCTCTATGGCACGGGCGCGGGGGATACTTTGAGGACGCCCGCACTCATGATGTACAGCGAGATCATGTCGGGGAACTACAACATCGCAAGCGTCATGGGTGTGTTCCTGTTCCTCTTCCTCGCCGTCGTCACGGTGCTCAACTTCCGCTCGCAAAAGGAGCAGATCGAGTGAGGTGGAAAGGATGACAAAGAACGAAAAACAGACAAAGGGTCTTCGGATCCGCATCAAGGGGACGGAAGGCGTCATCGTGCAGACGATCGTCGTGCTTCTGCTCGTTCTGACGCTCCTGCTCTGCATGGTGCCCGTGTTCGTCACGATCGTCATGTCCCTCAAGGACCAGCAGGACATCACGAATTTCCCCATATGGACCCTCCCGCAGGAGCGGTGGGCGTTCAATAACTACGCGCAGGCCTTTCAGGTGCTCTCGTCGCCCCTGCTGTGGACCCTTCTCATGGACATCGCCGTCTCCGTCACGGTCATGCTGATGAGCTGCTATGTCGCGTTTCTCTTCCAATGGTACAAGTTCAAGGGCAAAAAGTTCCTCTTCGCGCTCTTTATCCTGCCCATGCTCGTCCCCAACGTCGTCCTTCTGTCGCCGACCTACATCGTGGCGCACGAACTCGGCATCACGGGAAATTACTTCGGCGTCATCCTGCCCTATTTGGCGGGCAATCAGATCGCCTCGGTCTTCATGCTCCGCGTCTTCATGCAGCAGCATCCCAAATCCCTCTATGAGGCCGCCCAGCTCGACGGGGCGAGCAAGTTCAGTCTCTTCGTCTATGTATGCCTGCCGCTCTCTTTCCCCATCATGATGGTGCAGGGGATCGGCATCTTCGCGGCCATCTACAACGACTACCTCTGGCCGCAACTCATTTTTGCGTCCGACTACTCCAAGGGCACGCTCATGCCCTATCTGAAGTCGGTCGTCTCCACGCTCACGCAGGGCATCCAGTATGCGATGTACCTCGTCGCGGGCATTCCGCTCATCATCTCCACGGCGATCAGCATCAAGTTCTTCGTCTCGGGCGACTTTGCGAGCGGGCTCAAAATGTAACAGGATCTGGAAATCAGGAGGAAATGATATGAAAAAGAAGATCATCTGCACGGCTGCGGCAACGGTTTTGAGCCTTTGCCTCTGCTTCTCCGCCGCGTGCGGCGGCGGAAAAACAAGCGGCAGCGGAGGAGGGGGCGGACAGAAGCCGTCAGGTCCGATCAAGGCCACGATCGACATGTACACCTCCGTCAACATCATCGAGTCTGAGGCGCTTCAGGCGGCGGCACAGGCCTATGAGGACTATCAGTTCGATCAGGGCAACGAGATCCATGTCCAGCTTCACAATACGGACGACCCCGACGGTCTGCGCGAGAACCTTGTCAACATGATCTCAAACGGCGACGTCAAGGGCCCGACCGTCGCCACGATCTCCCCGCTGCCCATGTATCACGGCACGGATAAGCTCGTGGATCTCGCGGGTTATCTCGAGGAGCCCAATCCCTACAACGACGCGTACGACACGTGGAAGGATTCCCTTGAGGCGGACGCCTACCGTCCCATCCGCGCGGGCGGGTCGGTGACGACCCCCGGGGTCAGCTATTCTTCCAACTACGCCTGCATGTTCTACAACAAGAAGGCCATGAAGGCCGTGATGGGGGACGATCCCCTCGTCGATGAGACGGGAACGATCGACACCGCAAGCCCCGATTTCAACTGGGCGTGGATGATGAAGGCGTTGCGGAAGGCACAGGAGGTCTGGAAGCCCGACGCCGACCCCGCAAAGCCCGATGAGGTCAAGATCAACTATCCGCTCGGGATCTCCCGCAATCAGGCGGCCTGCGGACAGGACAACTTCAACCTCGTCACCATGCTGCTCAATATGTACTTTGACCAGTACTTCCGCGACTTCACCGAGGAAGTCCACTCCGTCGAGGGCGATTACAGCTATATCCCGGGGATCGACTCGGAGTGGACGTATGACGGGGAAGACGCACAGGTCGACTACGAGACCAAGTATTCCTACAACCTCAACAGGATCATCGACGCCTATTTCAACCATTCCGAAGAGTTCGGCGCGGAGTCCGAACGGTATGCGGAAGTCCTCGAGAACCTCTGGGACCTCTTGCAATTCTCCAACCCCACGGACGCCTATCAGGACTGCTTCGATAAGTTCAACCGCACGACCATCCGCTACAGCAAGGGCGGCTTCTACGGCAACGAGGACATGAGGCTCTTCTACCTCGAGACGCTCGGGTACATCAGGACTTTCCGCGACGCACACAAGACTTCGGGTGAAAACGGCACGACCTATCCCTCCTCCGAGTGGATCGGGAGCAACCTCGGCTGGTTCCTCATGCCCGCCATGCCCTCCGAACTTCAAGGCGTCGCTGACAACCTCCGTCCCGCGGGCGGCCCGCTCGAGAACTACGGCGCACTCTCCACGGGTTCTGCGTCGATGGATGAGATCTCGGTCGACTTCCTGCGCTGGCTCACTTCTCCCCTCGGGCAGGAGCACATGACGGCAAAGTACGTCAGCCGCGACGCGCCCCAGATGATGCACCAGCTCGTCAAGGGCATCGTGCTCGATCCGAAAGTTGACTTTACGCAGGTCGCGATGCAGGTGAAAGGGGACATCGGCTTCTGCCCTTACAACATCTTTGCCATGGGCAGCGGCATGTCCACCTGCACGGCCGAGAACAGCGCGACCAAGATCTCGGTCAGGATCGCAGAGCTCCTTTCCGATTACTTCAAAGGGGGTGACCGCAACTGGACGGGCGGCGCGGCGATGCTTGGCCACATCAGGAGCGGCTTTGCGAGCTACGCCGAGCAGTATCACCTCATCTACAACGATCCCGCGAAGGCCTCGGAGATGACCAACGGGCTCAAGAACAACCCCTTCAGCGCCACCGATTGACGATTGATGACGGAGTATCCATGAAAAAAATTCTGTGTTTGGCAATGAGCGTCCTCTTCCTCGCCGCGGCCGCGGGCTGCGCGGGGGGAGGGACCCTTTCGGGAGAGACGACGGTGTCCGAAGACATGCGGACGGGCTTTTTGAGCACGACGGCGACCGATGATTTCGGCCGCTCGTTCGGGGCTGCAGACGGCTACAATGACAACGTCGTGGGCATCTTTTATTTCCTTTGGCTCAATCAGGCGGCCAACACCAACACGGTGGAAAAGTACATCGCCGACGGCCTCGCGGAGGACACCCTCACGAGCCAGGACGGCTTCGGGACCCCCAAGTTCACTTGGTGGGGGGAGCCCATGTACGGCTACTATCAGGTCGAGGACAAGTGGGTCGTCAGGAAACATGTAGAGCTGTTCATCAATGCAGGGCTGGATTTTATCTGCTTTGATACGACGAACAACAGCCACTATTCGTCGGCCGCGCGGGCCGTCCTCGACGTCCTTCTCGAATATCAGAAGCTCGGCTATGACGTCCCCAAGGCGATGTTCATGACCAACTCCGACTCCCCCGGGCGGATCGAAGCCATCTACGGCGATTTTTACCGCCGCGATACCTATGACAGCATTTGGTTCACGGGCAACGGCGACAAGCCGTGGATCATCGGCAGTTCGCCTTCGAGCGACGCGGAGATCATGGACCGCTTCTATTTCAAGCGTTCCCAATGGCCGAATGCGCCGATCAGGGAGGACGCCTTCCCGTGGATCTCGTGGAAGTGGCCGCAGGAAACCTATTACGACGCCGAAAATAACTATGACATCGTCAGCGTCTCCGTCTCCCAGCACGTCGGGGACAGCGGCGTGTGCGATTTCTCGCTCTCGGGCGTCTGCTCGCCGCTCGTCTTTTCCACCCTCTCGCAGGGGGCGAGGCAGCGCGTCCAGTATGCGCGCCATGCCGCCACGGCGGAGGAGGCCGCGACCTATTATTACAATGCCAACTGGGGCAGGGGCTATACCCATGACACGGCGAAGAACGACGCCGACCGCGCTCTCGAGAACCACAACTTTGAGGAGCAGTGGCAGAGTGTCTATGAGCGCGACGGCATCAATCTCGTCTTTGTGACGGGTTGGAACGAGTGGATCGCCCAGCGGCAGACGGGCGACGGCGTCCTCGGCGAGGAGTACGGACGCTTCATCGACACCTTTGATATGGAATTCTCCCGCGACATCGAGATGATGAACGGGGGATATCTCGACAACTGTTACCTTCAGCTCGTCAAGAATGTGCGGCAGTACAAATCGACGGGCTCCTCCAAAACCGCCTATGCGGACGTCTCCTCCGACCTCACCATGCTCGAGAACTGGAAGGACGCGCCCGCCTATGCCGACCTCGTCAAGGAGACGGAGGCGCGCGACCACAGGGGCGCGGGGGACAACGTTTACCGCAATTCCACGGGCAGGAACGACATCCGCGAAGTCCGCGTCGCGACGACTTCGGACAGCGTCTGCTTCCTCGTCACGACGGAGAGCGACATCACCGCAAGGGAAGCGGGGGATACCCGTTTCATGAACCTTTGGCTCGGGATCGAGGGACAGCAGGGCGGCTTCAACGGTTTGCAATACGTCATCAACCGCACTGCAAGCGGCGGCAAGGCCTCCGTTGACAGGATCGGGAACGGTTCCTTCACGAAGATCGGCGACGCCGAAGTCATCATCGACGGCAGATGTATGTTCGTGAAGGTCCCCAAGAGCCTCCTCGGCGTGAGCGGCGCCTTCGGGCTTCAGTTCAAAGTCACAGACAATCTGCAGAAGGACTTTGACATCACCGACCTCTACACCAACGGCGACTGCGCTCCCATCGGCAGGATCAATTACAGCTATTATGCAAAGTGAGGGACTATGGCGGCGAAGAAAATGGCAGCGATCATGATGAGCGCCCTGTTCCTCTGTACCACGGGGTGTAATTTCGCGGGCCTCGGCGGGGGAGGCGGGAGCGGGGACGCAAAGCCCGTCCCGCCCAAGGACCCGCCCGCCATCGTCGGCCCCGAGGAGTACGTCTATGGCGAGGAGCACCTCGACCCTTACGACGCCGCGTACACCCGCTCCCTCCTCTCGATGGGGGATCAGGCGTTCACCGTTTCCCAGCTCTCGGGCCGCGACTTTTACATGCGCGAGAGGACCCCGACGGGCGGGAACAAGGAAGGAAAATACGTCGGCATCTTCTATTTCCTCTGGCAGAACGAGGAGAACGCGCTCTTCGACATCTCCAAACTCCTCGACAAGTACGGCATGGACCTGCAGAACAGCCCGCTTTGGGCGGTCGAGGGAAGCGAGAAGTATGACAAAAAAATTTCCCCGATGAAGGCTTTTCACTACTTCGAGGAACCTCTCTACGGCTACTACGCCTCCACCGATCCGTGGGTCATCAGGAAGCATCTCGAACTTTTGACCTATGCGGGCGTGGATTTCCTCTATCTCGACTACACCAATTCCAACCGCGGCGACCCGACCCCCGCGAACATCTATCCCGCCGCGACCTACGCCCTCCTCGACGCCATTCTCGAACTGCAGAGCAAGGGCATCGACTGTCCCAAGATCGTTCCCGTCGTCTGCAATCCCGACACGGGCGCGGCCGATGAGGACAGGGGAGGGAAGCGCAGGGCGAGCGTCGTGCAGTGGGTGTACGAAAATTACTACGCCAAGGACGGCTTCAAGTACAGGAGCTGTTGGTTCACGGCAGACAGGGAGCACGACCCCTCGGGGAAACCTCTCCTCGTCTCTTATGATCTTGAGCGGGAAGATTTTGACAGCAAGGACGCCTTTGACGCCTTCTGGATCCGCAACGTCGTCTGGCCGACGCGGGTCACGCCCGACTGCTTTGAGAACGGCTTCCCGTGGATGGATTACACCCTCCCGCAGAGGAACTACGGCGGGTTCATGAATGTCTCCGTCGCACAGCATTTGGGCGGATCATGGTCCTCGGAGGCCTACCTCTCCGCCGTCAGGGGCGGCGAATATCCCTACCGCGGCAGGGGAGCGAGCGGCTCGGCACGCTTTTCCGCCGAGGGCGCCGACCTCGAGGACGCCAACTACGGCCTCAACTTCAACGAGCAGTGGCAAAACGCCCTGTCGGCTTCGGGCAAAGAGGAACCTTGGTGCATCAACGTGACGGGCTGGAACGAGTGGATCGCGCAGAAGCTCGACCCCGCAAATTCGGGACATGCCGTCTTCGTGGACACCTTCTCCGTCGCCTTTTCCCGCGACAGCGAGATGATGCGCGACAGGAGCGGCTACTCCGACAATTTCTATATGCAGCTCGCCGCCAATGCCGCGAAGTTCAAGGCAAAGCCCTCTTCGCGCAACTCGGATGCGGCGATGTGGCAGAAAATTTCGCTCAACATTGCGGATCTTGACGCATGGGAGCTCGTCGGAGCCAAATATCTCGCCCTTGCATCCGACGCGATCGCCCGCGACAAGGACAGCGTGGGCCACGTCTACCGCTACACGGACGATTCGGCCCGCAACGACATCGACTATCTCAAGATCGCCAATGACGACGAAAATCTCTACATTCTCGTCAGCACGAAGGAGGACGTCACCCCCCATACGGCGGGGGACGAGGGATGGATGAATCTCTACCTCTCGACGGGAAAGCGGGGTTGGCAGGGCTACAACTTCGTCATCAACCGCAGACCTGACGGGAGCACGACTTCCATTGAGCTCCTCACCGAGGACGAAGAGGGGAAAATCGTCGCGGAGGAGCTTTCACAGCGGGCAGAATACGTCGTGAACGGACGCTTCATCGCCTATTCCATTCCGCTCTCGGCGCTCGGCGTCACCTCAAAGGACGTCATCGGCGTCAAGGCCTGCGACAACATCTTCGGTGTGAAGCGCACGGCCGAGAATGACGGCGTCGGCGTCTACCGCTTCGGCGACATCGAGGCCTTCTACTGCGGCGGCGACTGCGCCCCCGCGGGACGCCTGAATTACGCCTACCGAATGGGGTATTAAGATATCAGACCAAACAGAAAATTCAAGGAGGAACAAACCTTATGACATTTACAAAGAAATTCAGACTTGCATGCGCATCGCTCCTTGCGGTGTGCTGCATCGGAGCCGCAGCGGCAGGCTTCGCGCTTGCAGCCTCTCCCGTGGCGGCAGGTGCGGCCACGTCCAACGGCTGGGAGGGCGGCGGCGAACGCAGAGGGGAGGTCACCATCTTCGATCGGGCCGTCTCCGTCATCAGCGAGGTCAACATTCTCGACCTTCCGAACCGCACGGGCGTCTTCTATATGTATGAGTCGGACGGCAAGGAGTGGAGCGGATTTTCCTTCCGCAACGGCAACAGCGGCATTGGCTACTCATGGATCATGATGGAGAACCGCGACGGCGGGCAGTACCCTCTCTCCGAGACGACCTTCCCCTGGCACTCCCTGTGTTTTGACGGGACGAACAGCCACATGATCCTTCAGGACAACCGCATTTTCACCACATCGGCCGGCACGCTCGGCGGACTTCATGGTACGCAGAATGAAAAATTCCTCGACGGCATGGTCCCCGTGGAGATCCACATCGGCGAGGGCACGGCCAAGAGCGACCCCTCCTATGTGAAGATCGGCGGCGTCGAACTCACGAACGAGGATAACGACACGCCCATCACCCAGCCGTGGACGAGGGCGCAGGGGACGTCGAAGGAGCTCGTCTCCTCCATGTTCCCCGACGGATGCTATGTCGTCATCAACTACAACATCGGCTCCGATCCCACCCATGAATTTGCCCTGTCCGACGTCGGCAGTATCACTTCCGCCAACGCCTCCATGGACCACACCGAGACGCAGCAGTTCGGCGCTTTCAGCAAGGCGCTCACCGTCGATCTGTCCTCCGCTGCGGACGCATTTGACAGCGGCTATCAGCTCGTCGCAAAGGTCAACGGCCATGCGCTTCCCGCGGACGCCGTCACCGTCAGCGTCACCGATAAGAACCACGCGAGCGTGACGATCCCGCAGGACAAACTCAACGCGATCGCCAAAGACCAGCTCACGAGCTCCACCTACTTCACCTTCCACGTCTCGAACGGTGACAAGGATCATGGCTATGCGACGGTGAGCACGAAGATCCGTTTCGAGGATCCGCCCGTCTTCAAGGAGCTTGACAAGACGCTCGCCGAGAAGAAGCCCTTCACCTACGAATTCACCTACAGCGGCGAAGAGAACCCGCTCGAGAACCTTCAGCTCTCCTACAGCATCGGTTCCGTGGCTGACACGCTCACCAAGGGCAGCGATTTCACGGTCGAAAAGGACGCAACGGAGAACAAGTACACCATCACGATCACGCAGAGCGGCGTTGACAAGATCTTCAACGGCCACGCCACCTCGACGATCACCATCGCGCTCGGGCCCCACGTCGTGCGCAGTTCTGTCTTCATCGACGGGCAGATCACCGAGTACGGAATTCGCTTCCGCGCGGGCATCGACTATGAGGAAAACACCCTCCACATCGATGATTTCTACGCGACGGCGACCATCAAAAAGCACAATCCCGCGACCCTCTCCTCCCGTATCTTCTACGAGAAGGCCGTGGACGTCAGCGAGCCCATCTTTATCGAATACGGCACTCTCGATCCGAAAGTGGACTGGATGCTCATCTCCCTCATGAGCAGCCCGAAGCTCTCCGAGACCTTCTCCAATGACACGGGCGTCGCCATGGGCAACATCGTCTCCTTCATCATGTTCGGCGGCGAAAACGGCGTCAACAGGCACAATCTTCAGGGCATGCAGGGGACCTTTGTGAACGGCAACACGACCGAGTACGGCCAGAACACCAACATGAAGAACAACGTCGTCGAGATCAGGCTCGGCGCGACCCCGCAGGAGGGCTATCTGAAGGTCAACGGCGAGCAGGTCGGCGTCCAGTTCACGAGGTGTCAGTCCGATTTCCCCGAGGGGAAGGCGTATGTCGGCCTCTTCTTCAACAACACGCTCTCCTTTGACTTCACCGTCAACACGCACGTCAATCCTGTCGTGATCGCAAGCCCTCAAAACGACGGCAAGTACACGATGGACCTCGGCAAGGCGACCGACTTCGTGCTCGACCTCGTCAACACGAGCGGCCACCTCACCCTCAAGGATGAGAGCGGCAAGGACATTCCCTCGACCCAGTACAGCTTCGAGAACGGAAAACTCACCGTCAAGGCCGAATACTTCACCTCCAAGCCCTATGTGAAGGACGGACAGATCTTCATCTGGGATACGGAGAAGCTCACGGGGACCTCCTTCAAGATGACTTACACCAACAGCGGCATGGGCGATTCTCTCATCGCCTTCGCGACGAAGGGCGCGCTCGGGGACGTCAGCTTTGACCTCGGCGTCACGAACGTCACGGGCGTCCTGCAGAACGGCGAGACCGTCCCCGCCGACAAGTACACGGTCGAGGGCGGCAAGTTCATCGTCAAGCAGGCTGCTCTCCGCGACGAAGTCGGCGCGCAGGAATTCCTCGTCTCGGCGGACGGAAATCTCTATCCCTGCTACGTCTATGTCGACGAATTTGAAAACGGTTACGCGCTCTCGTCGGGCGCGGCGGCCACGGACGGCACGTTTACCTTGGCAGGCGTTTCCAAGGTCACGCAGGCCAAGGCTTATGACCTCACCGCAGGCTTCAAGCTCGGCTTTGAGTTCAGCGCCATCGAAAAATATTACGAGAGGGGAGTCAACAAGCAGGCGACCTGCATCACGATCCGTTTCTTCGATCCCATGAGCGGGAATTCCCTCGTCGTGACGATCTTTGCGAACTTCGCAGACGACAGGATCACCTCCTCCAATCAGGCCCTCTACATCGAGTATTCGCTCTATGACGGCGAGGGCACGAAGCTCGCGGGCGGGCTCGACCGTCCCATCGCACCCAACGACGGCAACAACAGCGCATCGGGCGCGCACGACTTCGAGATCTCCGAGAAGAACGGCGGACTGAATCTCGTCATCGCGGGCCGTCCCTACAGCATGTCCTCAAGCGTACTCTCCAACTTCAACATGAAGGCCGTCATTCTCTCGATCACGACAGAGAAGTCCACGGAAAATTCGTCTGCGAAGGCGATCATGGGCGCCAGCGTTTCGGGCGGCGGGACCGAGGCCCCGGGGACGGAGGGCGAAGCGGATAACGGCTGCGGCTCGGTCATCTTCAGCGGCTACGGCTGGACGATCGCCCTTGCGGTCATCGTGCTCGGCGCGGCAGTTGTCCTCGTCGCATGCAGAAAGAGGGAAAACAAATAACTCCCTTCCCATTCGGGGAAGCGTCAGAGATCCGCCTTCGGGCGGGTCTCTCTCCCCTCGGACAGAGGTGATCCATGAACATCATTCGAAAAATTTTCCTCTTTGCGGTGGCCTCCGTCCTCGCGCTCGGCGCATCGGCGTCGGGCTATGCCGTCTGTGCGGCGGGGACTTCTCTCACACTGCAAAAGCCCGCCCTCGAGCTTTCCCTCGGCGAATCGGAGGAACTCATCGAGGGGAGCTCCCTCAAATGGACGAGCGCGGACGAGAGCGTCGCCACCGTTTCATCGAGCGGCATCGTGAGGGCGACGGGCGTCGGCGAGACGACGATCACGGCAGAGAATGAGAGCGGCGCGAAGGGGACCCTTCCCGTCTATGTCATCGAGAGGGAGCGGGGCTTTGAGGACAACATCCTCATCTCCGTCTTTTGGCCGCCCACGGCGGAGTACATGGACGCAGGGGAGGGGGACGAGAGATGGGAGGAGCAGTTCAAACTTCTCTCCGACGCCCACATCGACTATCTCTGCAACGTCACGGGCAGGGACCGCCAGCAGAACATCGGTTCCGTCCCGCGGCAGGAAAACACCAAGGCCACCAATCTCAAAATGGCGCTCTACGCCCACAAGTACGGCATGCGCGTCTCCGTCGCAGATGAGAGATTTTCCTCCTTCCCGAGCATGAGCTCGCTGGAGATCCAGGAGATCATCGGCGAATACCGCAATGTCGCGGGGGTGGGCGGATACTATATCCTCGACGAGCCCTTTGACCCGATGCCCTATGCTCCCGTGCACGAGGCGATCAAACTTGCCGACGCGACGGGATACACCCACCTCAACTTTCAGCCCATTCACGCCTATGGGATCCCCGTGGGCACGCTCGACAGGGCGGCGGACGAACGCTACCGCGCCGTCCTCGGCGAATGGCTCGGGGCGGGCGAGGCCTGCGGCTTCCCGCACGACTATCTGATGTTTGACTTTTACCCCTATACCGATGCGGGAAATGGCATGGCGCGGGACATCTACTTTGCCAACCTCGACGCTGTCCGCGAAGTCGGGCTCGAATACGGGGTCAAGACGGCGAACTATCTGCAGACGGTGAGTTCGACCCTGCAGAGCAGCGGTGCGCTCGCCTTTCGGAGCGCGACCGCCGCGGAGATCCGCTACGAGGCCATGCTCTCCCTCGCCTACGGCTGCAAACAGCTCTCCTACTTCACTTGGTTCCTCCCCACGAACCGCAACGGCGAGACCTTCACCAAGGCCATCGTCAATGCCGACGGCGTGCCCGATCCCGACTATTACGGTCCCGTGACTGCTCTCAATGCCGAGATCCACAATTTGGGAAGGACGCTCATCGGGCTCGACGCAGAGGAGGTCTATCTGAACGGCGAGAGATGGGGCTGGCAGGAGGGGATCCCGCAGGGGACTTTGCTCTCGCCGACCGATGAAAAGAACTACACTGTCTCCCTTCTGAAGGACAGGGAGACACAAAAGGATTATTTTATGGTCGTCAACAACGACTATACCGCCCCGCTCGAGACGGGCATCGCCATCAACAGGGAGGTCTCCTTCCTGAAGCGCATCCGTCCCGACGACGGCAAGGAGGAGGTCCTGCACCTTCAGGACGGGATCCTGTCCGTTTCCCTCGCCGCAGGGGACGGCGCACTCTTCTATCTGCCCGATGAGGGCGAGACGGAGGAGCGCCCCGCTCCCGCCGACCCTTCCCAAGAGAGCGGAAAGGGGGGCTGCGGCTCGGCCATCGGGCTCCTCGGCGGCGGTATCTCTGCGCTCATTCTCCTCTCTGCGGCGCTCCTGTGCGCCTTTCCGAGGGGAAAAGGAGCCGATCAAGGAAATTTTGAGGAAAAATTATGAAAAAAACCCGCTTCAAAATCTGTATGCTCATGGCAGCCGTGCTCGCGGCAGTCCTTCTCTGCGGACTTCTCCTTCTGAAGCCCGCGAGGGCGTTTGCGGCCGAGGACAGTGCGATCTCATCGCGCTGCCCAGACGGTTCCCAGAATATCTCCCTCGGGAAGCCCGTGACGGCTTCCTCCAGCTATGAGATGCCGGGAGAGGGCTGGGCGGCTTCCCTCCTGACGGACGGAAAGTTGAGCGCCACGGGTCAGACCAACGGTTGGTCGACGAGACCGGGCGAGACGACGGACCCGAGTACCATCGCTTGGGCCACGGTCGATCTGCAGGGGGAGTACGGCGTCACCCGCATCGTGCTCTTTCCGCGCGGCGACCTCGTCAATAACTACGGGGAGAGCTTCCCCGTGAACTTCCAGCTGCAGGCGGCAACGGCGGCGGAGGGGCCTTGGACGGACGTCTATCACGTCACGGGCTTCGCAAAGCCCAGTGAGCCCCTTCAGGTGGACGTCGAGAATGTGTCTGCGCAGTTCGTGCGCCTCTATGTGACGGGCCGCACGGGCGTTGACAACATGACGGGCGGGGGCGGCGGCAACGACGGAAAACTCGTCCAGATCTCCGAGATGGCCGTCTTCGGCAAACTGCTCCACGCCACTGCGACTCTCGACAAGCCCGCGCTCAAGCTCAATCTCGGCGCCACTGAACAGCCCAAACTCACCGTTATGGGCATGGAGACGCCCGCGCTGCAATGGACGAGCGAGGACAGCTCCATCGCCTCCGTCTCTGCGGAGGGCGTCATCACGGCGCAGGGCATCGGGACGACGAACGTTCACGTCAGCGGCGAGGGGATCGCCGAGCAGACAGTCACCGTCACCGTCGTCGAGAAGAAGTTTGACTTCGACGAAAATATCACGATCTCCGTCTTTTGGCTCCCCACGATGACCTACCTCAACGGTGGGGAGGGGGACGAGAGATGGGATGAGCAGTTCAAGCTCCTTCAGGACGCCGACATCGATTGGCTCGCCCATGTCACAGACAACGACAACACGGGCATGCTCATCAGCTCCAAGGAGGAAAATCTCAAGGCGGCAAAGTACGCCGACAAGTACGGGATGCACCTCACTGTCGCCGATACGCGCTTCGGCAGAAATCTTCTCACCATGTCCGATGAGGCGATCGCCTCCCTCGTCGGCGAATACCGCAACGTCCCCGGGGTGGGCGGCTACTACATTTGGGACGAACCCGCTCCCATGGAGGATCTCACCACCTTTGCGCGGGTGTATGCGGACATGAAGAGGGCCGACCCCGACGCCTATGCCCATCTCAACTTCCTCCCGCTCATGGCTTACGGAGGGGAAGAGGCCTACCGCAACCACATCATCTCGTGGCTCGAAGCGACCGAGGCGGCGGGCGTCGAACAGGACTATATCATGTACGATTTTTACCCCTATACGGGGTTTGCCTCGGAGATGGATCGGGATAATTTCTTCTCCCACCTCAATGCGATGCGGAAGATCGGCCTCGAATATGGCGTCAAGACGGCGACCTATCTCCAGTCCAACGGCAGTGTGAATAAGCGTTCGCCCTCCCCCGCGGAGATCCGCTATCAGGCCATGACTTCCCTCGCCTATGGCTACAAACAGCTCTCCTACTTCACATGGTTCCTTCCCACGAACCGCGGGGAGACCTTCCACGACGCGATCGTGGACGACAACGGCATTCCCAATCCGAAGACCTACGCCGCCGTCTCAACGCTCAACAGGGAGATCCACAATCTCGGCAGGACGCTTGCAAGGCTTGACAGCATGGAAGTCTACCTCAACGGCCGCACCTACGGCAATCAGGCCGTCCTTCCCGACAACTTTGTCTTCCAGTCCATGGACGACGTGTCGTACACCGTTTCGCTCATGAAGGACAAGGAGACGGGCCGCAACTATGTGATGCTCGTCAACAACGACTACAATGCCGCGATGCAGGCGAACGTATTTCTGAACTACGGCATCCGCTCTTTGCAGCGGGTCAGCCCCGAGGACGGCCAACTCAAGGACGTGGAGATCCCGTCGGACGGCATTCTCGAGATCTCGCTCGAGGCGGGCGATGCCGTGCTCTTTGCCCTCCCCGAGGGAATGGACTGCACGGCCGAGCAGACGGTGGACAGGACAGAGGCCGACGCCGTCCTCACCCGCGCCGAGAGCGAAAAAAACAGCCTCTCCGAGGCCGACGCCGCCGCACTTGACGGGGCAGTTCGGGAACTCAAAGAGGCCCTTGATAACGTCTATTACACGCAGGAACACATCGACCTGCTCACCGAGAGGGTCAGGGAGATCCTCGACGGCGCGACAAAAGTAGAACAGCCGCCCGAAAAGGAGGCCCAAAAGGGCTGCGGCTGTATCGTCGGCGCGGCGGCAGGCGGGGGGATCGCCCTCGGACTGCTCCTTGCCGCCATTCTCCTTTCGGTGAGGCGCCGAAGAGACTGACGCCGTCAGACGACGACGGGCAATCCCTCGAGCGCGGCGCGGCGGGACTTTGACAGCTCGTCGAAGATGAGCATGTCGAAGGCGGAGAGCGGCTCCATGAGATACGTCCCCGTCTGGTCAAATTTGGACTGGTCGGCGACGAGCACGCGGAAGACAGAGTGGCGGAAGACCGTCCGCTTGATCTCCCTCTGGTCGAGGGAACTCTCGTACGTCCCTCGGCTGTCGAGGGCGGAACAGGACGTGAGCATGAGGTCAAACTGAAATTCCGACATCAGCGTATTTGTCCAGCTCCCTGTGATGGAGTGCCCGTGTGGGGAGACCGTTCCCCCGGGGAGGATGAGATTGATGCCACGGATGCGGGAGAGGACCGCAACGGCCTGCAGAGAATTGGTGATGACCGTCTTCTCGGAGAGGCTCATCTGCTGGGCGACGGCGAGCACGGTCGAGGAATTGTCGAGAAAGACCGTCTTGAAGTCGGTGGGGAGGTGTTCGATCGCCTTCCGCGCGATCTGCACTTTGGACTCGGCGTTCTCGGTCATGCGGACGAGAATGGAAACTTCGTCGGCCGCCTCGAGCAGGACTGCGCCCCCGTGGCTTCTGCGAAGCAGGCCGAGGTCCTGCAGATCGATGAGATCGCGGCGGATCGTCGCCTCGCTCACATACAGCGTCTTCGCAAGTTCAGCGACCGTTGCCGAACCCTTTTTCCGCAGGATGGTGAGGATCTGTTCCTTTCTGGCGTCGTTTAACATCTTGTCACTTCCGTTTTTGATTGAATTTGCTCATATTGTAGCATATTTCTGAAGTTTTGTCAAGATTTCAAATAAATATAGACAAAATTTTCACCCTATGATATGATAAATGTGAGGTAAGTACATGAATGAGTATCTTGCGATCGATATCGGAGCGTCCTCGGGGAGGCACATCCTCGGCTCTTTGGGGCGCGACGGCATTCTTTCGATCGAGGAGATCTACCGTTTCCCCAATGCGCCCGTCGAGCGCAACGGTGACCTCGTCTGGGACATCGATTATCTGAAACAGCAGATCATCGCGGGTCTGAAGAGGGCGGGGGAGATGGGACGCATTCCCGACAGCGTCGGGATCGACACATGGGCGGTGGATTACGCCCTCCTCGGCAAGAAGAACGATCTCCTCGGCCCCATTCACGCCTACCGCTCGGACAGGACCCAGCCCTTCATCTCGTCTGTGCACAGGGCAGTGTCCTTCGAGACGCTCTATGCGCGGACGGGGATCCAGTTCCAGCCCTTCAATACGATCTATCAGCTCGCTGCGGATCAGAAGAGCGGCCTGCTCAAACGGGCAGAATCCATGCTCATGCTTCCCGATTATCTTCACTTTTTCCTGACGGGAAAGATGAGCAGGGAGTACACCAATGCAACTTCCAGCGGCCTCGTAAATACAGAGAGACGCGAATGGGACAACGACATTTTATCGGCGCTCGGGTATCCCGAGAAGCTCTTCCCGCCCCTCTCCCAACCGGGGACCAAGCTTGGCTTTTTCACCGACGAGATCAGGAAGGCGGTCGGATACAACGCCCTCGTCGTCCTTCCCGCCACGCACGACACGGCCAGCGCCGTCGTCGCTTCCCTTGCGAAGCAGGGGGCCTACCTCTCGAGCGGGACATGGTCCCTGCTCGGCGCCGTGCAGAAGACGGCGCATAAGAACGGGAAGTGCCGCTGTTTCAATTACTCCAACGAGGGCCATCTGAACGGGACATTCAGGCTTCAGAAGAACATCATGGGGCTCTGGATCGTGCAGAGGCTCAGGGAGGAAGAGGGGGGAGCTCTCTCCTTTGCCGACCTTGCCGATCTCGCCGCACGGAGCGAAGTTGACATCGATATCGACGTCAATGACCCCGTCTACCTCGCCCCCGAGAACATGAAGCGGCAGATCGAGAAGGAGGCGGGCAGAAGCCTTTCGCTCGGCGAAGCCCTGTATGCCGCCTTCCGCGGTTTGGCGAAGTGCTACCGCAATTCCCTCACCGAGCTCTCCTCCATCACGGGCGAACAGTACAGGGAGCTCAATGTCTTCGGCGGCGGCAGCAAGAACGCGCTTCTGAACCGTCTCACCGCAGAGATCGCGAAAGTCCGCATCACGGCTGGACCGATCGAGGCGACGGCGATCGGAAATCTTCTCGTACAGATGGAGGCGATGGGCGAGCTCTCCCTGCAGAATGCGTCCGCCATCGTGGCAAAATCGTTCCAAGCGGAGGTATATACCCCATGACAGATTACAGGAAAGCATATCAGGCGTTCGGCGTCGACCCCGAATCGGCGTTTGAGACGCTCAAAAATATCCCCGTCTCCATTCACTGCTGGCAGGGCGACGACGTCCTCGGCTTTGACGGCGCGGGAAGCCTCTCGGGCGGCATTCAGACGACGGGGAATTATCTCGGCCGCGCCCGCAATTTTGAGGAGCTCAAAGCCGACATCAGGGAGGCCTTCTCTCTGATGCCGGGGAAAAAGCGGCTCAACCTTCACGCCAGCTACGCCGTCTTGGGCGCAGACAAGGGGAAGGTCGACCGCGACGGCTACACGTTCAAATATTTCATCCCGTGGGTAGAATTCGCCAAGGAGCTGGGACTCGACGGCATCGATTTCAACCCTACGTTTTTTGCCCACCCCAATATGAAGGACGGACTCACTCTCTCCTCCCCCCAAGAGAACGTCCGCTCCTTCTGGGTGGAGCACGGCAAGCGGTGCATGGAGATTGCCGCCGAGCTCGGCAAGGCCTTCCATAAGCCCTGCCTCGTCAACATCTGGATCCCCGACGGGTTCAAGGACGTCCCCGCCGACCGTCTTGGCCCCCGTCTCCGCCTCAAGCGTTCCCTCGACGAGATCCTTGAGAATTACGACAGGGAGTGGGTCATTCCCGCCGTCGAGAGCAAGGTCTTCGGCATCGGCGTGGAGAGCTACACCGTCGGCTCCAACGAATTTTATCAGAACTACGCCGCGCAGAAGGGCATCTGCTGCCTTCTCGACAACGGCCACTATCACCCGCTCGAATATGTCTCTGACAAGATCCCCGCCCTCCTCGCCTTCTACGACAGGGTCGCCCTGCACGTCACGAGAGGGGTCCGCTGGGACAGCGACCACGTCGTCCTTTTCGAGGACGAGCTCAAGGAGATCGCAAAGGAGATCGTCCGCAACGGCGCAACGGATAAGGTCCTCATCGGCCTCGACTACTTCGACGCCTCTATCAACCGCATCTTCGCATGGGTCACGGGCCAACGTTCCATGCAGAAAGCTCTCCTGTACGCCCTCCTTCTCCCCAATGAGGAGATGAAGAAATTGCAGGACGCGGGCGACTTTACCGCCCTCATGGACCTGCAGGAGAGGATCAAGACGCTTCCCTTCGGGGCGGCGTGGGAAGACTATCTCCGCCGCGAGGGACTTGCCGAAGATGTGCTTGCGCGCGTTCGCGACTATGAACGGACTGTGTTGAAGGAGAGAGTATGAAGGATATGCTGACTGCGCCTTTTCTGAAGGCCTTTTCCAAGACGACGAGCAACATGTACCGCCTCGGCTGGGACGAGCGGAACGGGGGGAATCTTTCCCTCCTCCTTGACGAAGAGGAGATCGCGCCCTACGTCGATCTGAACGCCGTCAAACGCCGCTTTGAGCTTGGCTTTGACGCCAAAGAACTGCACGGAAAATATTTTATCGTCACTGGGACACAGAAATATTTCAAGAACGTGGAGGGGAACGAGGAGACCAACCTCGGGCTTTTCCGTATCTCCGAGGACGGCAGAAAGGGCGAACTCCTCTGGGGCTACCTCGACGGCGGTCGGCCCACGAGCGAGCTTCCCGCACACCTCATGAGCCACATCTCCCGCCTGCGCGTCGACCCCGAGAACAGGGTCGTCATGCACACCCACCCCACAAACCTCGTCGCCATGACCTATGTGCATGAGCTCGAGACCAGACAGTTCACCCACACCCTTTGGCAAATGTCCACAGAGTGCATCGTCGTCTTCCCCGACGGCGTCGAGGTCCTGCCTTGGATGCTCTGTGGCACCAATGAGATCGGCGAGGCAACGGCTGACCGCATGAGAAATGCCCGCGTGGTCGTTTGGTCCATGCACGGCATCTATGGCGCGGGAAAGACGCTCGACGAAGCGTTCGGGCTCGTGGAGACGGTGGAGAAGGCCGCCGCGATCTACATGTTGACGGCCAATCTGAACAAGATCAACACGATCAAAGATGAGGAGCTGAAAGTTCTCGCAAACTATTTCGGCGTCAAGTACCGTTCGGGCATCATCGATTGACCCCGCTCATCGGGAAAATGTTCATCCTGCGGAAAATGTTCATCCTGCGGAACACGCTCATCCTGCGGAATACGCTCATCCTGCGGAATACGCTCATCCTGCGGAATACGCTCATCCTGAGCCGTAGGCGAAGGATCTCATAGACCTACGGACTTCGTTCAGGGGATTCTTCATTCGCTCCGCTCCCTCAGAATGACGCAGTGGCCCTCCATGGGAGGCCCCGTCTTTACCCCCTCCCGAGGAGGGGGGTAGGGGGGTGGGCAACGATTCTGAATGATGCCCACCTCAGTCACCTTCGGTGACAGCTCCTCCTTGGGAGGAGCCGAGGGAACCCCGCCCCGCACGCTCATCCTGCGGAATACGCTCATCCTGAACGCAGTGAAGGATCTCATAGACCTACGGACTTCGTTCAGGGGATTCTTCAGTCGCTTCGCTCCTTCAGAATGAGCGCTTGCCCCCTCCCGCCCCGCACGCTCATCCTGAACGCAGTGAAGGATCTCATAGACCCATGGACTTCGTTCAGGGGATTCTTCAGTCGCTTCGCTCCTTCAGAATGAGCGCTTGCCCCCTCCCGAGGAGGGGGTAGGGGGGTGGGCAACGAAGACACAAGGCAAAAATCAACAAAGGCTCTACCCGTGCGAGAGCGCGGAGAGAATAAAGGATAAGGGAAAAATTTAAGGAGGAGAATTATGAAACAGACAAAGACAAGGCGCTTTTTGCTTGTTGTGACGTTGATGCTGCTCGTGCTGACGCTCGGGCTTGGCCTCTTCTTCATGCAGCCGAAGAGCGCAAGCGCAGAAGAAGTCGCTGAACTTGTGCCGCTTGCTGATGCGGAATTGCAGCAAACGCAGGCAATCAAAGCTGGCACTGGCGGAGGCGTTTGGTGGGATGGTTTAGATCATACTCAAATGCGCCTGATGTATTATAAGGTTCAAGGTGGCGATAATGTTAAGCCTACACGTTTAACAGAAGGTGGCCAAAAAAAATATTCAAATACTGACAAAATCAAAATTGTCCAAGGCGGCGACGGGCAATATAAGACGCTTACAGAAAGGGCGGTGAACACTGTTGTTTGGCTCGACAATATGGGCGCTGTTAACGGTGATGAAAACGTTGGTGAGCTTTGGATCAGTTTTACTGACCCTGTATGGATCGAGGGCATTTCTGAAGTGATGATTTGCTCTGGTTTTGAAGAATTGAACGGTCAGGGAACCCCCACAGGCGTTAAGACTACCAAAGACTATTATTTTTGGAATGCAGGTTATAAGGGCTGGCAGACGAGGATTGATGCCTCGAAAGGAATAGAAGTTACCTATACAGGTGACGGCGTTGACTTCGGCGAAAAGCTCAACCCGAGTGAATTCACTGTAAAGGCGACCCTCAAAGGTAGCGAGGAAGCTACTGAGATTGATGCTTCCGCTTGCACCTATGAGTATAATTATAACGGTCTTACCGAAGGTGGCCAAATGACTGTTACAGTAAAGTATCAGGACGCTGCCGCGAAGACCGTCAATGTCACAGTTGCTGCAACCGATGCAACTGAAGGCTTGGAAATCTTGCACGACGGAAACCATGCTTGCGACAAGGCGCATAGAACAGATTGGGATGCAACGCAAATGAGCTTTTTCGTGTCCACGAAGGGCGAGAGTGCACCCAAACCCGATACCGCGACAAATACTACGGCTTGGTTGAACGAAACGAGCAACGTGACCGATTTCCTACTTTTCAATGGTGAAAACTATGATACGTGGAGATGGCATGTGGCATGGATCAGCTATTTTGCTAATCAAACTTCCTCGGGCGAAGAGAATGTTTATGAAATTTGGTTTTGCATAAAGCAAGGTGATGCACACGATCAAGCACATAAAGATTGGAAAAACGGAATTCAAACCGTGACATTTAAGGCGGGCTTCCGTATTGATAATACCAATGATCCTAACAAGAAACTTGTTGTTAAAGAAGATGTCACTCTTTGGAATGCTCATGACGCAGGTTGGCAGCGTGCGGTCTCTGAAATTACTGCAAAGACGGCAGGCGATGTATCTCTCTCCTGCGATCTTGGTCAGCAGCTTTCCGCCGAAGAGCTTGCAAAGCTCACGGTGACGGGCAAGTTCATTGACGGCAGCGAGGACAAGACCATCGATAACTCCAAAGTCTCTATCGCGCTTCCCGAGACGGCGGGCGAGGGACAGGCGACTATCACTTATCAAGGCAAGACGGCGAAAGTGAACGTCAACATGAAGGCAAAAACACTCGATCGAATCGAGGTGTCGAATACAGACGGTATCACCGCAGCGCAATGGACGCGCGCAGATTTCTCAAAAATCGTCGTAAAGGCACATTTCGTGGACGAGGAAGGCGAAGGGGTCACACTAACACCCGATCAATACACAGTCACATGTGATACATGGACAAAGACCGGCACGGTCAAAGCGACCGTCTCCTACACCTATGTTGAAGGGCAAACCAAGACCGCTGAGTTTGATGTTTCCGTTACAGCCGAGGCGGCCCCCGAGGCGTATCTTGAAATTCTGGAAGAGGCGCACAATACAAACGCTGTATTCCCTGGGCATTACAGTTATGCCTTGTCTTACAAAGTCAATTTTGTTGGTGT
This sequence comes from uncultured Clostridia bacterium, assembly GCA_947625595.1. Taxonomy (GTDB): domain Bacteria; phylum Bacillota; class Clostridia; order Christensenellales; family Borkfalkiaceae; genus Gallimonas. Next base: position 41,920 of record CANQOX010000003.1, read on the forward strand.
AGACCTGAAAGGGTTCAACCTTGCTGCTGCCAACTACTACTTTGATAAAGTGAAGGGCATTCATCTCACTGATTATATCGAATTTGCCTACGGCAATGAGACGAAGTCGGCGACGGAACTCTTTGCGAGTGGCGATTTGGAGCACATTGGATTTTCGGATAGTGGCAGATTGGTTATTTGCTTCAAAGATGACACTATACGCAGCAAAGTAACGCAGACCACCTTTAAGGCAGGCATGGAAATTGCGTCAAATCAAAATGCGTTTGACTTCGGTGCTCCTCAAACTACACTTGATTCAACTGCGATTTTCCTCGCCAACGCTGTTCTCAAAAAAGACTATGTGTTCTACAACGGCGGTGCAAGCGGCTGGCTCAAAGCAGTTGATACGCTCACCGCATCGTATGAGGGAACCGTTCTTCAGAACAACAATCTCAACAAAGATAACCTTACAGTCATGGCGAAGCATTTCGGCGAAGCCCAGGCGACCAAGCTTGCCAATGATGCTTACACCGTAGACTTCTCTTCCGCGGAAGTCGGCGATGCTGTTCAGGGCACTGTCACTTACCGCGGCAAGACGGCGACCTTCACCGTCAAAGTCGAAGCTCCCACCAAGACGCTTGACCGCATCGAAGTTTCGGGCACGACCAAGTTCTCGGCGGCGCGCTTCGGCACAGCTCCCGCGCTCACGGGTCTCGTCGTAACTGCGTACTTTGAGGGCGAAGACGAGGGCGAGGTCCTTCAAGCGGGCGTAAACGGTTACACCGTCGGCGCGATGGATATGTGGGCCGCAGAGGGCGATCACAAGATCACTGTCTCCTACACCTATGGCACGACGACCAAGACCGCAGAGATCACACTTGCAATCACCGCTCCCGACGCAACGAAGTACTTCGAAGTCCTCGAAGGCGGCTCCAACAACGGCTACATGCACAACAACACGTGGGGCAACCAGGGAGAAGGCAAGAACGGCGTGCGTTTTGAGTGGACGTATGCTGGCGCGGAAAGAACTTGCCTCTCCTTCAAGATCAACATCGTGGGCTTCACGGATATCATCAAACCAGAAACCAACGGTATCAACTTTGAACGTGTCACGGGCATTCACCTTGGCGAATATATCAAGTTCACCTATGATGGGCAAGTGAAGACTCTTGCACAGCTCTTGCAGGGTGAAGTCGTCAAGAGCGTTGGTATCTCCGATGGTGGGAACCTCATCATTTGGTTCCTTGACACCGATTGCTACAAGAAGGTAAAGGACGTCACCTTCCTCACGGGTTTGCAGCTTCCGAAGATCACGGGTCCTGGAACCGCCTGGGAGACGGGTGCAACGGAGGAGCAAGTCAATCAAAACATCGAGCTTGTTCCCGGGCTTGTCCTTCAACATGACGTCTGCCTCTGGAACGCCGACGCCGCAGGTTGGCAGCTTCACGCCGACAGCATCGAGGCGACGGTCAAGGCGGGTTCAAAGTTCACCGCAGGTACCGCCGACATCAAATCGCTTCTCGAAGTCAAGGCCGTTTACGGCTCCGAAAAGAAGGCCATTACCAACTTCACCATCACAAATTACAACAAAGATACGGTTGGCAAACAGAACATCACCATCACCTATCAGGACCGCACGGCGACCCTTGAGATCACCGTGGAAGCGGCTCCCGTGACGAAGTACGACGTCACCTTCGCCCTCGGCGACCATGCCGCATCGGATGCGACCGCTCCGCTCAAGCAGACGGCTGACGAGGATGCGCAGATCACCCTTCCCGCCGCACCCAAGGCAGCCAACGGGTACGAATTTGACGGTTGGTACGACGGCACGACGAAAGCGGGCGACGCAAATGCGAAGTACACCGTGACGAAGACTGTCACCCTTACCGCGCATTGGAAACAGGTCGCACAGCCCGCCCAAAAAGTGACGGTGACCTTCAACCTCAACGGCGCAACGGGTACGGCTCCCGCATCGCAGACGATCGACAAGGGCGCGAAGGCGACGAAGCCCGCGACCGATCCCGTCCGCGAGGGCTACACCTTCGGCGGTTGGTACACGGATGCCAACTGCACGACGGAGTTTGACTTCAATGGTGCGGTGAACGCAGACACGACCGTCTATGCGAAGTGGACGAAGAACACCACGCCCGACACGCCTGTCGATCCCGACAAGCCTGCCGATCCCGACAAGCCCGACGACAAGGGCGAAGCCGACAACGGCTGCGGCAGTGTCATCGGCGGCGTCGGCGTCGTCCTCGCAGTTATGGTGACGCTTGGGACCGCGCTCGCAGTGATCTTTGTGAAGCGCAAGAAGAACGACTGATACTACCTTCCTCCGAACGAGGGGCGTCCGTGAGGACGCCCCGACTTCAGGATAATGAACCGAAAAAAATCAGCGGAAGAACACTCTTCCGCGATTTTCGGATAAGGTGACTTTTTTATGAAAAATTTTCGCGACCCTCCCGCGGAGCTTCGGGCAAGACCATTTTGGTCGCTCAACGGCTCCCTCGAAGAGGGGGAATTGAAACGGCAGATCTCCGTCATGCGGGAAATGGGCTTTGGCGGAGCCTACCTTCACTCCCGCACGGGCCTTTCGACGGAATACCTCTCCAAGGAGTGGTTCCGCCTGATGAATGTCTGCGCGGACGAGCTCGAACGGCTCGGCATGACCGCCTATCTCTATGACGAGGACCGCTATCCTTCGGGCGTCGCGGGGGGGTATGTGCCCATGCACAGCGACTTCCGCGGCAAATATCTGACCGTCCGTATCGTCTCTTCGGTCGATTATGCCGCGCAAGAGGGGGACGTCGGAGCCTTCCTCGTGCGCTTCACGGGCGAACGTCTCCGCTCCTACCGCCCCTATGCGGGCGAAAAGGGGCAGGTCGCCGTCTTTTCCGTCCGCGAGCGCGAGCCGCAGGACGTCTACAACGGCTATCCCTACTTTGACGCCCTCAAAAAGGCGGCGACGGAGGAATTTCTTCACATCACCCTCGACCGCTATGCGGAGGAGATGGGGGACCGCTTGGGCAGGAGCGTCAGGGGCGTCTTCACCGACGAGCCGAACCGCGGGGCCGTGTTCAACGGCTTTGCCCACATCGGCCCAGACGCCGAGCGCCGCGCCCCGTACACCGAAAAGCTCTTTTCGGCCTACTTCGACCGTTGGGGCGAGCGGCTGGAGGAAAAGCTCCCCGAGCTCTACTTCAGGGGCAGGGAAACCTTCTCCCGCACGGCATGGCGGTACATGGAGACGCTGACCGAACTCTTCCTCGCAAACTACGCCGAGCCGTACGCGGCTTGGTGCAGGGCGCACGGCATCGCCTTCACGGGGCACATTCTGCACGAGGACAACCTCTCTGCGATGACGACCCTGTGCGGCTCGCCCATGCGCTTTTATGAGCTCATGGACGCCCCGGGGGTGGACAATTTGACGGCAAACAGCACCAACATCGCCGTGCCCGTCATGTGCTCCTCCGTCGCGCGGCAGTGCGGCAAGAGGAACGTCCTCTCCGAAATGTACGCCGTCATCGGTTGGCAGGCCGACTTTCAGACCTATAAGCGCATCGGCGACTGGCACGCCTTCTTCGGCGTCAACGACCGCTGCACGCACCTCAGTATGTACACGATGGGGGGCATCGCCAAGCGCGACTACCCCGCAAGCATTCTTCATCAGAGCGAATGGTGGAGGGACTATAAACGTGTGGAGGACTACTTCGCGCGGCTCAACGTCTTCCTGTCGCAGGGCAAGCGCACGGCCGAGCTCCTTTGGGTCCACCCCGTTGAATCGGCGTGGGGCATGGGCCGCATGGAGGGGTACGTCAACTGCTTTGTTCCCAAGGATCCCGCCTATCTCGCCCTCGAGACCGTCTATTGGAACGTCTCGAACCTCCTCGCGGAGAAGGGCATTTCCTTTGACTTCGGCGACGAAGAGATGATGTCCCGCCTCGCCCATGTGGAGCGGCGGGGAGGAAAGACCTGCCTCCGCGTCGGCAGAGAGCGGTACGAGCGCGTCCTGCTCGCGGGCAACGTCACCCTGCGCAGATCCACCGTAAAACTGCTTCGCAGGTTCCTGCGGATGGGCGGCGAAGTCCTGCTCGTCGGAGAATTTCCGAAGTACTGCGAGGGGAACCGTTTCCGCGCCGAAAAGCGCCTTGCGGGCCTCAAACGCATCGCGGAGGACGAACTCGCCGCGGCCATTCCGCTCCCGTTTCGGGTGGAAGGGGGACGCGCGTATACACGCCTCGCCCGCACCAACCGCAAACGCTACTTCGCCGCCGTCTCCATTGAGAGCGAGAAGAGGGACTTTGTCTTCTCGTTCGAGGGAAAGCTTGCGGCGCGGCGGTACGATCCCCGCACGGGACGGAATTTTGCCGTCGGGACAAAATTTGACGGTACCATGTCCGAGATCCGCCTCTCGTTGGACGCGGGAGAGGAAGTTTTGCTCGCCTTGAGCGAAAATTCTGTATCCATGTCGGAGAAGATCCCCGAGACCATCGACATGGTAGGGGCAAAAATTCTCCCGAGTGAAGTTTCCTATACCTTGAAGCGGCCGAATGTCTGTGTGCTCGACCGCGCGAAATATTCCTGTAAGGGTGTCGAGGGCGAGGACGAGATCCTGCGCGTCGACGGCAGGATCAGGGCGCAGCTCGGCCTTTCCCAGCGCACGCCCGAGGCGATCCAGCCGTGGTTCAGGAAGAAGTTTTCCCTCGACCGCCCGTGCGGCGAGCGGGTCACGCTGCGTTTCCCCTTCCGCGCGGAGGTCCTTCCGCAAATGAATCTCGTCTTTGAACAGATCGCGGGCGAGGAGATCTTCCTCAACGGCGTCCGCATCGACTGCCGCCCCGCAAGGAGCGCGTGGGACAACTGCTTTGTGTGGCTTCCGCTCCCGCGCAAGGTCCTGCGGCGGGGTGAAAACGAGATCGTCGTCACCTTCCCGATGGAGGAGGACACGCCGATCGAGGCGATGTACCTCACGGGCCGTTTCGGCGTGCGGGCGGAGGGGAGCAAAGTTGCGCTCTGCCGCCTTCCCAAGACCCTTCGGCTCGGTGACATCGCCGCGCAGGGGCTGCCCTTCTACAGCGGCGAGCTCGTCTACCGCTTCCCGCTCGGGAAGGGGAGATACCGCGCGGAAGTCCCGTCGTTTGGAGGCGCACTCGTGAAGATACAGGGCAAACCGCGGGGCTTTGCGCCCTTCACGGCGGACGTCTCTGTGAAAGGCACGCTCTCTGTCTCCGTCACGGTGACGCAGAGAAACAAATTCGGCCCCCTGCACTATCGCGGGGAGAGCCGCGGCGCATTCGGTGAATTCTGCCCCTCCGACGGGGACTTCTCCGAGGACTTCCGTCTCATCGGGCAGGGCCTCTTCGCGCCGCCCATTGTCAAAGAGATCCTATGAAGACGTATCATGTTTGGCCCGAACGCATCGTTGCGTCCTCGGGCGTAGAAAATGCTTCCCGCCTCCTTCGGCCCACGACCCTGCAGATCGGCATCGGCAGGGAGGAGACGGCCGTCCTTTCCCCGCACGGATACATCATTTTGGACTACGGGAGGGAGATCGTCGGCGGCGTCAGGGTGCTGTCCTATTTTTCGGAAAGGGGCGTGCCTGTGCGGCTGCGCTTCGGCGAATCGGTCGCCGAGGTCTGTGCCGAGATCGGCGAGAAGAACGCGACCAACGACCACGCGCTCCGCGATTTCCGCGTGGAGATCCCGCAGCTCTCGGACGGCGTCTACGGCGACACAGGTTTCAGGTTCCTGCGCGTCGATGCGGAGGAAAAGCTCGCGCTCACCGCGCTCGTTGCGGTTGACAGGCGATGCGATCTGCCGATCGTCGGCGGGTTCTCGTGCGATGACGCGCGCGTCAATGAGATCTATGCGACGGCGAGGGAAACTTTGCTCTGCTGCGTGCAGAACGGGTACATTTGGGACGGCGTCAAGCGCGACCGCCTCGTTTGGATCGGCGACCTGCATCCCGAGGCCCTCGGCCTCCTTGCGACGGTCGGCGGGTGCGAAAATATCAAAAATTGCCTCCGCCTTGCCGTCAGCCAGACGCCTCTCCCCGCGTGGATCAATGGCATTCCCGCCTATTCGCTCTGGTGGATCGTCAACCTGCACGACTTCTACGCCCACACGGCCGACCGCGCCCTCCTCGAGGAGCTGTCGGACTACTTTGTGCGGCTTTTGCAGCAGATCGATCCCTTCGTCCGCGGGGATGGCACAACGGCCTTTCCCTATGACTTTCTCGACTGGCCCACCCACGGGCAAGAGGACGAACTCATGGGACAGGCGGGGCTTTTGGTGCTCGCCATGCAGAAGGCCGTGCGCCTCTCCAAGGTCCTCTCTGTCGATACGCCCGCGGGGGATATCCTTTCCCGTGTGCGCCGCGGCAGCGGAAAGAGGAGCAAGCAGGCCGAGGCCATGCGCTGCCTCGCAGGACTGACGGAGAGGGGGGAGACGGAGAAGATCCTCCTCAAGGACGGCCCGCGCGGCATTTCCACCTTCATGAGCTACTATATCCTCCGCGCCCTCGCCGAATGCGGCAGGGGGGAGAATGCGCTGGATTTTTTGAAAGAGTACTACGGCGGCATGCTCGACGTCGGAGCGCGGACATTCTGGGAGGACTTTTCCCTCGACTGGAAGGGCGGCCGCATCGACGGCCTCCCGAAAGAGGGGGAGAAGGACATTCACGGCGACTACGGAGCCTTCTGCTATCAGGGCTTCCGCCACAGTCTCTGCCACGGCTGGTCTTGCGGGCCGATCCCCTTCCTCATGCACGTCGTCCTCGGCGTCAGGATCGTCGGGGAAGGGTGTACGAAGATCGCCGTCGTGCCCGATCTCTGCGGCCTCAAACGGGTGGAGGGGAGCTATCCGACGCCCTTTGGCCCCGTGCACATCAGACACGAGATGCGGGGCGGAAAACTTTTGACCGATATCGACGCCCCCGACGGGGTGGAGATCGTGCACGAGGGCAAATCCCTGCTCTCATAGACCCACCAAAACAGGAGATTTGATATGAAAAAAACTTTGGCCTTTGCCCTTGCGGCAATTCTGTGTCTCGGCCTCTGCGCGGCGGGCTGCAGCAGAGGGGAGGAGAGCGGCAGTACGGAGCCGCCTTCGACCGAACCGCCCGCCACGGATACCGAAAAGGAGCCGCTCATGGAGTATAAAAAATACGACCTCAAGACCTACCTCACTCCCTTCTGGGAGGGGACCGTGGTCTACAATGAGACCCTTTGGTTCGCAGGGGAAGACGACTTTTTTGCCCCGCTCATGTATGCTCCCGACGAGATCGTCTCCGTCATGAGTTACGACCTCACCAAGACCTATCAGGAGGGGATCGACTATGTCTTTGAGAAGGGCAAAAAGGAGATCACGCTCCCCGAGGGGTCGAGCATTCCGCACATGACGTATGAGGAATACTACTCGGGCGCCATGACGAGCATCACAGGCGGAGGGCTCTATTTCGCGGAGGGGACGGACATCTGCAGCCGTCAGGTCGCCGTCACATACCGCCACAGCGATACGGCAACGTGGACCATGCCCCGCCTCGAGAGAGAGAAGTTCCCCAAGACCTTTGAAAAGCTCGAAAGCGGCGGTTCGCTCAATGTCGTATTTTACGGCGATTCCATCACCGTCGGCGCGAATTCGAGCAGTTACGTTGGCTACGGCCCCCAAGCGGAGAGCTACCCGCAGATGGTCCGCTCCTATATGCAGAAACGTTACCCCTCGGCCACCGTCAATTATATCAATACGGCAGTCGGCGGGACCGATTCCAACTGGGGCAACGACGGCAAGATGAACCATCCGCTCGACAATGAGGACGGCGGCGCGCATTTTCAGACCCGTGTGCTCGACAAAGCGCCCGATCTGCTCTTCATTGCCTTCGGCATGAACGACGGCCCCTCCGTCCAGAACTATAAAACCAACATTCAGTCCATGATCACGCGCGTCCGCGCCGCTTTCCCCGACGTCGAGATCATGCTCGTCTCGGGCATGACTGCCAATATCGAGGCGGCGGGCTTCTACAATAAGGATTACGAGGCCTTCCAGAGCGCTCTCATCGAGCTGTCCGAGAGCTTCGAGAGAGTCGGCGTCGCCACCGTTCTCAACACCGTGCGCAGCCTCGAGGGGAGAACGCTCGGGAAACGCTTCCGCGACTGGACGGGGAACAACGTCAACCACCCCAACGACTTCATGGCCCGCGTCTATGCGCAGACCATTCTGTACACCCTCTTCGGGAAAGACTACATCGAGCACATCTGAGAGATCAATGAGAAACGTCGGGCGACCGACGTTTTTTGATGTCAAGAAAAGGGTGTCACCTCTTTTTGTCCCTTCCAATATGATGAAATAGGGCGGTTTTCCGCCCAATCCCTCAACATGGGCAAATGGAGGAAACACTATGTATATCTACAGACGCTGCCGTACTTGCGGGAATTGCCCCTGCACTTGCGGCTGCAACGGCCCGACGCAGACCTATCCCCCCGTGACTATCGTCGGTGCAACGGGTCCCACGGGCCCCACAGGGCCGCAGGGCCCTGCCACCATCACGGTCGGGCAGACGATCACGGGCGAGCCCAACACGGCGGCTTCCGTCGTCTCGACGGGCGGAGAAAACGCCGTCCTCACCTTCACCATTCCCCGCGGCGCGACGGGCGCAACGGGGGCGACGGGTGCAACGGGGCCGCAAGGCGTGCAGGGCATTCAGGGCGTGCAAGGTCCCCAAGGCCCGCAGGGCGCACAGGGCGTCGCGGGCACGGCAGGCGCGACAGGCGCAACAGAACAAGTGCTTTAAGGGAAACATCTGAAGCGGGAAGTTATGGTAAGAAAGTTCGTGAGGCAAAAATCATGGAC
>CANQOX010000004.1 GCA_947625595.1 uncultured Clostridia bacterium
GCCCACGGCGGAAGTGAATTCCGCCTAAGGCAAGGAATTGGGAATGTTTCGAACATTTCTTTACTCGCCCCGCCACTTTCTCGCCCCCTCCGTGGGAGGGGTGGAGCGGCGCAGTTCTGCTCAACAGTGCGGTGCACTGTGAGCTGCGCCGCGACAGGAGCGCTGGCAAGCGCGACGGGCTTCGCGGCGGTCCCTGCCGCCGCAAAGTAGGGGGGTGGGTCACCGCATTCCTGCGTCATTCAGAGCGAAGCGAAGAATCCCGAAGAACGAAGTCCGCACTTTCCTCCACGGGATTCATCGGTCGCTCCGCTCCCTCTGAATGACGCGATAGCCCCCTCGCTGCCCCTTTTAGGGGAAGTCCCCGAGCTTGCGAGGGGAAAGGGGTTTTGAAACCCTTCAGTCTCGCTTCGCTCGACATCTCCCCTACGAGAGGCAACAAGAGATCGCTTCTACAATAACGCCGCCCGCGGCTGTGCCGCGGGCGGCGTACTATGTTTACATTCATTATTTCAAACCAAGCAACTCATCTATGGATACATCGAAAAATTTCGCGATGCTTACGAGGGAATCGTAGTCGGGTTCGTGTCTGCCCGATTCCCAAAAACTCACAGTCTGATTGCAGAATCCGAGCTTTTCGCCGAGCTCCCTCTGTGAAATGCCCTTCGCCTGCCGCAACTCCTTTAATTGCTTTCCGAAGTAATTTCCTTTCATGGGACAAGAATAGCAAAATTTTCCTACAAATCCTTGACTTCCTACAAACAGTAGGAGTATAATCATTTCAAGGAGAGAAAATGCTACACATGAAAGAAGATAATACGTTGGAAAATAAGAAAAATCTTGTGATAGAACTGCGTACGGCATATTTGGCCTTGGTGCGCGCCTGCTGTGATTGCGACGGCATAAGCAAGACAGACAAAAAAACTTTGTTTCGATTGAAGGAAGAAGTCAGCGGCCTCTTTATCGAATACTACATGCGATATAGACAGGAAAGACGTGAGTAGGGCAAATTTTATAACTTTACAAAAAATACGCCGCCCGCGGCTGTGCCGCGGGCGGCGTACTATTCTATTTTACAACTCAAAGTTCAATCTTCATGTCTCCCGCCTTGATCCAGCCGATCTTGCGGAGGAGTTCGCTCACGCCGAGGGAGATGACGGCGGGCAGGAGGAAACACGTCACGAGCACGCCGACGGCGATCTGCCACGCGGGAAGGACACCCGCAGACGCCCCGATCATGTCGATGACGCCCACCAGCCCCGCCGTACCCATGCCCGCGCCGACGGCGGTCGCCTGAAGTTGGAAAAGGCAGGTCGAGATCGGCCCGACGACGAGCGAAGACACGACCGCGGGGAGCAGGATCCTCGGATTTTTCAGATTGGGGATCTGAAGCATCGAAGTGCCCAGCCCCTGCGCGATGAGCCCCGAAAATTTATTTTCGCGGAAGCTCGCAACTGCAAACCCGATCATGTGCGCACAGCATCCCACGACGCCCGCGCCCGCGGCGATGCCGTTGAGGCCGATCGAGATCCCGATCGCCGCGCTCGAGGTGGGAAGGGTGAGGAGAAGCCCCATTGCCGCCGAGATGATGAGGCCCATGAGGAAGGGCTGCAACTCGGTCGCCGCATTGATGCCGTTTCCGATGGCAGTCATCAGCCATTCGACGGGGGAGCCGAGCGCCGCCGCGACGAGCCCGCCCGAGAGCAAACTCACGAGGGGCACGATGAGAATGTCGAGCTTGGTCTTTCCCGTCACGAGGGTGCCGAGTTCACAGGCGATGACGACGGCGAGATAGCAAGTGATGGGGTTCCCCGTCCCGATCAGGACGGAGGCGGACAGCGCCGTTTCCCCGACGATGTAGGAGAGAAACGTTGTGGCGTTCGCGGCAAAGATCCCCACCGCGACACTGCACGCCATGGCCATTTTGGAACTCTTGAGGGCGTAGGCGATGCCGACGCCGATGCCCGCGCCCATCATGACCTTTGCAAAGGTCCCGATGCCGTTCAGGAAGCGGTAGCAGAGGTTGAGAAATTCGACCTCCGACGTCCCGCCGCCGAAGAGGCGGGCGATCTGGCAGACGATCGTCCCCGCGATGAGGGTGCAGAAGAGCCCGTTCGCCATGCCCGAGAACGCCTCGATGAAATAGCGGTTCGCGAACTGCTTGAGGAGCTTCAAAAAAGTTTTTTCCTTCGGAACTTCGGCCTTGGGGGAGGGCTCTGCGGGAGCCTCCGTGGGGGCGGGGGCCTGCTCCGTCGTTTTCTGTTCTGATCCGTCGTTCATAGTGCATGGAATTGTAGCACAATTTCGCGAAAAATGCAACAAAAATTTGCCCCCGCGCGGCGGGAAAAAGGAGACTTATGAAATTATGCGGGTGCAGTCCCATGGACTGCAATATAATATAAGGAAAGGCCCGCGGGGCGGGGAGAACGAGGGCATCAGCTGTAATTATGAAGGGAAAAAATCGGGCGGGCGGAGGGGAAGAGGGCGAGCGGGGAGAAAAGGGGCGGTTTTCGTTTTTTTGAGGGCGGGAAGGCCGAAGTTCCCGCAAAAAATTGAAAAATCGCCCCAAAAGGGAGAAATATAAGTAAAATTTATGGAATCCAAAAGAAATTCTTATAGATAAATTGCAAAAAAGGGCGTCAATTCGTTTGACAAATTTGAATAAAACAGATTAAAATAGAACATATCCATTTTGGAGCGGTGTATAAATTCAATGATTTTCTCCCGCGGGAGGGGCTCCCCCCTTTCTGCGCAAGGGGGGTCAGTACAAGCCGAGGCTTGTACTGTAAAAAACTTATCCGCTCCCGAACACATCGGTAAAATTTTTAGGAGGTATATAGTATGGCAAAATTTTGGAAAAGAACAGCGATCGTCGTTGCATCTGCGGTTCTTTCCGCAACCCTGATCTTCGGCGCCGCATGCGGCAACAATGAAGACAATGGGGAGAACGCGCCCAATCCCGCAGAGGACGGCAAGACGAGTTTCGTGGTAGGTGACCGCGAAGCCGTGACCTATCGTACATACACGACCGTGCTGCCCAGCAACTGGAATGAGCTCACCTATGAGGACAACAACGACACACAGATCCTCAACTATCTTGTCTCTTCGTTCTTCGAGTATGACTATGAGTTCGATGAATCGAAGGGCGGCAAGTTCAAGGCCGACGGCTCCATCAACGTTGATGCGATCGTCCCCGGCGGATTCTCTGTAAAATATTCCGCCGCGACAGACCTTGAGGACGTCACTGCGACTGTCGACGCCAAGTGGGGCTATACGGAAGAACAGAAGCAGGCGGGCGGTTATGCGTGGAAGATCACGCTCCGTGACGACCTCAAGTGGGACGACGGCACGCCCATTGAGGCAGAGGACTTCGTCTACACGATGAAGGAGCAGCTCAACCCCGACTTCTTCAACATGCGCGCGAATACCTATTATAACAATACCCGTATTCACAACGCGAGAGCTTATCTGTATCACACAACGCCCGAAACATATGAAACGGTCATTTCGCAGGGATATGAATCTGCGCAGGACGCTTTGGATGCAGGAGTAACAGTCTACATTGACTGCTGGGATTTCTGGGGTGCACAGGGTTATGTCGATGCAGAGGGGAACGAAGTTCCCCAGTATGTTTCAATCACCGACACGACTGTCTATGATACGCCCGACGCTTGGGAAGCGGGGGAAGCGGTCGACGCTTTCAGTGGAGCCTCTCTTGTCAAGGATTATGCCAAATATTTTGAGCCGACCGACTTCGTGGTATTAGTCAAAAATACAAACATGGACGTTGAATGGAAAGATGTCGGTATCTATGCGCCGAGCAAATATGAGATCGTCGTCTGCCTTGACAATCCCATCATGTGCAAGAAAGAGGACGGCAGCCTCTCCTACCTCGCTGCCTACAACTTCTCGAGCCTTCCCCTTGTCAAGAAATCTCTCTATGAGTCCTGCAAGCAGGAGCCGCAGACGGGTTCCACCCTCTGGACGACCAACTACAACTCCTCCCTTGCGACGACCGCAAGCTGGGGCCCCTACAAGCTGACCCAGTTCCAGAGCGGCAAGGCCTATACCCTATCCCGCAACGATAACTGGTACGGCTACGCCCTCGATGACAACGAGGGACAGTACAACATCGACGCTGTCTACTGCGAAGTCATCTCGGACGTCAACACCCAGTGGATGAGCTTCCTCGGCGGCTACATCGACGACATCGGCCTCGACGTCGCCCACAAGGACGACTATCGCAACTCCAAGTACACGAGCTATGCCCCCGGTACGGGTACCTTCGGCATTCAGCTCTTCTCGGGGCTTGACACCCTCAAGAAGAACACACACAATGCGGGCGTCCTCGCCATCCAGGATTTCCGTCAGGCCATCTCCCTCTTCCTTGACCGCGACGAGTACAACCAGACCTGCTTCACCTCGCATAGGACCTGCTACGGCCTCCTCGGCCCGAGCTACTACTACGACGTCGAAAACGGCGGCGTCTACCGCGACACGCAGCAGGCGAAGGAGACCCTGCTCTCCGTCTATGGCTTCGAGAAGAATGCAGACGGAAAGTGGACGGACGGCACCAACACCTATACTGACTACGAAGAGGCCTATGAGGCGATGAACGGCATGAACCGTCCTCTCGCCAAGGAACTCCTCGGGAAGGCTTGGACCGAACTGACGACCAACGCCGAGACCTATGGCTACGACAGCAGCAAGCCGATCTCGATCCATTACGGCACTTCTGCCGACAATGAGAACACAAGGCGTTCCTACGATTATTTCGTGAAGTTCTTCAACGACCTCACGAGCGGCACCCCCTTCGAGGGCAAGATCGAGCTTGTGTTTGACGCCTCCGCAGGCAGCGGCTGGGCGGATGCGTTCAAGGAAGGTTCCGTCGAGTTTGCCGCAGGCACGGGCTTCAGCGGCGGCGCGTTCGACCCCGAGGGCTTCCTGCAGTGCTATGTCGATAAAGCGGCTGGCCTGATGTATTCCGAGAACTTCTGGGATACAAAAGCGGACAATCACACCTTTACGATGCCCGCTGGCAACTATGACGGTGCTGGTCAAGAACTCACCATGAGTGTCTACAACTGGTACGCCTGCCTCAACGGCATTGCCGAAGATACCGATACGTATCAGTTCAACTGGGGCGCAGGTGCGATCCCCGAGGAAGCAAGGATGGAGCTTCTTGCCGACCTTGAGAAGGTCGTCCTCGAGAAGTACTATACAGTCATCACGACTTCCGAATACAGTGCGTCGCTCCTCGGTGCGAAGTTCAGCCAGTTCTCTGAAGATTACAACATCTTCATGGGCTTCGGCGGATTCCGCTACATGGTCGTCAACTACAACGACGGCGCATGGCAGGATTTCGTTGCCGCAACGAACAAGGGCAACCTCACCGACTTCTATAAGGCAGAGGATTGACAGATAGTCCCAAGAGAATCGTTTGGGGGCGGAAGAAATTTCGCCCCTTCATTCTCATTATAGGGATCTTTGAGAAGAGGTATTTTTATGTACATGTTCAAATACATCATGAAGAGGCTCGGGCTCATGCTCATGACATTTGTCATCATCATGGTCATGTGCTTTGTCCTCATCAAGATGCTTCCCATCGTCGTCCCCGCGCAGGTAGGCTTAGACGCGAGGATCCAATACATGCAGCTCGAAGCGAGGGGGTACATCTGTAACCTCGTCATCGACGACAAGACGAATCAGGTCAAATCCTTCGATTATGTGCCCGTCATGACGCAGTTCTGGACGTACATCGTGCGGATCTTCAAGGACGGCGATTTCGGCATCGGCGTCACACTCGCCGAATACCGCAATCAGCCCGTGTGGGACGTCTTTTTGGAGAAACTTCCCCCCACGATCCTCATCAACGTCTACTCGACGATCATCGGCGTGCCGATCGGCCTCGGCCTCGGCATCTTTGCCGCGCTCAAGAAGAACAAGTGGGAGGATCAGGTCATCAACGTCATCGTCATCCTGCTCATCTCGCTCCCGTCCATGGTTTTGGGCCTCGTCATTCAGTATGTGTTCTGTTTCCAACTGAAATGGTTCCCGCTGACAATGGAAGCGGGCTATGACTACTTCTCATGGCCGATGTTCCGAAGTATGCTGCCTGCGGTATTTTCGCTCTGTCTCGGAAGTATCGCGGGATATACGCGATTTACACGGGCAGAGCTTGCGGAGGTGCTGACAGGGGACTACATGCTCCTCGCGCGGACGAAGGGGCTCACCAAGGGGCAGGCGACCATTCGCCACGCCCTGCGCAACTCCATGGTGCCCATTTTCCCGTCCATTCTCTCCGAATTCATCGCCGTGCTGTCGGGCTCGCTCATCATCGAGGCGATGTTCTCCATTCCGGGCGTCGGGGGGCTCTATCTCGACTCTATCGTCTATCAGGACTATGACTTCTTCATGCTGCTGTCGGGCTTCTATACGCTCGTCGGCCTTGCGGCGGGGATCGTCGTCGATATCTCCTACGGGTTCATCGACCCGAGGATCAGAATGGGGGCAAAATAATGGAACAGATCTATCCCGAGATACCCAAGGAAAAACTGGAACTTGCCGAGAGGCAGGACGTCACGCACGACCAGTCGCTCAAGACCAAGCCGCGCTCGTACCTGCGCGACGCTTTCTCGCGCTTCTGCAAGAACAAGGGTTCCATTGTCGGAGCTGTCATCATCATACTTTTGGTGCTGTTCGCGATCATCACACCCTTCTGCACGCAGTACACCGTCGCCTATCAGGACTCCTACTTCACGACCACCCTGCCCAAAGCGCATCTCTTCGAGAATACGAGCTTTTGGGACGGCTGTGAGGAAAAGCAGGCGGGCAGGACGTCCTTCATCTACTACTACGCGATGGGGCAGGAGACGGGGCACAACGCCGTCAAAAATCAGGAATTCACCTACGACGCGGGGACCGATCTCTACACCTTCCGCCTCGACTCCTATCAGAAGAACGGCATGATCTACAAGAACTTCTCCATGGAGGAGTACGAGGCTTTGCAGGCCTATCAGACGGAATACGGCAAGCAGGTCATTTATCCCATGGTGCCTGTCAAGAGCCGTCCGCAGGCACAGCAGGATGCCAACGACGCAAATTATTACTTCAAAACGAGTGGGACGTCAAAGACGCAAATCGGGCCCAAAGAGCTCGACGAGAACGGCAACGTCATTCCCGTCTATGCGACTTCGGCGGTCAAGGGCGATCTCGATAACGGCTACCATTCCCTTCGCATCGAGGGGGAGGACGGCTTTGTAAACGAAAAGGGCGAGACCGTTTGGTACGCCTACGCCCGCCGCACTTCCTCGGGCGTCGAGTGCCGCATCAACTATTACGAATACTACATCTACAACCACACGCAGGTCCTGAAGGACGGCATCACTGAGCCGTGCTTCCTCTTCGGGACGACGATGCAGGGCAAAGATATCCTCACCTGCCTCGCCTCGGGCGCGCGCTTCTCCTTCCTGTTCGCGATCGCCGTCGCCGCCGTCAATCTCGTCGTCGGCGCGATCTACGGCGCGATCGAGGGCTACTACGGCGGGAAGGCCGACCTCATCATGGAGCGCATCTCGGACATTTTGAGCGCCGTCCCGACGATGATCGTCATCACCCTTCTCAAACTGCACATGGGGACGTCAAGCCAGATCCTTGTGCTCTTCATCGCTTTCTTCCTGACGGGGTGGATCGGCATGGCGTCGAGTACGCGAATGCAATTTTACCGCTTCAAAAATCAGGAGTACGTCCTCGCGGCGCGGACGCTCGGCGCCCCCGACAGGAGGGTCATCTGGAAACATATCTTCCCGAATGCGATCGGCACGCTCATCACGGGCTGTGCGCTCATCATTCCGAGCATGATCTATTCGGAGACGAGCTTGAGCTACCTCGGCATCATCAACCTCTCCTCGGGCAACATCACGAGCGTGGGCACGCTCATCGCGGCGGGGCAGAGTTCGCTCGCCACCGCGCCCTTCATCACGATGTTCCCGTCGGTCTTCCTCATTCTGCTCATGTTGAGCTTCAACCTGTTCGGGAACGGCCTTCGGGACGCCTTCAATCCCACCCTGCGCGGAACGGAGGATTGATATGGCAGAGCAAGAAATCAAACTCGAAGTCAATAACCTCAAGATCTCCTTCCGCACGGACGCGGGGAAGGTGCAGGCGGTGCGGGATATTTCCTTCAAACTCTACAAGGGGGAGACCCTCGCGATCGTCGGCGAGAGCGGCTCGGGCAAGTCTGTCACGAACCGCGCCATCATGGGCATTCTCGCGGGAAACGCCATCAAGGAGGGCGGCGAGATCGTCTATGACGGGCAGGACCTCATGAAGATCTCCGAGGAGGACTTTCACCGCATCCGCGGCGACAAGATCGCCATGATCTTCCAGGACCCGCTCTCCTCGCTCAATCCCATCATGCGCATCGGCAAACAGATGACGGAGGCCATGCTCATCAAGGGCAAGGTCAGCCAGAGAAACGCGAGAAGGGACTTCAATGCCACGCTTTCCCGCCTGCGCGGGTGCATGGATGGGGCCTTCGGACCCGAGAGCGCCGAGGAAAACAGGCGGCAGTGCGCCGCATTCGACCACTTCGAATTCAAACACATCGAGCTGGAGCAGGCCTACAACCGTGCAAAGGAGGCGGCGGAGGACGCTTCGGCCGACATCGCGGACATTCTCTTCCGCATTGAGAAGGAGGCCTACAAGGACGTCGCCCACGACGCCCGCGCCGCCCTCTCCCGCGCGAAGGACAGCTTCGACACCTATGTCGTCAACGCCCGCGCAGAGGAGTTGAAGACCCTCCTGAAGGAGGCCTCCCAACTCCTCCGACAGCCCATTTTCAGGCGGATCGGCGCCTTCTTCTCGGCCCTCTTCGGGCACGAAAAGGAGCAGGGCTGCGACTTTGCCGCATTGGCCGAAAAGCTCAAGGCCATCAGGGACATTCTGACGGAGGCGCTTGCCTTCCCGATGCCGAACTTCTTCGCGATGGGGTACTATCTGACCTTCGCGCAGGAGCCCCTTCCCGATCTCGGCGTGGAGGAGCTGAACAAGTTCCTGCACGACTATTTGGGCGAACACTTCATGTACGCCTTCATCGACCGCGTCGAGAGCGCTCTGCGCTTTTCCCATGCGGAGGCGTGCAAGACGATGGAGACGGCGCTCTCTGCGATCGGGGCCAACAAGGGCGTCTTTTCGCAGGAAACGCTCGACAAAGGGGCCTGCCAGCATGCGGTGAAGGAGATCTCGAAGGCCGTTTCGGCGGGCATCGACCGCCTCGAGATCGTCAAGGACAACCTCGCCTACACCCTTCCCACCAGCCTTGCGGCGGCCGTGCAGCTCTACTTTGACGGCGTCGTCCGCAACAGGAAGGAGGAACACCGCTACGCCGTCCAGAAGAGGCGCTATGACGCCCTTGTCGCCAAGGGCAAACAGCCCTCCTATTCCGTCGCCGAGAAGGACCTCGTCGACCTCGAGGGCGCGAAAGCGGGCATTCTCGGCCTCCTCGAGCGCGTTGCGGAGGACTTCAAAGGCAAGATCGGGGCGGCGGACATCGATTTCCACGCCAAGGCCGATTCGCTCATCGACTATCTGAAGGAGAAGGCCTCGGGCGTCGTCTACAAGGTGACGAAGAACATGGCCAAGCTCCGCGCCCTCAAGCTCATGGACGAGGTCGGCATTCCCGAGCCGAGGAAGCGGTTCTATCAGTATCCCTTCGAGCTGTCGGGCGGCATGCGCCAACGCATTGTCATCGCGATCGCCCTTGCGGCCAATCCCGACATTCTCATCTGCGACGAGCCGACGACGGCTCTCGATGTGACCATTCAGGCGCAGATCCTCGAACTCATCAACAAGATCAAGCGGGAGAGAAATCTCTCCGTCATCTTCATCACCCACAATCTCGGCGTCGTCGCCAACATGGCCGACAGGGTCGCCGTGATGTATGCGGGCAAGATCGTGGAGATCGGCACGGCGGAGGACATCTTCTATTCGCCCGCCCATCCCTACACATGGGCGCTGCTGTCCTCCATGCCCGACCTCGACACGAAGGAAAAGCTCGAGGCCATCCCGGGGACGCCGCCCAACATGATCTATCCCCCCAAGGGGGACGCCTTTGCCGAGCGCAACAAGTACGCGCTCAAGATTGACTTTGAGATGCAGCCGCCCATGTTCCAGATCTCCGAGACGCACAGCGCCGCGACGTGGCTGCTTCACCCCGACGCGCCCAAGATCGACCCGCCCAAGGCGGTCGTGGACAGGATCGCGCGCATGAAAAACAGAGGAGGGCTCCATGGCTGACGATGTAATTCTGAAGGTGGAACACCTTTG
This sequence comes from uncultured Clostridia bacterium, assembly GCA_947625595.1. Classification (GTDB taxonomy): domain Bacteria; phylum Bacillota; class Clostridia; order Christensenellales; family Borkfalkiaceae; genus Gallimonas. The sequence goes on from CANQOX010000004.1 coordinate 10,324, forward strand.
CCAGTATTTCAAGATGGGCACGGCCGAACTCAAAGCCGTGGACGACGTCAGCTTCGACGTCAGGCGGGGGGAAGTCTTCGGCCTCGTCGGCGAATCGGGCTGCGGCAAGACGACCACGGGCCGTTCCATCATCCGCCTCTATGACATCACGGGCGGGAGCATCTATTTCGACGGCCAGCGCATCTGCGCGGGCACCCGCACCTATAAGGATGCCATCCGCGCCGCCAAGGAGGCCTTCCGACAGGAGAAGAAGAACATCGCGGCCGCGAAGGCGGCGGGCGCGGGCGAGGAGGAGTGCGCCGAACGCCTGAAGAGGGCGGAGGACGAACTTCACCGCGTCATGGCCGAGCAGACCGCCTGTATCCGCAGTGCGGTGGACGACCACAAGAACTGCAATAAAAAGTTTGCCGCGGCGCAGATGGAGAGAGTGCGGGCGGCCTTTGCAGAGAAAAAGGCGGCCGAGACCGACCCCGAGAAGCTCGCCGCGCTCGAGAAAGAGGAGAGAGAGGCCCTTCGCCTTGCAAGCAAGGACCGCATCATGAACAAGATCCAGATGATCTTTCAGGATCCCATCGCCTCGCTCGACCCCCGCATGACCGTCCGCGAGATCATCTCCGAGGGCCTCGTCATCAGGGGCGTCAAGGACAAAAAGTACATCGAGGAGCAGGTCTTCAGAATGCTCGACCTCGTCGGGCTCGTCCCCGACCACGCCAACCGCTATCCCCACGAATTCTCGGGCGGACAGCGGCAGCGCATCGGCATCGCGCGGGCCATCATTCTCAATCCCGAGCTCATCATCGCGGACGAACCCATTTCCGCGCTCGACGTCTCCATTCAGGCGCAGGTCATCAACCTCCTGAACGATCTGCGGCACGAGCTGGGTCTCACCATTCTCTTTATCGCCCACGACCTCTCCGTCGTCAAGTATTTCTCCGACCGCATCGGCGTCATGTACTTCGGGAAGCTGGTGGAGCTGGCTCCCTCCGAGGAGCTCTTTGCCCACCCCCTGCACCCCTATACGAAGTCTTTGCTCTCCGCCATCCCTCTGCCCGACCCCGTCTATGAGCGGGGCAGGACGAGGATCGTCTACAACCCCATCGCCGAGCACGACTACTCTGTTGATCTGCCCTCCATGCGGGAAGTGAGCGAGGGGCACTTTGTCTACTGCAACGACGCCGAATTTGAACGCTACAAGGTCGAACTTTCATGAAACGATCCACGGTACTGCAATATGTGATCTCTGCGCTCGTCGGTGTGTGCATCTCCGTCGGCGTCATGTCGGCGCGGGGCATCTTTTCGGAGGATCGGCCCGTACAGATCATGGCGATGCTGTCGGACGGGTTCTTCGTAGCGGGCATCGTGCTCTCCTGCGTGGGGCTCATCATCTTCGTCGGAAACGGGGGCGTGTTCGACATGCTCGCCTACTCCATGATCTTGTTTTTCAGCCTCTTCCGCAAAAATCTCGAGCGCAAGTACAAGGATTTCTATGAGTACCGCGAGGCCAAAAAGGGCACGAAGCGTTCGCTTGCCTTCCTCCTCATCGTCGGGCTTTGCTACATCGCCCTTGCCGCTCTGTTTCTCATTCTCTACTACATGATTTGAGCCGAAAGTGCCAAACGTATTCAAAAAAACTCAACCGCGACGGCCCCAGCCGCCGCGGTTTTGTCATCATGAGACACTGCGCCGCGGTGAAAAAAGGGAAAAAATTTTCCAAACACAAGAAGCAGCCGCTCCGTAAATTTTGCAAAATTTTGTGAACTTTATTAAAAATTTCGAAAATAATCTGAAAAATTTTTACAAAAATGCTTGACAAATTCGAAAAAAAGTGTCACAATGAAGAAAATTGAAATTGAGTCACAAAGGGGGCGCCCCCTTTTGCTTTGTTACACAAAGCAAAAAAAACATTAACTGGTCCACTCACTTTTTTTTCGGAATCAAGATTGGAGGATATGCCTGGCAAGACAACGAGAGAAAGACGGGCGCGTCAGAACGCAACCCACCCGTTCCCGTACGGGCGGAAGAAACCATTTCAGCGAACAAAAAAGACCGAAAGAACATCATTCCTATTTGATTTAGGAAAAAACAACAAAATTCAAAAATTTGGAGGAAAATCATCAATGAAAAAGTTTATTGCGACCTTTGTCGCGGCGGCGCTCATGCTTGGCTCCGTGGCGGGCATTGCGGCCTGTTCGCCTGCTGACCCGTCCAAGTCCAATACTGTAGAAGTCACGGGCATCACGATCACACAGGAACCTACCAAGACGCACTATGTCCTCGGCGAATCATTCGATCCCGCGGGCATGAAAGTTTCCAAGGTCATGAGCGACAAGACGAATACCGCCCTTGAAGCCACAGAATACACCTATGCGCCCGCAGGCGCCCTTGCCCTCAAGGACAAGAAGGTCACGATTACCTATAAGGAAGGGGAAAAGAGTTTCACCTGTTCCCAGACGATCTCCGTCACCAACGACGTCAAGTCCGTCGAAGTCAAGAGCAACCCCACGAAGATGGACTATATCTCGGGCGAAACATTCGACCCCGCGGGCATGACCATTCAGGCCACCCTCGAGAACGGGACGAAAGAGGATGTCATCGAAGTCACCGCCGAGAATGTCCAGTATAAGACCACGGGCCTCGTCAAGTCGGACGAACATTTCGAAATGACATATGGCGGCTGCAAATTCTATCTCGAGATCGAAGTCGTCCACGGCGCTTCCACGGAGGCAGAGAGCGGTCTCATCATCGCCGCGGGTGCGAAAATGGGCGATGACGGTCCCTGCACTCCCGCCATTGAGATGGACCGTGAAAACGGGCCCGACCTTGCCAATGGCGGCAATCGCGGCCTCGATGTAGGGTCCCCCCGCTGCGCAGTGACCTCCTATGTCAACGACCATCTCGAATGGACGGAGACCACGGGCGGCAACATTTCTGGAAGCGGCAGACGGCTCGGCAACCATGTCAGCGGCGAAAATGGCGGCAAGATCCTTTACGCCATCAATGCTGACAAGGCTGGTACCGCTACGATGATCTTCAAGATGGCCAACCCCAACATCAGCGGCTCCGTTGCGACAGAGATCAAACTCAACCAGCTCCTCACGATCACCGTGAATGGGACCAAGGCCAATATCCCCGACAGCGTCAAACTCGAGGGAGTGGATTGGACGCAATATAAGTCCTACAACAGAGACACCAAGGATTACACCGGCGAATCCTGCGTTCCCACATTCTTCTGGCAGAACATCGGTACAGACGTTTCCCTTAACAAGGGCGACAACAGCATCGTTGTGGAATTTCTCTATGATAAACCTGTCTGCATCGATACAGTTTCCTACAATGCGGACGCTGCAGAGATCAACCTCAAGGCCGATGCGACCTTCGCCCCTACGCTGGATTCCGCAAAACTCAAAGTGTCTGGCGAAAAAGTGCTTGCTGGCCTCATCGTCAACCCGCACAGCGTTGGCTATAACGATGACGCGATCAAGACTGTTCTTGAACTCATGAGGATCGAGCATGCTCGGACCGCTTCTGCAGACGGATATCATGACCGTGACCCTTGGACGACTTCGACTGAAAACGGCGGTCTCGGCTATAGCGATAGGCTCGATTCTGCAAAACAGAATTGGGAATATAAGACAAATATGACGACGGAATCCGTTGAGAAAGTCACGGAGGGCGAGTTTACAGGTTGCTTCATTCTTTGGTACGACGTGACAATTCCCAATAGTAATGACGTGGATAAAGTGCCTGAGACCAACCGTTACCGCGGCGCATGGTATCTGAATGGTTTCAACTACGGCGCGACATTCAAGAATGATCATCCCGTCAACTCCATTCTCAAGGATGACGAAGACGTGACTGCCGAACTTGGCGGTTACTGCTACCAGATCTACTGCGATAACCGTGATGAGAATGCGACATTCGCCAGCAGCTTTTTGATGCTCATCGTGCAGGATGGTACCTTTGAGGCTGGTCACGACAACACAAGGAACCTGCTCGGCAAAAGATTTATCGACGGCAGGACCGACAACGATCCGAAACCCGAAGCCTGATCGCGCTCTATCCGCGGTGGAATTGCCCGCTCCTGCGGGCAATTCTTCCGCCCCTACGAAATAAGGAGAATTTATGAAACAGAAAAAGAAGATCATCATCAACTCTCTCTGCCTCTTCCTTGTCGTCGTGCTCGTCGTGGTGTGCATCGTGGCGGATATCTTTGCCGCACGGTACAGCCGCAACATCACCGCGCTCCTGTGCGGCTCGGGCGCGACAGTCGACGCCGAAGAGGGAGAGTACAGCTCCGCCCTCGGCAACGACCTCGTCAAGAGGGCGGGAGAGGAGAGCGTCGTCCTGCTCCGCAACGAGGAAGACGCCCTGCCCCTCGAGAAGAAATCGCATGTCAACGTATTCGGCGCCGCATCTGCGGACAAGAACTGGATCTTTACGGGCGCGGGCAGCGGCACGGGCACGGTGCGCGAAGAGGACAAGGAGACGCTGATGTCCTCCCTCAAGAAGGCAGAATTCGAATGCAACGCCGATCTTGAGGCCTTCTATGCCGATCTCAAGCCTGTGCGCGACACCGCCAATCCCTACCGCCTGACAGAGCCGAGCATCGCAGAACTCCGCGGCAAGGCGTCGGCCGCAAAGGCGTGGTCCGATGTCGCCATTGTCGCGCTCGGCAGATATGCGGGCGAGACCATCGACGAGATCCCCCTCAAACAGGACGGCAGCAAGACCTATCTCGAACTCTCGGACGCAGAAGGCGAGCTCTTTGAACTTCTGAACGAAGTCGGCTTCGAAAAGATCATCGTCGTGATCAATGCCGCAAACGTCATGAACTTGAGCTTCCTCGAGAATGCCTCCTATGGCATCGACGCATGCCTCTGGACGGGCTTCACGGGCCAATCTGGCGCATGGGCGATCGGGCAAGTGTTCAGCGGCGCGGTCAGTCCCTCGGGGAAGACGGCGGACACTTTCATCTATACCAATTCCTACGATCCCACCTTTGCCAATAACCGCAACGTTGCGAGCGATCTCGTTTCGGCGACGGACAACATGGTCGAGGCGGAGAATATCTATTACGGCTACAAGTGGTACGAGACGGCCGATGCGGAGGGATTTTTCGACTCCGTGCGCACTTCCTACGGCAACGGCTATGACGGCGTCGTGCAGTTCCCGTTCGGCTTTGGCCTCTCCTATACCGATTTCACATGGACGGTGAAGGAGCCGCCCGCAGACGGGGCTCTCTCCCTCGACGGGACGTACACGATGACCGTCGAAGTCAAGAACACGGGTACCGCAGCGGGCAGGGACGTCGTCGAACTTTACTACACCCCGCCCTATACTTCGGGCGGCATTGAAAAGGCAGAGGTCAATCTTCTCGACTTTGCCAAGACCAAAGTCATCGCCCCCGGGGAGACCGCAGAGGTCACGCTGTCATTTACTGCCTTCGATCTGGCCTCCTTTGACTGCTATGACAAGAACGAAAACGGCAAGACATCGTGGGAGCTCGATGAAGGGGACTACGCCATCACGCTGCGCACCGATTCGCACACCGTGGCGGATGACCGCATGGCGGGCGGCTCTGCGACGCAGACGCTCCATGCGGACACCACGCTCGTCTATGAGAAGGACCCCGTGGGAGGCGGAGCGATCGACACCCATCTCACGGGAGAGGAGGCCTATGCAGGCGTTTCTGTGGACGGTCTCAACGTCGGCCTCAGCGAAGACACTTACATGACGCGCGCCGACTTCAAGGGCACATTCCCCAAGACGCGCACGGAGGGCCCCTCGCGTGACAATGAGAAGATGAAGGCCGCACGCTCTTGGATGAATGATACCTATGAGACAGACACCATGCCCAAGGTGGACAGCAAGGACACTTCCTATAAACTCGTCACGCTCGAGGACGGTTCATCGGCCACCTACGACCAACTCAACGGGAAGTGGGACGGCGCAACGCCCAAGTACAACGACGACCTGATCGACAAACTTGCGGTGGACTACAACAGTTCGACATGGATGGAACTCATTTCCCAGATGTCTGTGACAGAACTGAAGCAGATCTTCCACTTTGGCGGCTTCCAGACCTATGCGATCGAATCGATCGGAAAGGTCCGCAATGTGGACTATGACGGACCTGCGGGATTCAATTTGTCGGCCCTGAAGGGTTCATGGGAAGGCGGCGCCTCGGGCGGCGAAGAGGTCGAGAAACTCTGGACCGTTTGGCCCAGCGAAGCGCTCCTCGGTTGCTCGTGGGACAAGAACCTTCTTCTCGAGATGGGTCTTTTCATGGGCATGGAGGCGCAGGCGACCAATGTCAGCGGCTGGTATGCGCCTGGAATGAATTTGCACCGTTCTCCCTACACCAACCGAAACTTCGAGTACTACTCGGAGGACGCCGTCCTCGCAGGGAACCTCGGGGCAAATGTCGTCCGCGGCGCAAAGATGAACAATCTCTACTGCTACATGAAACACTTCGTGTGCTGCGAATACGGCAGGAACCCGGGGGATACGAACACTTGGCTCACCGAGCAGTCCCTTCGCGAGAACTACATGAAAGTATTCGAGATCGCTGTCAAAGAAGGGGGCGGCAATGCCATCATGACGGCGTTCAACAACGTCGGACCCGTCTGGGCGGGAGCCAATTATGCCACATGCACGCAGATCTTGCGTGACGAGTGGGGCTTCCGCGGCACGTTGCTCACCGATATCTGCTCCTTCGATTACAATTTCGATATCGGCAAGTTCAACCATCAGCAGGGACTTCGCGCAGGGCAGGACATTTGGCTCAACCATACGACGACGATGTTCAACGACATCGACGAGAAGGATCCGACGATGATCAACTGCGCACAGCGCGCGGCGCACAACATCATCTGGACCTCTGTAGATACCTACCACTTTGCGTCCACCTATGACCGCACACAGCTCAACGCGATCTTCGGGGACGACGGAGAGACGGAGATGAAGTATGCGATCAGTTTGAGCGTCCGCGTCGCGCCGACCGTAAATGCGTGGTGGATCCCCGTCGGGATCACGATAGAGGTCTTTGTGCTCGGCGGATGCGCTCTCTGGGCATTCTTCCTCATCCGCGGGTTCTTTAAGACAAAGAAAGAAGAAGACGAATAATTTCCTCCCTTATTTTCCCCCTGAAGCGGCGGCCCGATTTCGATCGGGCCGCTTAACTTTTTCACAAATTCACAAATAAAAAAATTTTTTTGAGATTCATTGACTTGATGTACAGTTTATGATAGTATAAATACGCTTCAAAGCCCGAGAGGGAACACGGCTTTGGGCGCGGCGGGAAGGCGGCAAAAAAGACGCGAAAGACCGCCGTGCGCATAAGCTGAAAATGCAGGAAGACCGTATGAAAAAGAACTTTGTAAAAAGCACTCTCTGCCTCATGCTCGCCCTTGCCATTTGCATCGGCGACTTTGTCACCATTGTCCGTCGGCTGGACCTTCCGACCGTCGCGGCCGCCGCCGAGACGGCGCAGACAGTTTCCGTCGAGGACCCCGAGCAGAATGAGGGCGTCGTCCGCCCCGAGGACATCGACGAGGGTCTCTCTTTGAACAGCCTCGACGACATCCGCGGCAGGCGCGTGACCGTCCGCCAGCCCGTCATGGAGATCTTGCAGGACGACATCGTCCGCAAGCCCGCCGAAGTGATGCCCAACGACTATCAGATGTTGGACTTCACGACGGGCCAGCCCATGCACCCGCTCGCTGCGATCGACTTTGCGAGCGATCCCGAGCTCGAGATCGGCAACAAAGACCACCCCATGTACCCGATGAAGGGTTTGGACCGTTCGCCGAAGGACGAGGACGGCAAGGTCAGCGAGCAGAAATATTTTTCGGAATTCACCAAGTACATGCTCCTTCGGCAGGCGTACTATTTCAACACGCACGTCAGCGACATCATTCAGAGCGATCAGCTCAAAAAGCACCCCGCCGCCGACTACATCTACGGCAAGATCCCTGACGACGCGAAGGCGGTGAGAATGCGCATCGTGACCGACCCCATCTACCGTTCTCCCATGACAACGGGGCTCTATCTCGTCCCCGGCGAAGTCGCCACGGTGAAGATCAAGGGCTTGAAGAAGGGCGAGACGGTCACGCTCTACACCCATCATCAGGACACGTTCGGATATTTGGGCTACAACGAAGAGGGCCACGGCTTCGGCAAGATGGAGGACTATCTCGCCTATTGGGACGAGAAGATCGTTCAGGAGGCCGAGCGCGCCCAAGAGGCGGGCGATTCACCCGACTTTGATAAGTTCCACTACGGTCTCCACGGCCAATGGCAGTGGCAGAACCAAAAGGTCCCCTGCATGGGCACGACGTTCACCATCGTCGGGACGGGGGAGGACACGGAAGTCAAGATCGGCAGCATGTACGGCGGCCCGCTCTACGTCAAGCCCACGACGGACAGCGTGGACATGGAGATCGCGGGGGCCGTGCTCACGCCGCATTTTGTCCTCGGCGTGACGACGGTCGAGGAGTTCGAGGAACAGCTCCGAGACGCCCCCGGGCTCATCGCGACGATGGACGTGGAGAATGGCCAGCTCATCGGCCCCGCGGCGGATATGCGCAACGCCGACGACATCGAGAAACTCGCATACTTCTGGCACAGCGTCTTTGCGATCGACATCTCCCTGAACGGAAGGGAGTACAACTACAACATGACGATGTGTTACGATCTGCATGTGCCCGCGGGCGAAGCGGTCGCGCTCAACTCCAACTTCTGCGCCCAGCCCGAGTATTGGTTCGACACATGTATGAACTATGAGGAGCTCACCACCAAGGGCAACTGGGGGACGTTCCACGAATTGGGGCACGTTCAGGCCAAGACGCACGGCGTCAACTGGGGATTCTGCGACGGGGACGGCGAAGTCTGGAACAACACGCTCATTCTCCTCATCTACAGCATGCTCTGCAATATGGACAACCGCGTCATCGGTGTGGAGCACGGGGAGTACGTCCACCCGTTTACAGCGATCGAGCGCTCCCAGAAGATCACCACGCAGTATAAAGACAAAGTGACGGGCGAGATGCGCAACATCGAGGACTACGGCGAGATCAACGAGGGCAACGGCGCACACTTCGACCAGCTCTCCATGTACGCGACCCTGCTGCACAGCTTCGGCCCCGACAAATTTGTAGATATGTTCTATACCTACAAGATGAACCCCTCCTATTGCCCCAACAAGCGGGCCGACTTCGTCTACCGCATCGGCGTCGTCGACCGCGTGAACATTCTCAACTGGGTGAACGACAACTACTTCGCCAACATCACCGACGACATGTTTACGGACAGCCAGCTGGAATTTTTGCGCAACCTTCCCACGTTCGTCCCTGTGGCGTATCGCTGGGCGAACGGCATCGACGGGAACGAGACGGCGCGCAAATACGACGTGGACGGCAAACATCCCACCGTGTTCGATGTGAGCAAGGACAATTTCTCCTCGCCCAAAGCGGTGGAGGTGGTCGCCGTCACGAGCGCCCTGCACGGGCAGATCGAATACAGGAAAGACGAGCAAAAGGTGATCTACACGCCGCCCGAGACCGTCACGGAGACCGACTCTTTCGACATCATCGTGAAGACAGAGGGGGGCAGGCGCGTCACGCTCAACGTCAACATGAACCTCGTGTACAAGGGCTTGTACGGCGAAGTCTGGATCTTGGGCCAGTCCTCGGACGTCGGCAGGCCCAACGTGCAGCAGGCCAAAGAAAAAATCGGGAACAGGACCTTCGATTACACCGCCTCCTCTGCTTCGTCGGGGATCCGCTTCAACAATCAGGACAAGGACAAAAATTACAACCCCGTGGAGTATGTGCATTCACAGCTCAAGTTCCGCGCGCCCGAGGCGGGCAATTACTCCTTCTATGCGCAGGCGGACGACTATGCGGAGATCAATTTTTACAGGAAGGACATGGACGGCGACCGCGCGGGGACGATCACGATCACCCGCGACACGACCAATTACAGACAATTCGGCCAAGTCGACATAAATTTGAAACAGGGCGAGATCATCTTCATCGACTGCAACCTCGTCAACTGGGGCGGCCTCGGGCACATGACCGTCGGCGTGCACATGCCCGATGCGCCCGAAGGCCAGATCGCCGCATTGCCCGCCGAGAACATCATCAGCGCGAGCGTGAAGGACGGCGAACTTGAAGCCGTGGACGCCTTCAAGGGCTGGCAGCCGCGATTTGTCGACAGCATCAAGAACGCCACGATCGACTATCAGACTTCCAACAGCGGCTGGAAAGTTTTGCAGGCGCCCGTGAGCGAAGGCGGCGACGCGGGACAGGAGACGTACCGTAAGAACATGGTGGACGGCGACGAGAGCACCATTTATCACTCCAAATACAACGGCGGCACCGCCCCGCTTCCCCATGTGTTCATCATCGACACGGGGTCCGATCAGACCTTCAACTACTTCGACATCGTCCGCCGCACCAACGGCAACGACAAGTTGTTGAACTATAAGCTGTATTCCTGCACGGGGAGCGAATTTTCGTCTGCGGCGCAGGGAGATACGGTCGACGATAGGGGGTGGGATCTGCTCTTTGACGGCGCAAGCGCCAACGTCAACGCCGCCCGCCAGAGGATCAGCTTTCCCCGCACGGAGATCAGATACTTCAAACTTGTCATCACGGCCAACAGCGGGCACACCGTCATCAGGGAGGTGTACGCGGGCATCGAGTCCAAATTGAGCCAGACCGTCAAGCCCTCTAACTACATGACGAACGCCGACGAACTCACAGAGGACGAGGGGAAGGGCTTTGTGGAAAATGCCGCAAACGGCAAACTCTCCACGGTGAAACAGGGCGCGAAGTTTGAATTCAGCTTCCTCGGAAGCGGCTTCGAGTTGTACGCCGACACCGATCCCGCCTACGGACGGGCGTCCGTCTTCGTCGACGGCGAAGACAAGGGCGAGATCAATTTGGACGACAAGCCGATCTTCAACAAACAGGTCTTCCTCTGTGAGGATCTGGAAACGGCCGAGCACGAGGTCGTCGTCACCACGCTCGACAGCAAGCCCTTCAACATCAGCTTCATCAACGTTCGGTACGGCACGCCCGTCGCGGCCGACGAATATCCCGCCGACAAGGACGAACAGGGTCATGACGACTACGGAGATATCACCGTGGCGCGGCAGTTTACCCGCGAGTGGAAGACGTACGTCAAGGATTACAGGACGCTCACGAGCATCAGATTTGTGAAGGAAGCGCCGCAGGACTACAGGGACACCTATGTGCGCATCGACACCTATATCCGCCTCTACCGCAACGGAAACAAGATCGCCTTCGTGTATCCCGGGAAGATCCTTGCTCCCATCGAGTGCGGGTCGCTCTTCTCGGGCTGTGAAAAGCTCACCGAGCTCGGCCTTGACAACTTTGATACCGAATACATGCGCGGCGCGATGAGCATGTTCTACGGCTGTACGTCGCTCACGGAGATCGACGTGTCGAAGTTCACGACGGAGAACGTGCTCTCGTTCGGCAAGATGTTCGGGGACTGCACGAGCCTGCACAGCATGGACCTCGGCAACTTCATATTGGACGCGAACGCCAATCTCTACCGCATGTTCGACAACTGCACACAGCTTGAGACCATTGCGCTCCCCAAAGAGCTCGGCGGGAATGCCCGCGCAAGGTCGGCAGGCGTCTCATTTGAACTTCCCTATGTCTATCAGGTCGATGACACGAACACATTCATCACCGAATTGGTCCTCGACGGAAGCATGGCGGGCAAGACCCTCAAATTGCACAAGGAGCATAGGCTTGACACTGTTCACGAGTTGGTGGAGCCGACCTGCGAAGGGGAGGGCACGGTCGCCTACAAGACCTGCTCGATCTGCCGCTGTAATTTTGATTTCACCGACGGCAAGACGCTCTACCGTGCGGCCGATCTCGTGATCCCCGCGACGGGGCACAATTTCGTCTATGAACAGCCGAAAGAATTGAGTGACTATCCGACTTGCACCAAATCGGGTGCCATGTGCAGACATTATTGCGCAAATTGCGATATGCTCTGCCCGGACGACGAGGGGAGTGTTGCAATGCCTGCCATCGGCCATTCGTACATGTTGGATACCGCCAAGGGGAACGGCAAGGGCTACGCCATCGAGTTCCGCAGGGTCGAGGAGATCGAGAAGACAGAGATGATAAACGAGGACGGCGAAAGCTACTATGTGCAGGAGGAACTTGTCGTAAAAGGGATCGCCAAGGTGACATTTTTCTTAAAATGTCAAGGGATCGCTGATTGGCTCACATGGGAAGAATGCGGACACGAGACGGAGGTCGTCTTTGAATTCGAATGCGACACGCATACGGAAGCGACCTGCACCGAAGCCGAGACTTTCTTCTATGACTTCTCCATTGACGACACGATGCTCATACAGGCTATGGCGGAGCAAGATGAAGAGGATGAAGTCGAAGACGGCCTCAGTCCGAGCAGCTTCCAGTCCCTTTCGGTCAATACAGTGGTCGAAGGCGCGCAGACTTTGGGCGGCTCGGAGGCCTTGGGACATGTGGCGGAAAACGTCGACGAAGTCCCCGCGACTTGCCTCAATTATGGCAGTACCAAGGGCAAGAGATGCGCCGTCTGCAACATCGTTTTAGAGGGCGTTGCACCCATAGAGCCTCTGGGACACGAGATGAAAGAGCAGCCCAAGCTCGAGCCCACTTGCACCGAAGCGGGGCACGAAGCGGGGTTGGTCTGCACGCGCTGCGGGCATGAAGGCGAAGGCGTCCAGCATCTCGAACCGCTCGGGCATGATTTCTCCGTGGAGATCGCCGAAGAGGCCCCCACCTGCACAAAAGTCGGACACACCGCGGGCAAAAGGTGTTCCCGCTGTGACGCGATAGAGGGGCATGAAATTGTGAACGACCTCGGCCACCTCGAGGAGACCATTCCTGGGAAAGCGCCCACCGAAACGGAGAGCGGATTGACCGACGGAGTGCGCTGCCCGCGCTGCGGCGAGATCTTACAGGAGCAGGAAGTGATCCCTCCGCTCGGAAGCGGGGACACAGAAGGCGGACCGCAGGGTTTGAGCACCCTCACATGGGTGATGATCGGACTGGGTTCGGCCGTCGGCGTCGCCGCCGTCGGCGCCATTGTCTTCCTCCTGATCAAGAAGCGCCAAATCTGACCCGCATTTCTTCCATAACGATCAAAAAGTCGGGAGCTTCCCTCCCGATTTTTTATGTGTTAAATTCCTTTCGCTTCTTTCATCGCGCTTTTTTGCCTTGTTTTGGCTCACATGGCAAGGAATGATCCCCACAATGGCTTGACAAATACGGGAGGGGCAGTATACAATAGAAACAAACCATAGTGCCGTTTTACGGCGGAGAGAAGGTGAAAGAATGCCCCAGAAGAGATTTTTTGCGATCGTCGGGATGTTGCTCGCGCTCGTTGGCGTGACACTCGGGCTTGCCGCTTGCGGCGGGGAAACGCATGAGCACGCTTGGAGCGAATGGGAGACCGTGACCGCTCCTACCTGCACTGCAGAGGGCTTGCAAAGGCGCTTTTGCGCTTGCGGCGAGACGGAGACGAACCCCATCGCTATGCTCGAGCATACGCCCGAGTATGTTGAAGAGGTCCCCGCCTCCTGCACGGAGGACGGTCATACCGCAGGGACGCGCTGCGCCGTTTGCCATACGCCCCTCGGGGGAGCGGAGATCATTCCTGCGGGACACACCGAGGTGCCCATTGCGGAGGCGCGGGACGCCACCTGCAAATTTGCGGGGACCACTGCGGGCAAAAAGTGTTATGTCTGCGGCGAGATCCTCGAGGAGACGCAGGAAATTCCCATAAAACAGCATACCCCCGTGGAATTCGGCGAAGATAGGGAGCCCGACTGCAGGACGATGACAGACGGCACGACGAAGGGAACAAAATGCTCTGAATGCGGAGAAGTTCTCACGCCGCAGAAGACTGTTCCCGCCGCGCACACATGGGGTGATGTACAGATCACAAAAATGCCCACCTGCACGGAGAAGGGCGAGGTCCATGCCGTCTGCGAAGTCTGTGGCGCAAAGGCGGAGGACGAGAAGGGCGAAGTGCCCGCGCTTGGGCATGATTTTGTCTATACATTTGTGAGAGAAACGGATAGCGACGGCGAAAGGGAGTGCTTTCACAAGGCGGTCTGCAAGCGAGAGGACTGCGGCTATGAGGAGGAGGCGGAAGCCTGTTCGCTCGACTCCGTCAAGACGCTCGCCACCTGCACTGCGCCCGAACATCACGTTCATACTTGCACTCTCTGCGGACACTCCTACGAGCACGACGAGGGCGCGGCGCTCGGGCACAAGTATTCCGATTGGGAGTTCGACGAGGAGGCGTATCTTGCGAGCCTCAACACGGGAACGCATGTTGCCGTCCGCAGGCATAAGCGCGTCTGCGCCAATCTCGGGCATGTGCCCGACGCAGACGATCCCGACATCGTGGACTGCGAGGGCGAGGAGATCTCTGTGCACTTGCCCGATTGCCTCAATGCGGGCTATACCGACTATCGGTGCGAGGACTGCGGTAAGGAATGGCGGGGGGACAGTGTGGCTCTGCTCGGCCATGATTGGGAAAAGAATGCGGATGGATCGCTCAAACTCACTCCCTTCTATTACGAAGCCGCCGATCAATGGGTACATTACAAGACGTGCACGCGCGAGAACTGCCCTGCCGAGGGCCACAGGAGCGGTTACTATGCCTGCCGTCCCGAGACGGCGCACTATGTCGCTGCAACGTGCACGGAGGGCGCAAAGAGAGTGTACACCTGTGCAGATTGCAGACACAAGTATGATGTGTCGCTCGGTGAACCGCGCCAACATAATTATTCCGAATGGGAACACGATCCCCAAACGAGCGGCGTGGACGATTCCTATCACATGAGGACGTGCCAATACACCGACTGCAATCATGTCGAGCGAGTGAAATGCTCGATGAAGACGGTGGCAAGCGAGGCGACCTGCCAGAAGGTGGGCTCCTCCGTTACGGCGTGTGAAGTGTGCTTCTACACAGCCGACAGGCAGACGTTCGAGCAATTACAGCACCAATATCCCGAGACATTCGTAGCAGACGGAGTGCACAAAACGCATTCCCGCTCCTGCGAGCGGTGCGGCCATGTGGAAACGGGGGATTGCGTCTACGAACTCGATCATACCGACGAGGCCACCTGCGATACCGACGAGGTGCAGTACTATCGTTGCGATCTGTGTTCGGACGAAACGATGATCGTCAACAAGAACGCATTTGGGCATTCCGTTTCCGAATGGCATGAAAGCGCGGACGGCAAGAAGCACGAGGGGGAGTGCTCGCGGTGCTTTGAGACGGTCTCGCAGGAGCACGACTACACGGAGACGAATATCTGCCCCGCCTGCAGGCGCGATGGGCTCCGCTACGCATATGTGAGCGGTTCGGGGAACGCCGAGGCGATGGTCGTTTCGGATAACCGCCCCGGGTACGAATCGCAGGGCATCTATGGACCGCACATTCCCGCAAAGAACATCATCATTGCCGATACGTGGAATGGTGTGCCTGTCACGATCGTCAATACTACGGCGTTTGCCAGAAATACGGCAGTGGAGCAGCTCACGCTCCCCAAGAGCCTCAGGGTCATCAGCTACGAGGCGTTCGGCGGCTGTACTTCCTTGCGGCAGGTGAGGCTCGAGGGACACGAATACGGGGAATTCGACGTAGACGGCGTTGCGCTCAAGCGCATCGAGGAGCTGGCATTCAAGGGTTGCTCCTCGCTCGAAAGCGCCATCTTCCCCAAGACCCTCGAATTTATCGGCAAAGAAGCCTTCCAAGGCTGCGCCGCGCTCACCGATATCAACATTCCCGAGAGCGTCACGGAGATCGATGCGAACGCCTTCACGGGTACGGCATTCTATCTCAACGATACGAAGTGGACGAACAACGCGCTCTACATCGGCAAGCATCTCATCCGCGTGAAAGAGAGCGCGCAGGGGACGTTCGCCATCAACGACGGGATCGTATCCGTCAGCGAGGAAGCCTTCAAGAACTGCGCGGGGATCACGTCCGTGGAAATTCCCGCAAGCGTGACGGTGTTCGACCGCGATGCGTTCGATGGCTGTATCGGACTGCGATCGGCGACGTATCACGGCAAGTTCGAGGCGTATCTCGCCGTCAAGTTCCTCAACGACAAGGCGAGCCCCATGTATTACGCTTCCGCGCTCACCATCGACGGCGCGACGGGCGTCGTCGAGATCCCGAGGAGCGCAACGGCGATCCCTGCGGGCGCCTTCCGCGGCTCGTCGGTGACGGGCGTCGTCATCCACGGCGGCGTCGAGAGCATCGGCGCACAGGCGTTCAAGGACTGTGAAAGCCTCGAGTACATCTTCCTCGAGGGAAATGGCCTCCGCGCGATCGGGGCCGACGCCTTTACGGGTTCGAAGTTCTACAAGACAGATTCGAATTGGGAAAACGGCATTCTGTATCTCAAAAACAAGAACGGCACGATGCCCGCAGACAGCGGCGTTGCGGAGCCTTCGCTCTCCGAAAACGGCTATCTCGCCGTCGTCGGGTCGAAGGACGAGGGGATCGGGACGGAGGTCACGGTTCACGAGGGCGTGCGCGCGATCGCGGACGAGGCGTTCAAGGGCCGCGCGGGCATCGCGAAGATCGTCTTGCCCAAGACGCTCGTCTACATCGGCGCGGGCGCAGTCGAAGGTTGCACCGCGCTCAATGAGGTGCAGTTTACTTCTTCGGGAAGCTCGTGGTTCGCGTGTGGGACGAATTTGGGAAGGCTGCTCTCCGAATCCAACCTGTCTGCCGATCCTGCGGGCGCGGCAAGGCAGATGAAAAATCTCTATATCAAAGAATGGAAGCGGCAATGACGCTTTGATAGGAAAGGACCTCCTGCGGGAGGTCTTTTTTTTGTAATACGAAAACCGCATTCTCGCTGCCCCTCATAGGGGAAGTCCCCCGTAGGGGGAAAGGGGTTTCAAAACCCCTCTGTCGCTCGCTATGCTCGCGACATCTCCCCTGAAAGGGGCGACAAGAGTAAACCGCTCATCCTGAGCCGCAGGCGAAGGATCTCATAGACCCACGGACTTCGTTTGAGGGGATTCTTCGCTTCGCTCAGAATGAACCCCCACTCCTACCCCGCCCCCTTGGAAAGGGGGCAGGCAAGAAAAACCGCCTCCCCCCTTATACTTGAGGGGGGAGGGTAGGGTAGGGGGTGGGGCACTGCATTTCTCTTGGCGCCCCCTTGAGGGGGAGCTGTCGAGGCGAAGCCGAGACTGAGGGGGTGTCGTTCTGATTATGTATGACACCCCTTCTGTCTCGCCGCATTGCGGCGAGACACCCACCCCTCAAGGGGTGGGCAAGGGGACTTTGTTCAGGGGATTCTTCCCCTTCGGCAAGCTCAGGGTCAGAATGAGCGGGGAGGGGGAGCAAAAAACGGACGGGAGGTTTTCCCGTCCGTTTTGTACGTGAAATATCCTATTCCATGTACATTTTTTCATGTTTGCTCCGTTATTTTAGCACGCAAGTGCAAAAAATGCAAGGGTTTTAACGAAGTTTTTTGATTTTTTGTAAAAATTTCTTCATTTTTGTACATGGAATAGGATAATCCATGTACATTTCCGAAACGCGGAAGGCGTTCCAAAAGAGAAGATTTTGGGCACATGAAACGTCACCTGTGCTTGAAATTGATAGAGAAATCAAAAAAATTTTAAGGAAAAGGAGAAAAAACAATGCGAACGATGTCATGGAAAAAGTGGGCAATTGGGATCTTGAGCATTCTTCTTGCCATTTCCGTCGTGTTCGGCGTCAGAGCCATCTCCGCTTCGGCGGAAGAAGAGTTCACGCCCGACATCACTGTGGATTCCGCGAAAGCGTTGAAAGAGGCAGTCCTCTTCAAAGCAACGGCGGGAGAGAACTACAAAATTCGCCTTGATGCGGATATCGTCCTCGGCACGGAAGATGACTACGTCGTAGTCGGTGAGAAGGACGATACCAGCAACAAGGAGTCGGATGATGAGCATTACGGCCTTCGTATACGCAATAAGGACATCACGATCGACCTCAACGGCCATACGATGAAACGTCAGGGCGGCGGGTTTGTCATCAACAATCAAATTGGCGGCAAGCTCGAACTCATCGATACTTCCGCGGACAAGACGGGTCTTATCACGAACGATGAGGCAAACGAAGTTCTTATTTATAATTGGGGCACGTTGATTATAAACGTGAACATGACGATTAAGACACGTTATTTTAATCCAGAACACTCCAGCTTTAACAGCTACGCTCTGATCCAAAGTTCGGCGTCTCCGAGCGAAAAAGATATGGCCGATGACGCCTATAAGACATTATGGGCGAACAAACCTTCCGTTACGATCAAAGGCGGAAAGTTCGAGGGCGGCAAGAGCAACGAGTTCTTCAAGTTGATCGATTCTGCCCTCACGATCGAAGACGGTACTTTTACGCGTGACGAAGACAATTATTTGACCCGCTCGATCTTCACGGCGAATACATATGTCTGGCAATTCAAAGACGTAAACAGCAATTATCAGTTTTTCACCACAGAGGCCAAGCCTACATTGCGGCAAGAGATAAAGACGAAGAAAGGAACCTATCTTGACGCCTACATGCCTTACCGCGGCTGCACCGTCAATATTACGGGCGGCAACTTTATCGGGTCGCAGGGAAGGGTCGAAAATATCACGCTGAACAACGAGATAATGTGCAGCATACCCTGCGGATCAAGCACATACTATGGCGATCTCGATATGGAAGAGACCATCAACACGCACAAGGTTACCATTTCGGGCGGCACATGGGCGACGGACTACACCACCTACTGTGCTCCAGGCATGTGGATGCAGCTCGCCGATGAGGTAGGAGATTATTATACCGTCAAGTCGATCGACGAAGATTCCGTTGTGGCGACCGTGACCGCCGCCGACGTCGAGAAGAAGTTCTCGAGCCTGAACGCCGCATGGCTGTATGCCACCAGAAATTTGGACGGCGAGCGCACGGTGAAGGCAAACCAGGATACAACGATCAGCCAGTTGAATCTGTGGTACGGCAACGACGACACCGACGCATTGCCCGGCACCGTGACGCTCGATCTCAACGGCAAAAAAATCACATACAATGATAAAGATTCGACTGCTGTCAATGGCTCCAAGGCCGCTATCGCTCTCGGCAACGATGGAAATCTCGGCGCAGACAAGACTTTTAAGTTGATCGTAAAGGACAGCACGACGAAACAAGATGGCGAGCTCATCTTCAACATTGCCAGTGTTGGGGGCGATGTATCGGAGCCTACCTCTAACCGCGGTATTCATATTTCGAACCAGTATGCGTCGTTCGAGCTTCAAAGCGGTACGATCCGCCAGACTGGCTATTTCCCCGACGAGGATACTTATAAAGATTTGGAGAACGGGAACAGTTCGCAGAAGGAAGCGCTGGCGATCTTCTATATCGGAGCATCCCTCAAGAACACCGAGGGCGCGATCGTCACGATCAAGGGCGGCAATATCCTCTCCGAGGTCTATTACGGAACGGAAGCGAACTACGGCGACCTCACATCGTCCCCTGTCCTTGTAGCGTGGGGCACCGCGTATGCAACGAGCGGTTATAAAAACGTGAACTTCCAGGAAGGTGGCACGCAAAGTGGTTACTTCCCCAACAAGAAAGATCGGTTCAAGTTCGACCTTCATACATATGTTGTTGACGAGGGGCACACGAGCGTCTTCTCGTGGGATCTGAAAGACAAGGAGAACGAATTCTGGGGAGACGTCGGCAACGAATTTAACGATCTTACCTATGTTACGATGGGCACCAACAGATTTGCGTTCACGCACCTTGAACAAGACGACAACTTCCTCGCGGGCGGCGCAAGATACAAGGACCTTACCACAGCGATCGCGGCGGCAAAGGAAGCGGACGGCGTTGTCAGCCTCCTGCGCGACACGACGATCGAGGAAGCGCTTACTCTCGAAGATGTCGCGCTCGATCTTGATGCGTACCTCGGCTGCCACATCAAGTTTGGAGAGAGCGGTACTCTCACGCTCAAGGACGGCGCAGTTCTCCGCAACGGCACCCTCGAGGGCCCCATTACGATCGAAGGGAATGCGACCCTGCAGGGAGTGACCGTTGAGGGCAATGTGACTGTCACGAGCGGCACGCTCACCATTTTGAGCGGCCAGTTCGGCAAGAGCGAGAGCGGCGGTGAGTTTGACATTCGGGAAGGCGCCTCGCTCGAGATCCATGGCGGCAGGTTCAAGGGAAGCCAAGTGGAGACGCTCGATGAGTACTTCGCAACGACGCTCGGCGCATATACCGAGGTGGGGCAGGAGTACGACGACGCTACACTGTACGAGGTAAAGGTCGCGCCCAATCTCGCAGCGCGGCAATGGTATCAAGACAATCAGAGCAAACCCGAGTTTGAGATCACCTCGACCGATGAGTGGAACTATTTCGCGATCTATGTCTCGAGCGGCGTATTTAACTTCAAGGGTAAGACCGTGAAGTTGACGGCGGAGGAACTTGACTTTGGGTACAGACCCGAGAATGCCTCCATTGCCCTCGCCGCATATGGGCAGGAGAATGAGAAAAAAGACTTCTTCCCCGTCGGCAACCAAACGAATAAATTCGAGGGCACCTTCGACGGCGGGCAACACACGATCAAGGGCGTGCATGTCATCGAGATCAATGCGGGTCTCTTTGGCGGAACGGGCGGCAGCGCAAAGATCAGCAACATCACTGTGACGGACTCCAAGTTCGAGGGCGGCAGCGGCGTCGGCTACTTCGATGAATTCAACATCGAGAAGGGCTGGGTCTTTGTAGGCGGCGTCATCGCGCAGGGCACCCATGCGAACAATGATGCAAGCCCCGCAGAGAACATTAAAGTCAAGAATGTGACCCTTTCGCAGAAAGATACCAATAAGAATATCATGGGCGGCGGTTACATCGGACAGACTTGGAGCAATCTTCACCTCAAGAACATCGAGGTCGACGGCCTCACGCTCGAAGGCAGCTGGAAGATGGGCGGCATCGTCGGTTTTACCGAGGCTTCGGTCACCGTGGAGAATGGTTCCGTCAAGAACCTTGATACATCCAAATGCGGCACCTATGTCGGCGCGGTCATGGGCCAGCTTGTCGGCCAGTCCTTAACGCTTGACAGTTGCGAAGTTGAAGCCTCCGGGGATTATTTGATCGGCGGCGCAGATGCGGGCACTGTGGACAAGAAGATCGAGATCAAGGGCGCAGGGACCGACATTGAGGCCAAAGGCACCGCCAATTTGAAGAAAAATCCCCTTTATGCGGAGCATGAATTGACTCCCGAAGTCACCGTTCCCACGGCAGAGGAAGAAACGCAGGGCGGTTTCTCCGTGAATTTCGGGGAAGAGGAACTTCCGGCTGACTCTTATGTGCTCAACGGAGAGACCGTGGTCGTGCGCGCGACAGATGGTAATGAAGTGACAAAGGACAAGAGCGCCCTTGTCGCGGGCGACAAGATCATCGCAGGCAAGTCTGCAAAGGCGTTCGCGGAAGATTACATCGCAAACGGGTATTGCTTTATCCTCAACGGCGCTACGGGCGAATATGAGATCAAAGAGATCTCCGCGTACAATGAGGTCTTACTGAAAGAACTCGCGGCGGGGAAGGACGCCCTGATCACAAAAGCTACCTATTCGGCGGAAGCGCAGGCCGCCCTCGAAAAACTCTACACCGATGCAGAGGCGCAGCTTGCAGCCGACCCTGAACTTTCGATGCAGGGTGCACGCTGGATCGTCTCGGGGATACAGTGGGCGATGAATTCCGTTCCTACGCTTGCCGAAGAGCAGGCACAGGAGGAGGCAGAAGCGCAGGCCAAACTCGCGCAGGACATCAAGGACGCGAAGAGCGAGCTTCAGCTCTATGCCGCAAGCCAGGGCGTTGACCTCACCGATCCCAGTGTGACGGATGGCCTTGAGGACATCGACGGCGCGGATGCCGCTACGCTCGCAGAGACCCTTGAAAGTGCAAAGAATGCGGTGAAGGCAGTCGCGGATCAGGCGAAGGCCGACGCCGAGCAGGCGCAGCAGGCCGCGGCCCTTGCAAAGGCGAGGGAAGATGCGCAGAACGAACTTCAACTTTATGCCGCAAGCAAGGGCGTGTCTCTTGAGGACGATTCCGTGAAGAACGGTTTGACCGCGATCGGTTCGGCAGACGCCGCTTCCGTTGAGAGCGAACTCACGAAGGCCAAGGCTGCAGTTGACGCAGTCAAGACGGCCCTTGACGCTGCAGCGGCACAGGCCGCACAGCAGGCCGAGCAACAGGCGGCGGCCGCAGCAGCCGCAGCGGCCCTCGCACAGGCGAAGGCAAGCGCGCAGAACGAGCTTCAGCTCTATGCCGTGAGTAAGGGCGTTTCCCTCGACGACGCTTCCGTGAAAGAGGGGCTCGACGGGATCGACGGGGCTGCTTCGGCGGACGAGATCAAGACCAAGCTCGAGACGGCCAAGCAGGGCATTTCGGCGGTACAGCTCCCCGAACCCGCATCAGAGGACGGCGGCGTGATCGCGCTCGTTGTCATCATTTCGATCGAGACTGTCATCGCCGCGGGCGTGCTCGTTGCCCTTTGCCTCGCAATGACGAAGAAAAAGAAGACCCGTTAAATCGGTTTTCCCAGAGGGCGTCCGCAGAGCGCGGACGCCCGAAAGGGGGACGCTTCAGGAAGAAAAGAGAAAGAAGGAGAGAAAGATCATGTTGCTATTGGCAAACGGACTCGCAGGAGCGGGGAGCGGCTTGCTCATCGCGCTTGGCGCCATCTCGGCAGTGTTTCCCGCGATCCTGATCGCCGCGGCAGTTCTCATGCTCATCAAGATAAAGCGGCAGGAGGAGGAACCAGCCGCGGAGACGGCTTCCGCAGAGGTCGCCGTGGCGCAGGAGGAGAGCGCGGTCACGGACAACGTGGTACTCGCCGCCCCCGCCGAGCCCTTCCTTGCGGGCGGAAAGAGGCGGTACAATAAGAGCTTTATGGCAAAGCTCATTCAGTCCGATGACGCGGTGAAGGAGTGGTATTCGCTGCTGAAGAATGCGTTTCTTTCGTATGAGAAAACGTCTTCACGCGTCTCATGGCAGGCGGACAGCATCAATATGGGCAGGGTGAAGCTCGGCAAATTCGCGATCCGCGGGAAGACGCTCTGTCTCTTCCTTGCGCTGGACCCCGACGACTACGCGGGGACAAAGTACAAGGTGGAGCGCGCGGCGGGCAAGCGGTACGAGAGCGTGCCCTGCATGTACAAGATCAAGGGCAAGAGGCGGGCGAAGTACGCGGCCGAGCTCATCGCCGCCGTCGCTGAAAAGTTCTCACTCGTTCCCGCACAGCGCGGGGAAGTGGACTATCGGCTGCCCTACGAAGACACAGAGAGCCTCATCGGCCGCGGCCTCATTCGCAACGTATAAAACCAGCTCTGTCATTTCTATTCAAACCGACGGGGGAAGATCCTACGATCTTCCCCCGATAGCTTTATAGAAACCTTTTTGTGGGAAATACCTTTCATGACAAAAATTTTACCTTTTATGATATTTTGAAGAGAAAAAATCCGAAACACCTTGAAATAAAGTTTCTTTTCGTGTTAAAATGTGAGATAGAGGGAGATCAGGCACGAAAGGAGGAGAGCATGAAGAACATAGCCATCATCGAAGACGAAGAGGAAGCTCTGAAAATTTTACGGGGGTTTCTTGACCGCTTCGGCGAGGAAGAGAAGGAGCAGTTTCATGTCGCGCATTTTTCGGATGCGTTTTCATTTCTCGAGGGCTATGCGGGGGCGTATGACCTCATTCTCATGGACATCATGCTCCCTTCGCTCAACGGCATGGAGCTCGCGAAGAGACTGCGCGAGCTTGACAAGTCTGTCCCCATAATTTTCGTGACAAACATGGCGCAATTCGCCGTCAAAGGGTACGAAGTGGAGGCGAGCGATTTCATTGTGAAGCCCGTTTCCTATTATGATTTCTCCACGAAGATCAAGAGAACATTTGAGAAAACCTCGGAGAATCCCAAACACAAGATCGTGCTTCCCGGCAAAAAGAGTATGCTCGTCCTCGACGTTTCGGATATCAAATGGCTGGAGGTCATTTTAAGGAGGCTCGTCTATCATACGACGGGAGGGGATGTGGAAGTCTATGGGACGCTGAAAAAGGCGATCGCGACGCTGGAACGGGAGCATTTCATCCGTGCGAACCGCTCTGTGCTCATCAATCCCCGCTTTATCACTTCCGTGGAGGGGGACGCCGTTAAGGTCGGGAGGGACATCATTTATCTTTCCCGCAATTACAAAAAGAGCTTTTCTATCCAGCTTGCGAAGTATTTCGGAGAATGAGTTATGGATCTGTCGGGTCTGTCCGTCTATAAGATCATCTTCATGGCAGAACTGCTCGGGGCAGAGCTGATGTTCTGCTCTTCTCTTCAGTGGAGGTCGCACCCCGTGCTCCGCTTGGGTGCGACGCTTATCGTCTGTTTCGCGATCGCGATCTTCTTCCCGCTCTTTTCCTACAATGCGCTCTACACGTCCTTTATGTTCTTCACGATGTTTCTGTTCACGATCGCGGGGAACGCATTTTGCTATAAGGAGTCATGGCGGAATATCCTCTTCTGCTGTATTGCAGGTTACAGTTTACAGCATCTCGCCTATGAGATGTACAACCTCTTCCTCGTCATCTTCGGGCTCGGTGACATCACCATTCAGCTCTACGGCAGCACGGGGATCGTTGATTTTAATGCCCTTGTCCTCATTTTGTATATTGCAGTCTATCTGTCCTGTTACCTTGGCGGCTATTTTCTCTTTGCCAAAAAGATCCGTGACGACAAACTCGAGCTCAAGAGCATCTATCTTCTCGTGCTTGTCGCGCTCATCATTCTCTTCGATATCGTCATGAATGCGGTGATCGTCTATCACGTCTCGGGATTGTCGGGAGGTGAGGAAAAGTTCATGCGGATCATGGCGGGCATATACAATATTTTCTGTTGCGGACTTGCGCTATTTATCCAGTTCGAACTCTCCTTGAGACGGCATCTCGAGGATGAGGTCGATATGCTCCAGCAGCTGCGATTTTTAGAGCGGCAACAGTACGAGAGCCTGAAAGAGAATGTGGACATTATAAATATGAAATGCCACGACATCAAGCATCAACTTCTCGCCATCGGGCGGGAGAGGAGCATTTCGAGTTCCTACCTTCAAGAGATGGAGGAGGCCATCAACATCTATGATTCCTCCGTCAAAACGGGGAATCCCACGCTTGATATCATCCTGACGGACAAAAGTCTCAGGTGCAGCCGGAATCGTGTCCGATTTTCCTGTATCGCAGACGCCTCGTGGCTCTCCTTTATGGCGGAGGAGGATCTCTATTCCCTGTTCGGGAATCTGCTCGACAATGCGATCGAATCAGTCATACGCCTCGATGAGGAGAGACGCGTCATCGGCGTGCAGGTGAGGAAGGAGGGGGACAAAGGCGAGATCAACGTCTATAACAGCTATGAAGGCGCGCTCGTCTTTAAGGACGGCCTTCCGCTCTCCACGAAGGGGGACGACCGCTTTCATGGGTTCGGGATCCGAAGCATTCAGTACATCTGTACGAAGTATCACGGGGACCTTCTCATAAGGCCCCACGACGGCATTTTCGATCTGACGATCGGGTTTGCGCTCTCGGGGGCGGAAAATTAAAATTTTTATAATTTCATACGTTTGATGTCAAGGATTTTACCTTTCATAACAAAAGGCCTTGACATCTTTTTATTTTGTGATAAAAAATAAAATGTGCGAAAAATATCATCATCTTTCGATATCAAATCACAAAAAAGAATGAAAATTCGGAATTTTTTACAAAAAATGATGGAAAGGAGTGTAGCATGAAAAAAATCAAAGTAAGGGACTGGTTCTTCCTCTTCCTCATCGTCGTGATCCTGGTCGCGGCCATTGTCGGGAATGTCGTCTGCTACTATCAGTCAGGCGTCATTACGACGGCGCTGTGCGGCACGGGCGTCTCCTTCGAGGGCGAAAACGTGCAGGAAGCGCTTGAAGAGGGCGATGAGCTCTGCCGCGAGATGGGACAAGAGAGCATCGTTCTCCTCAAGAACAACAACACGCTCCCTCTTCCCGCAGCGGAGACAAAGATCAATCTCTTCGGCTACGGGGCATGCGACAACGGCTTTGCGCTTCGGGGCATCGGGAGCGGGTCCTCTTCGATCAGCGACGACAGCAAAGTGACCTTGACGAGCGCGCTCAACGAGGCGGGCGTTTCCTACAATACAGAAATCGTCGAGGCATATGACAGGCTCGGCTGGGTCAATTCGGTCACTTCGAAAAGTTATGTCCTGCAGGAGCCGACGATCGACTTCTACTCGCAGGATATGATCGCCCGCGCCAAATCTTTTTCGGGCACTGCGATCGTCGTGATCTCGAGGATCGCGGGAGAGAATATGCAGGATGAGCTGCCGCGCACGCAGTCTCTGCGCACGGAGAAGGGGACGTCCACGGACAACACCCGTACCAACCTGCAGCTCTCTGTTCACGAGGAAGATCTTTTGGATCTCGTCTGCGAGAACTTTGCCAACGTCATCGTGCTCGTAAATACTTCGAATGCGATGCACCTCGGCTATCTTCAGCGCGAAGAAGTGGATGCCGTCCTCTATGTCGGCCTTCTGGGACAATCGGGCGCGGCGGCTATTCCCGATCTGCTCTACGGGAAGGCTTCTCCCTCGGGGAAGATCACCGATACTTACGCTTATGCGCCTGAAACGGCGCCGTCCTTTGTCAATTTCTGGGCGGACGGGAGCTCTGTGCAGTATGTCGAGGATATCTATTTCGGCTATAAGTGGTTTGAGACCGCCGATGCGGAAAACTTTTGGGATGACGTCGACAACGAATACGGGAAGGGATACGAGGGCGTCGTACAGTATCCCTTCGGGTACGGGCTCAGCTATACGACATTTGACTGGGAGGCGACGTGGCCGCTCGGGGAGGGGGCATCCTTCGACAGCGACGAGACGTTCACCGTGAAGGTCTCCGTCACAAATACGGGCTCCGTCGCGGGGAAAGACGTTGTGGAAATCTATGCGACGCCGCCCTATACCGCGGGCGGGATCGAAAAGTCCGCCGTGACCCTTGTTGCCTTTGCCAAGACGGGCCTTTTGAAGCCGGGAGAGTCAGAGGAGGTGACGCTCTCCTTCGACGCATATTCGCTCGCCTCTTATGATTGTTACGATAGGAATGCAAACGGTTATACCTGTTACGAACTCGATCCAGGGGACTATGTCATTTCGCTCCGCACAGATGCGCACACGGTGAAAAGCGGGCTCAGCCGCACATTCACGCTCGATGAAGAGCTTCTCATCGATGCGGACCCCGTCACAGGGAGCGAGATCGCGAACCGTCTGACAGATGCGGACGCCTATGCGGGGCTTCCCATCGACGGCAGTACCGTCGGTGCGGAGACGGTATATCTATCCCGCGCCGACTTCGCGGGGACGATGCCGAAGGCGCACGCCGTGTTCCCCAAGGACCCCCTTGGAGAGATCAAGAGAGCAAATGAGTTCTACAATGACGTCTATAATACGGATTCCATGCCGACAACGGGTGTCGACAGCGGCTTGCGCCTGACGACCCGCGAAGACGGTTCTTTCGCCACTTATAACGAGCTCTCTGGCTCAAGCTCTGTATCGCTCGTTGCGAATGAGGAACTCATCGAGGAACTCACGGACTATGACAGCCCGACTTGGGACAAGTTCATGGACCAGCTCACAACGGATGAGATCGTAAATCTCGTGCAGTTCGGAGGATTCGGGACACGCGCGGCCGCGTCCGTCGGGAAGCCTGCGGTATTCGACACGGACGGGCCTGCGGGATTCAACGACAGCGTGCTCGCCATCGATTCTTCGGCCTCTTCCCACAACAGCGGTTGGACCGCATATCCGAGCGAGAGCCTTCTCGGGTGCAGTTGGGATACGGAACTTTTGAAGAGAATGGGCGAGGCGATCGGTTTTCAGGGATATGCGACGAATGTCAGCGGCTGGTATGCCCCCGGGGTCAATCTGCATCACTCTCCCTACACGGGCCGCAACTTCGAATATTACAGCGAGGACGCTCTTCTCAGCGGAAAGCTGGCGGCGAACGTCATCGCGGGGGCAAGGGACTACGGCGTTTACTGCTATATCAAGCACTTTGTGGTGAGCGAGCTCGGCATCAACCCGCAGGGCGTGAACACATGGCTCACAGAGCAGAATCTGCGCGAAAATTATCTGAAGCCCTTTGAGATCGCGGTCAAAGAGGGGAGGGCGAATGCCGTCATGACCGCATTCAATCGGATCGGCGCGGTCTGGGCGGGCGCGAACTATGCGACGAACGTGCAGATCCTTCGGGACGAATGGGGGTTCCGCGGGTGTGTCATCACGGACTACTCCACGGGCGGAGGCGTCGGCCTCATGAATATCCGTCAGGGGATCCGTGCGGGGAACGATCTGTGGCTCAATCCCAATACGGTGACCCAGAATCCCATGGATAGGGACGATCCTACGGATCTCGCATGCGCCAAGACTGCGGCAAAGAATATCCTCTACACCTATGTCTCGAGCTATTCTTCTGCGACGGGCCTGAGAGATATCAATTCCGTCTTCGCATGGTGGATCATTGTGCTCGTCGGCGCAGATATCGTGATCGCGGCATCGCTGACGATTTGGGCAGTGTACATTCTCAAACCGAACAGACCGAAAAAGAAAAAGGATGAAAGCGGCGTCGGGGAAACGCAGGGCGCCGCCGAGATCGATAAATAATCTATTAGGAGGAGAAATTATGCACATCAAAAGAATGTTGGCGGTACTCTTGTGCGCAGCCGCGCTGATGCTGCCCATGGCGGGCTGCAACAATACGCCTGCAAACAGTACAAGCGGTTCGAACGGCGGCGGCCAACAGCAGCAACAGCAGCAACCGTCTGTCCCCGAACCCAAGCCGCCTGTGACCGTCTCGGTGACCGAAGGCGGAAAGACGGAGGCGAGGAGCTATGAGACGCTCGCGGAGGCTGTCCCGAAGATCAAGAAAAAGATCGCTGACAGCGCCTCGAAAGTGTCGGTCAAGGTCTCGATCGCCGAAGGGACGTACACCGTTTCCGAGACGGCAGAATTCACGGGCAGCGGCATCGAGGACAAGGACTATGAGATCGAGATCGCGGGCGCGGGAAAGGACAAGACTATTCTCACGGGCGCGGTCGAGGCCGACAATTCCGAGATCATCGACATGGGCGACGGCGTCTACGGGTACACCATTCCCGACGAATATCTCTCGGAAGATGGGGAATATCCCGCCATTCGCGACTTATTGCTGGACGGCGAGAGATTGACCGTCGCCCGCTCGGCGTCGGGAGTGTTCGCCGCAAACGCCGTGAAGTACAAGACAGATGAGAACGGCAATGCGACGACCGAGCTCGTCGACAGGGAGGACGAGATCCTTCTCGTCGACCCCGCGCTTCTCGACGGGATCGACAATGACTCCATCGGAAACCTCGAGCTTTGGCTCAAGGGGAGCAACTGGTATAGCCAAGGGCTCCGCATCGAGGCCATCGAAGACATCGTGACCTATAACGGTAGAAACTATGTCCCGCTCCAGCTCTATCACACCGACTGGGAATATCTTGTCAGGACAGGCGCGAGCGGCACGGGCTGGTGGACGAATCTCAAGGATTATCCCTATTGGCTCGCAAACAACTACGAATTTTTGACGGAGAACAACACCTTTGTCTATGACAGGGCGGAGGGGACGTTCTACTTCAAGACCGATAAGTCCCCCGATGAATTTACGATCGCCTTCCCCACGGTCAATAACTTCATCAATTTTGAAGACATGAAGAACGTCACGGTGAAGGATATCGGCTTCACCTCGAATGCGAGCTTCTGCATGATGGAGCGCGGCTGGGTCATGGGCGGACAGGGCAATCAAACGCTTCCGAACGGGAACGCTTCCATGAATCCCAACCCCGAGGCCGCGATCTTCGGCAACAATGTGGACAAGATCACGATCGACGGCTGCTCTTTCACCCAAATGGCCTATGACGGTGTGCAGTTCATCGGAAAGATCAAGGACGTGACGATCCAGAACAACACGTTCGAGCATATCTCGGCGGGCGCGATCATAATGGGCGTATCGGCGATGTATTCTCCTTTCTATTATTGCCAGGGGATCACGATCACCAACAATCTTGTGGAATACACGGGTGAGATCTACTTCCAGCGTCCCGCAATGGCCTTGTTCGGCAGTGCGCGCGATGCAAAGATCACCTACAATACCGTCCGCCATGTCTCCTATATCGGGATCGACATGGGGCGTGCCATTCGGCCCCAACTCGACGAGATCACCGTGATCTATAACGCCGAGATCGCCTACAATTTTGTCGAGGATTTCATGCTCGAGCTTCAGGACGGCGGTGCGATCTATGTGCATGGCAACAACGCCTCCATGTCATGGACCGATTATTTCAACATCATGCACGACAACTTCGTCATCGCGACCGAGAAGACCGCCTATCTCGAAGAGACGGACAAACTCACGGGAGCTTTCTGCATGTACTATTGCGACGATCATTCCTCCAACTGGGACGTCTACAACAATGTCGGTTTGGTCGAAGGCGGAAACTATGCGGGAATGGGCATGGTCTACTTCCAGTACGGTGCGGCAGTTTCGGGCGCGGACACGCAGAATCTTCGCGCAAGGGACAACTATCTGATCGACGCCGAAGAGCACGACATCATCCGCCCCGCAGCATTGCAGAACGCCGAGGAGTTCAACCGTATCGCCGAGAACAACCACAGGGCAACGTCCGTTTCCGATCTCGAGACGAGATATCCGCAGGCGGCCGAAGTCGTGAAAAAAGCGGGGTGCACGGGCTCGAAAGGAGCCTTCCCGCAAGCCTAAAGGAGGAAGATCATGAAAAATTTTAAGAAAAAATTGCTCCGCATGCTCTCTGCAGCGCTCGGCGCCGTCATGCTCATGACGCCCGTGCTCACTGCCTGCGGCGGTGGGACGGAGCCAGACCCCGTGCCGCCGAGCGGGGACCAGGA
Organism: uncultured Clostridia bacterium; assembly: GCA_947625595.1. Classification (GTDB taxonomy): domain Bacteria; phylum Bacillota; class Clostridia; order Christensenellales; family Borkfalkiaceae; genus Gallimonas. The sequence goes on from CANQOX010000004.1 coordinate 41,387, forward strand.
GAAGGAAGAACCCATAACGCCGCCTGTTCCCGAGACGCCTTGGGAGGATTTCGTCGAGCCCGAAAAGGAGCCCGCAAAGGAATATGACATCTCTCCCGCCGTTACAAGCGAGGTGAGGACGATGTTCACGCTCCCCGCGATCGAAGTGGAGAAGACGGGCATTTACGAGGTACATTTCAAATTCACGACGGAAGCGGCAAACATGTATCTCACCGTCAGCACCAGCCAACAGCCCATTGCGAAGACGGGCAACATGGGGTTCGACTCCAATGTCGATGAGGACGGCTATGTCGATTACCCTTGGTTTGTTTATCTCGAAGAAGGGGAAAACAATCTCACCGTCCAGCCCTCGCAGGTGGGCACATTCACGGGGTATAAACTGGAGTTCGTAAAGCCGATCGATACGGTCGCCCTTGCAACGACGCCCTCCGACTATATCGAGGGTCAGTCATGGGGCGCTCTTTGGCAGCCGACGGGCGGCGGAGAAGATTACTTTTTCCGTGACGTCGATCTTACACTTGAGATCGCAGAGGAGGGCTTCTATGACTTCTCCTACTTTGCAACGAGCATCAACATCGGCGAGTTCTATCTCACGATCACCGATGCGAACGGCCTCGTGACGGAGACATGCTCCAATTTCCTCACGGGATATGAATATTACTATCCCACGGAATGGCAGATGCACGTCCTGTTCGGCGAGCACATCTATAAGACCGCGGAGCCGCACACAAAGCCGAGTGTCACGGACAACTATCTCTTCTATCTGAAAGAGGGGACGTATTCCCTTCATCTCTCCGCGCCGCACCTTTCCACCTACTGCACGCTCATCTTCGGCGGGGCGATCTTCGGAACAAAGATCGGAGTGCCCTGTGAACACGACTATCAGAAGACGGGTTCGCGCGAAGCTACTTGCTACAGCGACGGCGGCGACATCTTCACCTGCTCGGTTTGCGGCGTCAAATATCTCGACATCAAGGAGGAGGGCGGCCACACCTATGAGAACGAGACTTTCGAAAACAATGTCTCCCATAGCTGTACGCGTTGCGGCCTCACCGAGATCAAGTGGGATGGCATTGTGTCCGAACAGACAGCTTCCCCGACGCAAAATCCGAATTACACGAACTACGAAAAGGCGACTTTCCGGGTCAATGTCCCCAAGGCGGGCATTTACAGGGTAAATTTTGCCTACACCGCAAAGAACGGGGAGGAGGCGGCCGTTGTCAAGAACGCCGCACTCATCAACGTCACAGAGGACAAGGGGCTCTCGGCCGTGCAGGCATTCAACCATTTCAGCCCCGAAAATGACGGTACGGTCGCCGCAGGCTATACGGGCGGCGGAAGCTATGCGAGCCAATATCTCGAAGTATACCTTGCCGCAGGCGACAACACCCTCGAACTTCATACCCCTGAAGTTTGCCGTGTGACGCTCACGGGCGCGAGATTTGAACTCTACAAAACCGTCGACATTCTCGGCGTGACGACGGGCGGGGAACAGCTCGACCATACCCAGCTCAACTATTGCTTCGGCACCTATACGGAGAACGATCAGGGACAGCTGAATGTCCGCCACGGCCTCGGCATCATGAATACGATGCTCGCCGACAATGGGACCGTTTACACCGCGACAACGACGTTGCATGTCGAGGAGAGCGGGTGGTACGACATCGGCTACTTCGTCTTCGGGTTCAACGGAGCCAAGCTCTATCTGACGCTCACGAAGGGCGGCGACACGATCGAAATGCACACCGAAGCCAATGTGCCCGGGACCTGGAACACCGACGTCGGCCAACCCATGATCTACGACAATAAACTTTCCGTATTTGCCGACGATCAGAATCTCGGCAGCTACGTCTATCTCACGGAGGGCGACTGGACGGTTTCCGCCAAGGGAAGCCCGCAGGGGAATGGGCCCAACCTCTACTTCGGTAACGCCGTCTTTGCGACGCGCGCGACGGATAAGGAAGAATGCACACATGCGTATGTCTCCATGCAGACCGTGGACGCGACATGCGTCAACGATGGCTATACGGCGCAGTACTGTAAATTCTGCGGGGTCACGAACCGTGTGACGATCCCCGCAAAGGGCCACAGCTATAGGGACCAGACGCCCGTTGCAGGCACCTCCTACTCCTGTACCGATTGCGGCGTGACGGAAGCCAAATATGAGGGCATTTCCTCTACGACGACCGCTTCCACAACGGGAGAGTCGCACTACACGAATTACGAGAAGACGACGTTCGAAGTCACCGTTGCCAAGAGCGGCATCTACAAGGTGTATTTCGCCTATGATGCAACGAATGACGGCGCAGTGAGCAAGAACGCGGGTCTCTTCAACGTGACAGCTGACAAGGGCTATGAAAAGGTGCAGGCGTTCCATCACTTCCTTGCGACGGACGACGAGAAGATCCCCTATGGGTTCAAGGACGAAGGGAAGGGCTACGCTTCCCAGGATATCGAGGTCTATCTCGATGCGGGCAAGAACACGCTCGCGCTCCATACGCCCGACACTTGTCAGATCTCCCTCAAGGGTGTCTATCTCGAGCTCGAAGCAGAAGTGACCGCCGTTGCGACCACCACGGGCGGATTTGAGAAGGATGACACTTGCCTCGATTACGTCTTCGGTACCTATACCGACGGTAGCGTTCGCCACGGCCTCGGCGTAATGAACACGATGCTTTCCAACAATGGCACGATCTATACGGCGACGGGAACGCTGAAGATCGCAGCGGACGGGTGGTACGATCTCGGCTACTTCGTCTTCGGCTTCAATGGCGCGAAGCTGTATGTGACGCTCACCAAGGAAGGCGACACCATAGAGATGCACACGGAAGCAAACGTGCCTGGAGGCTGGGACACCGAACACGGCCAGCCGATGATCTTCCAGCAGAAACTCTCCGTATTCCACGGCGATGAGAAGGTCGGTGACCGCGTCTATCTCACGGCGGGCGACTGGACAGTCTCCGTCAAGGGCAACACGACGGGCGATCAAAATAAGCCCAATCTCTACTTCGGCAATGCCATTTTCGCGACGAAGATCGAGGCGGAGAACTGCGCGCACATCTTTACTCCCGTGGACGAGAGGGCGGCGACCTGCACGCAGAGCGGCCAAAGCGGGACCTACTGCGCCCAGTGCGGCACTTCGCGCGTCACGATCACCCCTGCAACGGGTCACAGCTACAAGGCGGAAAGTTTTGCGGAAAATGGATCCCATACTTGCACCGTGTGCGGAACGACCGAGACGAAACACAATATTGCCGCGGTGAGGACTGCATCCGAAACAGGCGACTCAAAGTATACCCACTACTACAAAACGACCTTTACGATCACTCTGCCTCAGGACGCGAAGAGCGGCATCTACCGCGTGCAATTCGCCTTCACGGCGGGAGGAGATGCCTATTGCAAGAACGCGATTCTGCTCAATGTGACGGAAGGGAAGAATTTCTCCACGGTCCAATCCTATAACCACTTCAGCGCGGTGAACGACGGCGCTCTCAAAGCGGGCTATAGCGGCGGCGATGATTACTCGAGCGGATATCTGCAGGTGTATATGACGGCGGGCGCGAATACGCTTGAGCTCCGCACGCCCGATACCTTCCCCCTCACGCTCAAAGGGAGCATTGCCACCCTTGAGAAGGCGACGGACGCTTTCTGCGTCACGACGGGCGGCGAGCAGATCGACCATACCCGCCTCGATTATGGGTTTGGCACGAAGAAAGACAACGGGAATTATGGACTTGGGCTCAAGAACACGCGCCTTGCGGACGGTGGGAAGTACCACACGGCAACGGGCACGCTCGAGATCTCGAAGAGCGGCACATACGAGCTTTCCTATCTCGGCACAGGATTCAACAATGCAGCCGTTGTCGTAACGCTCACAAAGGGTGAGGAAACGATCGAACTGCGCACAGAAAATCTCAATCTCGACTGGAATACGATCGTGGCCGAAGGGCAGACGATGCTTCTCCGCGGCGGACTCGCGGTCTATCAGAACGGGGAGAGGACTTCCGAGAGCGTCGTGCTCTCCGAGGGCCAATGGACTGTTTCTGTGACCGTTGCGAAAGTGGAATCAGCGAACCCGCCGAACCTCTACTTCGGCAACGCGATTTTCGCGAGCATTGCCGATTAAACCAGCTCACTCACTCTCATTTTCCTCCCTCGGCGAGGGGACGGGGTCTTCGCAAATTGAACATCTCGTCCCCAAGCCGAACATTCCGAAAAAAATTTATAAAAAATAGAGGTATTCAATGAAAACAAAACTCAAACAATTTGCAGCGCTGTTTCTCTCCGTGCTTTTGGTGCTCGCCATGGTCTTCTCCGTGGCGGCCTGCAATGGCGGCGGCAACGGCCCCGACGACAGCGGAAACAAGGGCCCCACTGAACAGAATCCGCCCGACGATACGGGCGATGAAAAGGATTCCTTCACTGTGACGTTCCATTACGGGTTCGATGCGGGCGACTTTGATGCGGCGACGGGCACGGTCAAAAAGTACAAGTCCGAACTCAAGCGCGAGACGAAGGGGAAGAAAGTCACGCTCGCGAGCGCGGCGCTCAAACTCTTCGAAGTGGAAGGCTATGAAGTTTCGGGCTACAGCACGACGGATTGGCAAAAGGACGGCATCGCCGCCGACATGGACGTCAACGTCCTCTATACGCCCCTCGAGACGGTCAATGTCACCTTCAAGAATGCGGACGGTTCCGTCATCAAGACGGCTACAGGCTATAAGGGACGCGCGCTCGCTCTTTCGGAATATCCCGATACAGAGGACCCCGTCTTTATCATCTCGTCCGAGCGTTTCAACGAGATGACTGCCGCCGAGCAGTCCGACTACACCGATTACGAAGCCGCGGGTTCTTCGCTGACGGGCTATAAAATGCTCAAAGCCGACGCGGCGCGGATAAATTCTGCGGCCGTCGTTCCCGTCGGGAAGTACTTCAAGAGCTGGGAGGGGATGCAGACGACTCCCACGGCCGATTGCACAGTGACTGCTGCGCTCGGCGACGGCGACGCCGTGATGCCCAAAACCGCCGCTATCACTGTGGACGGTGTGAAGGATGCGGCCTATGAACAGGTGGATTCCCTCGTCCACGTTGTCGTGTATTCCTCGGTGACCAACGACAAGATGAAGGATTACACGAACGACGACGCAGGTTGGAAGAAGGCGGCAACGCGGCAGGGCGGCACGAATGCGGCCGATGCAAAGATCTACGCCGCATATGATGGCGATTGGCTGTACTTCTATTTCGAGATCACCGACGAACGCGTGCTGAATCTCGGGAAGAAGTTCAATGAGCAGATCGCAAATCCCTGGCAGCAGGACGGGATCGAGTTCTATTATGCGTTCGGGACGGCCACCTGTCGGCTTCAGGTCGACGCGCTCGGCTACCATATCGACGCGGGGGACTATACGAACAGCAGCGCCTATCAGGACAAGGTGCAGTATGCGACGTCTTTGACGGGAGTGGATATTGCCAGCGTCAAGAAAGGCGAAGGCATGATCGAAGCGACGGGAGCGACGGGCTACAATATCGAGATCGCGATCCCCGCTTACAAGGAACCCGAAAAGGGAGCGACGCCGAGCGACACGATCGGCGGAGCGGGATGGGGCGAGAAAGTCGGCATCGGCGATATGATGTATTTCGCGCTCCAACTCAACAATATCGATGCGCTTCCCGTAGAGAGGGCTTACGATCAGGCGATCAGCGAAAACTCGGCCAATCTTTACGCCTATATGAACAGTATCGAAACCGCCTCCTTCAACGCCGTGGCATTCGGATCCCAGTTCCATGATTTCGTGGATATCGGTTATGCAAAACGCTACGTCCTCGGTTGATTGTTATAAGTGAAAATGCGGCCCGCAGATCATTCTGCGGGCCGCTATTTTATTGCAGCTTTAGCGAAAATAAACCCCCAGTTCTACTGGGGGAAGTAAAAATACTTTAGTAAATAAAAACCTCGTGATATAATGGAGTGAAGGTTTGGCGACCGCATCACTATCAAAAATATCAGGAGGTTTTTAACGAAATGAAGAATGAAGTAAGGCACACAGCACATTCGACGTACAGATGTGAGTATCATATCGTGTTTGCGCCGAAATATCGAAGGAAGGAGATATACGGAAAGCTGAAGAAGGATATAGGAGAGATACTGCGGAAGCTCTGCAAAGAGAAGAATGTAGAAATCATCGAAGCAGAAGCATGTCCGGATCATATCCATATGCTGGTAAGCATACCACCGTACATCAGTATAGCACAATTCATGGGATTTCTCAAGGGAAAGAGCACACTAATGATCTTCGACCGACACGCAAATTTGAAATATAAGTACGGCGGGAGGAGTTTTTGGTGCAGAGGGTATTATGTAGACACAGTTGGGAAGAACGAGCGCATAATACAGGAGTACATCAAAAACCAGTTGGAAGAAGATAATATGCACGAGCAAATCAGCTTGAAAGAGTACATGGACCCGTTCACGGGTAGCAAGAATAAGTAGGCAAAAAAAGACAGCCGCTTGAAGCGGCCGCCCGAAATAGTGATGCGATGCCAAATTTCGGTACCCGTTAACGGGTCAGCCGGCATCATCCCCTTTTAGGGGTGGCGAATTGTCAAATGAAGTGCAACATATTTTCAAACAGAAGTTGTGGGGAAAGGAAGGAGAGGATTTTTTTGGGGCGGTTGTTGATGAGGTCTACATTGCGTTGAAGGGTTTTCGGGTTCACCCTTGAGAGGCCTCTGCCTTTGGGGTAGAATTCTCGGAGAAGTCCGTTGCTGTTTTCAATGCTTCCCTTCTG
>CANQOX010000005.1 GCA_947625595.1 uncultured Clostridia bacterium
AAGCGTTCCGCCCCGCAGGAGGAGCTCTGCATTCTCGCGATCGGCGCAAAGTACAGGATCGTACATAACAGAGTGCAGAATCTTCTCTTTGCGCTCGGCATCATTCTCTCTATCGCGCTCTTTTGGCCGACGGGCGGGTGGTCCTTGGTCGGCTATGCTGTCTTCTCCTTCCTTGCGACCAAGGCGATCCGCTATCAGGACACTTACAGTCAGACCTATGGCAAACTGAACAAAGAGTATAAGGATTTCGTCGATGGATTCTTTGTGGAAAATGTCGGCTTGAGCATTCTCGACGGCTTTGTCATGTTTGCGACATTCATCATCACCATTCCCTATCAGGCCATCATGATCCTCATCGGGACCTTCGCGCCCAACTTCGTCATCGCAAAGAACGGCATTCTCGTCTCCATTCCGCAGGGGTACGACGTCGGCAATCTTGGAGCAGTCGGGGCGTACTATGCGAGCTTCAACTTCATCGACGAAGCCCTCTCGAACATGCCCGAGCCCTCCGCACCGACAGAGGAGACGCCTTCGACGGAGGAGGCGTACACCTATGAGGACAGCCACGGCTATTCGCAGACGGTATACACGCATGGCGGAAGCGACGCCTATGATGCGGGCGGTCACTATGTGGGGACAGTTTCGGGCGAGGGGAATGGCAAGAAATTCACGCCCGCAGGCTCTGATTCCAAAAAAGATACGAAATAAAAGAGCAGAGCGCATCATTTTTTGAGAAAGAGGAGATCGATATGAAAGTTTTATTGTTGAATGGCAGCCCCGACCGCGACGGCTGTACGGCAAGGGCGCTCGAAGAAGTTTCTCTCACCCTGCAGGGGGAGGGGATCGAGACGGAGACCATTTTTCTCGGCGGCCTCGACATCCGCGGCTGTATCGACTGCGGGTATTGCAGAAAGGCCAACAAGTGCGTCTTTGAAGACATCGTCAACGAAGTCGGCGCAAAGTTTGAGACTGCGGACGGCATCGTCGTCGGCTCGCCCGTCTACTATGCGGGCGCAAACGGGACCATCCTTGCCTTCCTCGACAGGCTCTTCCACAGTACGATGTTCGACAAGACGATGAAAGTCGGCGCGGCTGTTTTGCCTCGCGCAGGGCGGGCAGTACGTCGGCCTTCGATGAGATCAACAAGTATTTCACCATCTGCGGCATGCCTATCGTCTCGAGTACCTATTGGAATGAGGTCCACGGCTACACGCGGGAGGACGTCGAGAAGGACAAGGAGGGACTTCAGACTATGCGCAATTTGGGACACAACATGGCCTTCCTCATCAAGTCGATCGCCCTCGGCAAGGAAAAATTCGGCCTTCCGAAGCGGGAACGCGGGTCATTCACCTGCTTCCACGACGGACTTTGAAGCATGAAGGACGCTGAAACGGGCGTCCTTTTTTTGTTACCTATTTTCACATTTCACCTAAAAATGAAATATTTTATTTCAAGATAAAATATTACGGCAAAACATTGACGTTTTTTTCAGACTTTGCTATAATACGGGTAGCAAAGAAAAAGGGGATCCGTAAATTTAAGTTGGGATCCGCTTGAGGGGAGGAATATGCTGCATTACACGCTCGATGCAAAAAAAAGGGGCGTAGACGTTTCAAGACATCTCTACGGGCTCTTCTTTGAGGACATCAACCAGTCTGCGGACGGGGGATTGAATGCCGAGATGGTCATCAATAACTCGTTCGAGTATGAATATTTCACATATGACGACTACAACTGTGAATCGTATGTGGAATCGCGCAAAAACAAGCTCTTCTACTGGGATATCTACGGCGCGGGGCCGAAAAAGGTCACGACGAGGGGAGGCATGAATGAAAACAATCCCTCCTATCTTCAACTCGACGTCGGCGGGATCTATCATCTCGAGAATCCCGGGTATTACACCAACGGCGGCTATGATATCTACGGCATGCCCGTCGTCAACAAGGAGACCTACCACTTCTCCATGTGGGTGAAGCGGCTCGGCTTCAAGGGCGTCGCGAAAGTTTTTATCCGCGGCGCGCACGGCAGACACACCACGATCGGAAAGATCAGGATCCCCGAGGGGACGGACGGCGACTGGATCAAAGTGTCCTGCTCCATCGTCGCCGAGAAGGACACGATGGGGAGGCTGTGCATCACGCTTGAGGGCCACGGCCGCATCGGCATCGACTATGTTTCCCTCCTTCCCGACACCGTGTGGGGGGATCCCGCGAAGTACAGGAACGGCAAACTTTCGCCCCGTATCGTCGAGGCCATGAAGGAGTGCCACCCGTCCTTCCTCCGCTTCCCCGGCGGCTGTGTCGTCGAGGGAGACGTGAGTTTCGACTATCAATATAAGTGGAGAGAGACGGTCGGTCCGCTCGAACAGCGCCGTCAGAAACCCAGCGTCTGGCGTTATATGCAGTCCTACGGCATCGGGTTCTATGAATATTTCTGCCTCTGCGAAGACCTGAAGATGGCGCCTCTGCCCGTGCTCCACTGCGGTTTGCTCTGTCAGATCCGCATGGGCGAACAGCGCAAGACGGGCTATCAGCGCATTGTCCCGGGGACAAAGCAGTTCCAGAGCGAAGTCATCGACAACGTCGCCGACCTCATCTATTTTGCAAAGGGCGACATCGCTTCCGACGACAAGAATGAGGCCCATTGGGCCAAAGTCCGTTCGGACATGGGGCATCCCGCTCCGTTTGACCTTGAATACATCGGCATCGGCAACGAGAACTGGGGGTATGAGTACTTCGACAACTTCGCCTCCTGTCTCCTTGGCGTCCGCCAGTACATGTATAAGGGAAGGCTCACCGACCTTCTGAAGCTCTTCAATATCACCGTTGTGACGAGCGCGGGGGTGGACATCCGCCCGCAGGACAGCAACGATTCGTGGAAGGTCATCAACGAGAAATACCGCGACATGATCGTCGACGAGCACGTCTACAACTCCTATCAGTGGTTCATCGACAATACCAGGCGCTACGACTGCTACGACAGGAAGGGCGCGAAGGTCTTCATGGGCGAATACGCCATGCACACGATGTCCGACGGCAGGGGAAGGCTCAACGGCGACAACAACCTCCGTTCGGCCCTGTCCGAGGCGGCATTTCTGACGGGTTGCGAGCGGAATTCCGACGTCGTCAGAATGACCTGCTATGCGCCGCTCTTTGCCTCCACCTATCACTATCGTTGGACGCCGAACATGATCTGGTTCAACGCCCGCGATGTCATGCTCACGCCCAACTATTATGTCCAGCAGATGTTTGCGGGGAATGTCGGGAAGTACACCTTGACGGATGTCGCCGAAGTCAACGACGACAATGCAGGCGGCCTTCTCATCGGCGGCCACAGGACGGCAAGCGCGGTCTCGCGGGTCGTCGTGCGCGACATCGCCACGACGAAGACGCTCTATGAGCACGATTTCAAGGACGGCATGGGGGACTGGAAGGTCTATCCCAACTGTTGCGGCGGCCACATCGAGAACGGCGAACTCATCATCGAGGAGTGCGAGGCCTTCAACGGCTTCTACTACGACGCGCAGAAGTTCGGAAACTGCGAGGTCGAGATCTCCTTCCGACGCCTCTCGGGTGAGCAGAGCTTCATCGGCGGCGTCGGCGTCTCCGACGTGAGAGACATTGGCACAATGGACAGCGCGGGCTTCTCCATCTGCTGTCAATACGGCAAAAACCACAAGGGCTATGACGTCTCGTTTGACAAGCGCGTGGACTTCATGCGAACAGTCTGCGAGATGATGGGCAAGGATAAATTCCTCGGCTACTCGCCCGAGGGGAACGTCCTCAAGCTCGTCTATACGACGAAGACTTTCACGGCGAGCATCTTCAAGGACGGCGCATGGCACGAAGTCCTCAACAAGCACATCTGGAAGGTGAACGAGCGCGTGTTCCAGTCCGCGACGGTCGGCGAGGACGGCAAGATCTACCTCAAAGTCGTCAATGTGTCCGACAGCGATGAGGAACTCGTTGCGACGCTCAAGGGCTTCGGCAAGAGGACGCGGGCGCACGTCATCACCCTCTGGGACGAGGATCCGACGGTCATCAATGAGATCAATGTGAAAGCGGGCAAAAAGCACAACATCGAACCCGTGGAGAGCGAGGTCCCGCTCTCGGGGAACGAGCTGATCGCCACGGTCAAGAAGAACAGCGTTTCGGTGTTTGTCATCGAATAACTGTTATAAGGGGGGGAACGGGAACGGCTCTGCCGTTCCCGTTTTCTCTACAAAAAAACGCCCGATGTACGGGCGGGATCCGATCATTTCGTGAGCTCTTCGACGATTTCGAAGAAGTTCGGGAACGTCTTTCTGCAACAGGCGGCGTCGTCGATCGTGACGCCGCCGATCTTGAGGCCGACGAGGGAAAACGCCATTGCCATGCGGTGATCGCCGAACGTTTCGATGCGGCAGGGGCGAACGGGGGCGGGCTCGATGAAGATGTCGTCGCCGTTGGTGAAGGCACGGACGCCGAGCGCATTGAGGTTTTGCAGAATGGCGTTCACGCGGTCGCACTCCTGCGAGCGGATATGCGAGACGCCCCGCAGGATCGAGGGGGAGTCGGCAAACGCGGCGAGGACGGCGACGGTCATCGTCTGGTCGGAGAAATCCTTCATCTCCTCGTCGATGCCGTTGTAGAAGGGGATCGTCCTTCCGTCGGCGAGAACGCCCTCGGCGCGGTCGGTGAGGCGGACGCCCTTGTCACGAAGCAGTTGTAAAAAGCGGACGTCGCCCTGCAGTGTGGAGAAATGCACGCCCCTGACCGTCACGGCGGCATTGCAGAGGAGGGAGAGCGCGTAAAAGTAGCACGCGCCCGAGAGGTCGGGTTCCACGGCAAATTCCCCGACGGAGCCGACGATGGGTGTCACGCGGAAGCTCTTCCCCACGCCGAGAGGGGAGCATTCCCCGCCAAAGGCGCGAATGAGGGCGGCCGTCATCGCAAGATAACTGCCGTCCGTCCTGCTTCCTGTCAGGGCAACGTCGAAGGCTTTGCCGCTCAAGGCGGCCGCAAGCATCAGTCCGCTCGCATATTGGGTGCTGACGTCGGTGCCGATCTCGGCTTTGCCCGCCGCGACGCCGTTTGAGCGCATGCGGAAGGGGAAATGGCCGCTTTCCCGCGCGTAATCGATCCCGACGCCGAGGGCGGACAGGAGGGAGAGGATCTCCATGGGGCGGCCGCTCATCTGTTCGGAGGCCGAAAAGTCGTATTCGCCGCCGAAGAAGGCGAGGATCGCGGGGAGAAACCTTGCCGCAGTGCCCGCGCTTCCGACGTTGAGCGTAGCTTTTCGCGAAAAATCCCTCCTTCCGTGTACGAGAAGTCCGTCTTCGCATGCCTCCACGGCGATGCCAAGGGCATTCAGACACCCGAGAAGGGCCAGAGTGTCGTCCCCATACTTGCCGCAGATGAGGCGGGTGTCGCCCTCGGTGAAGGCGGCGAGCAGGAGAGCGCGGCTCAAAATGCTCTTCGACGCGGGAACGGTCACGGTGAGATTTTTTTGTTTGAGTTGTCCGACCTTAAAAGGCTCCATAGTGTGATTTTATCACATTCCCGCCGTGAAGTCAAGAAACTTGCAACGGCGCGTGAAATATGGTAGAATATTGGCATGGAATACAGTGTAGTTCGGAGCAACAGGCGGACGGTCTCCATCGCCGTGAAGGGGGGTAAAGTCGTCGTCTATGCGCCTCTTGCCTATCCGCAGGATAAGATCGACGCCTTTGTCATCAAGCACAGGGTCTGGATCGCCCGCAGAGTAAAGGAGCAGGCGGAGGCCTTTGCGCCCGACTTTGCTGACGGCTCCGTCATGATCCTCCTCGGGAAGGAGAGGATCATCCGAACGGGAAGGACGGCTCTCACAGAGAGCGAAGTATTTCTTCCCGCCGAGGGGAGGGAGGAAGCGCTCACGAGGCTCATGAGAAAGCTCGCGCGGGAGCGTATGACCCGCCTCATCGCCGAGATCGCCGCCGTCTATAAGTTTCACTATGAGAAGCTCACGATCACTTCCGCACGAACGCGGTGGGGCTCCTGCAACACGCGGGGGACGATCGCCTTCAGCTTCCGTTCGGCCGTCCTGCCCGACGGCCTCGCCGCCTACCTCGCCGTCCATGAGCTCTGTCACACGCGGCACATGGATCATAGCAAGGCTTTTTGGGAGGAGGTTTCGAGGATCCTACCCGATTACCGCGAGAGAAGGAAGGCGTTAAAGGGGTATTCGTGGGCCATGAAATGCCTTTGATTTTTCATTTTTACTCATTTTGCGAAGTACTTCGTCAGACATAGTACCTACAATTTTGCGAAAAAGGTTTACAAAATCGCCGAAATGCGATATAATATTGAAGATGAAAGCACGCATTGAGATCGTGACGCATACGCTTGGGAGGAGCACACACTTCGAAGCGGTCGGAAATTTACAGCAGAGCGAGGAGGGAGCGCTCATCTCGTATCCGACCGAGGAAGACATGACCTGCCTTGCGCTGCGGACAGACGGCGCCGAGATGCGGCGGGAGGGGGAAAACGGTCTGCACGCCGATTTTTCGGTCGGAAAGACGACAGAACTCTCCCTGTCACAGCAGGGCAGCGCCGCTTCGATCCCACTTCTTACACACGTTTACAAACCTTCTTTTTCACAGTCAGAAATTTCTTGTCGGCTTGTTTATGACCTCATTTTCGGTCGTTCCACACAAAAGTTTTCGTTAAAAATTCAAATTCAAGTCATTTCGGAGGAGCAATGAAAATAAACTATATCGGGCACTCCTGCTTTCTTTTTCGTGAAAGCGGCGGGACAACCCTTCTGACCGATCCCTATGGAGATGTCGGCCTTTCTTTGTCGCGCCTGAAGAGCGATATTGTCACCGTCAGCCACTCCCACTACGACCACTGCAACGTCAGAGCCGTAGAGGGGAACTCCGTCATTCTCTCCCGCGCGGGAAAATTTTCCGTCCGCGGCGTGGAGATCGAGGCCTGCGAGAGCTTCCATGACGATGCAAACGGGGCAAAGCGGGGCAAAAATCTCATTTTTTCCTTTACGATGGACGGCGTCCGCGTCTGTCACTTGGGCGACCTCGGGCAGAAAATGGACGACAGCATTCTCGATAAGATCGGCCGACCCGACATTTTGCTCATTCCCGTCGGCGGGAATTACACTATCGACGGCGGGGAGGCGGCGCGCTATGTGCGGGCGATCGCGCCTGCCGTCGTCATTCCCATGCACTACCATGTGAAGGGGCTCACCGTCGATATTTCCGATGAAACGGCGTTTCTTTCGGAAATGGGGCCGTATGAGAGGGCGAAGGAGGCCGAATTCACCGCCAAGACCCTTCCCGCCGCGACCAAAGTTCTCCTCTTGGAGCGAAAATAAAAATTATCCCTAACGGAGCAAAGATCATGGACATGGAACAGCTTGAAAAAGATTACAGAGAATATCTCGAAACTTTGCCGATCGTCTCCCTTCGCATTCTCGGCAGACATGAGGGCGTCGCGCAGGTCTGCGCGACAAACAAGGAATCGCTCATCAAGGGCATTCTCGACATTCTGTTGGGGCACGTCCAGCCCGCCGAACATTCGAAGCGCGGCGCCCCGCCCAAGACGACGTATCTCGATCCCGCGATTCTCGAGACCCTCGCTGAACTCAAGAGGAAAAATTCTGCCGCGGAGGGGCTTTCTGTCGCCTCGCCCGAGCATGAGGACGTCCGCTTTGTGGCGGAGGAGCTTCTCTACAGGGGCATTCTCGAGATCACATCTTCGGGCTACGGCTTTTTGCGGGCAAAGAATTGCCAGCCCTCCAAGGATGGGAGCGACGTCTTTCTTCCCGCGTCGGTCATTCACGCCCTCAAACTTCGGCAGGGCGACTATGTGACCTGTACCGCCACTCCTCGGCAGAAGAACGACTCGCCTGCCATCGACGCGCTCGGCACGGTGAACGGCCTGCCCATTGGCAAATACGACCAGCGGCCCTTCTTTGACGGCCTCACCGCCCAGTATGCGAACGAGAAAATTCAGCTTTCCAAGGACAATCCCGAGCTTTCCCTCCGCCTTTTAGACCTCTTTGTCCCGATCGGAAAGGGACAGAGGGGGCTCATCATTGCTCCGCCCAAAGCGGGCAAGACGACCCTTCTGAAGAACATTGCCCGTGCCATCAGCGAAAATCATAGCGAGATCGAACTCATCGTGCTCCTCATCGACGAGCGGCCCGAGGAGGTCACAGACTTCAGGCAGAGTGTCCCGGGGGCAAAGATCGTCTTCTCCACCTTTGACGAAGGGGCCGAACGTCACGTCCGCGCCGCCGCGCTCACCGTGGAGCACGCCAAACGCCTCGTTGAGATGGGCAAGGACGTCGTTATTTTGCTCGATTCGCTCACCAAATTGACGCGCGCGTACAACTATGTGACCGAGAACACGGGCAAGATCCTGACGGGCGGCCTCGACGCAGGGGCATTGGCCGAGCCGAAACGCTTCTTCGGCGCGGCACGCAATACTGTTGAAAAGGGCAGTCTCACGATCCTTGCGACCGCGCTCGTCGACACGGGCAGCCGCATGGACGACATCATCTATGAGGAATTCAAGGGGACGGGCAATGCCGACATCTTCCTCTCGAGGGAACTTGCCGAGCGGAGGGTCTTCCCCGCGATCGACCTTCGCCGCTCGGGGACGCGGAAGGAAGATCTGCTCTTGAGCGAAGAGGAACTTGCCGCCGTCTACAAACTGCGCGAGAGGGGACTTGCCGACAATCCCGTCGGCATGCTCGACATGCTCAAGCGGACCTCCTCAAATGAGGAATTTGTCGCCCGCCTCCCCGAATGGCTCCGCATCTACAGGGCGTAAAAGTGCTAAATTGAATTTTGAACATAATTCAAGGGAGACGTCTGTCTCCCTTTTTCAAATTAAAAAATAGGGGAAGGATCGAGAAGAAGGAAGGCATCTTGCTGCCCCTCGTAGGGGAAGTGCCCCGCAGGGGCAAAGGGGTTTTTTGAAACCCTTCAGTCTCGCTTCGCTCGACAGCTCCCCTACAGGGGAGCCAAGAGAAAGGCGATACGCTCATCATCTCCCCTATAAGGGGCGACAAGCGCCAACTCCTCTGTCACCCGTGAGGCTCATACTTCCCACGCTTGGATCAGTTCGAGGAGGCGCGGGATCGTGAAGAGGGGAAGAAGAGACGCCTTTGCGGCGGCATTCCCCTCCACAAGTTCGGAGAGAAGCCGCGCTCGCTCCCCGTAGAATGCGGCCATCTGTGCTGTCTTTTTATCCGTCTTTTCCGTCAAAGACAGGAATTCGGCATACTCGGCGCGGAAGGCCTCCCTGTCTCCTTGCGCAAACGCATCAACGCACTTCCAGAAACTCTTCCCAAAGGAGAACATTCGCGTCGTTATCTCGCCCAAATAGTCGCGGAAGTTCCCGTCGTCGCGGAGGGCAAAGTACGCAACGGCGATATTTAGCCGCAGAGCGTCGCAGATCTCGCTCCGCCCGTCGGGAAGCCAAACTTCGAGCAGAAATTTTGCATCCTTTATGGCGTGTTCGAATGCGTGCGCCTTCATATGTTTGTCGATCCTTTTCAGCCACAGCCGCGTGAACACAATGTTGCCGATCCCGAATGCGAGCACACACCCGCCAACGACAAATTCCGCGGCAGTGCCGTCCCAGATCCCCAAGGCGCAGAGGACGACTGTGACGGCGATTGCCATGAGGATGATCCCGATGAGGATAATGAGCCCCAACTTTCCCGTCTTTTTCGCGGGCGGGACGGTATGCGTGCGCGCGGAGACTTCCTCCCTCCGATCGGGAAAACTCGCATACAGTAGACGTCGCCTCTTGACCGTTAGGAGAAAAGTTATGATGACGCCCGCCTCCGACGCGACATGTAAGACGGCGCAGACCGCGAGGGGTGCGACCACCCAGGTGGCGAAGATCTCGCCCGACGAGGTGACCTCGCCCCTTCCCCAAGCGATCCCCATGATGAGGAGCATGAGGAGGGGAGTGGAAAAGAAAATGATACAAAAGACGAGAAGTTCTTTCCTCGCCCGTCTGTACTCGCGTGCGAACATCTCGATCGCGAAGGCGATCTCTTCGCTCTCTTCTGCGTTGCTCTTTTCGCGTTTCCCGCAGAGCAGTTCCTCGACGGTCACGCCGAGCGTCTCTGCGAGGAGAGCGAGTTTGCCCGAGCGCGGCTTTGCCTCTCCTGTCTCCCACTTGCTCACGGCCTTGTTCGATACGCCGAGGATCTTCCCGAGTTCGCTCTGCGACAATCCCTTTTCGGTCCGAAGTTCATAGATGAAATTGCCGAATCTGTAATCGTTCATATCCCCTCCAAACAAGGGAATTATAGCATAAGTCCGTCCCTTTTTCAAGGGGCGGACTGTCGAATCAAAGTAGAACTTTGTTTTGAGGATCTGAAATTTTACTTTTTCGGTTTAACCTGAACGAAGTAGCAGATCCCGAAGATGAGCTCACCCACAAAGAAGATGGCGGGGAGGAGCACATAGGTCATCAGTTGGGAGATGTCCGAGAAATCGATCCTGACGGAGAGCGCAACGATGAGAGCGATGATGTCGATGAGGACGTAGATGACGATCGCATTGATGAGCGCAAGGGAGGATTTCCGCAGTCGGTTTTCGCCGAAATGGTTGGCGTACATCAGTCCCGTCACGAGGGTGACGACAATGCCGAGGCACCACATGATGTAGGGATAGAAGGCGGGAATGGTGAGAGTTCCGCTCAAACCCATCGTGATGCCGCCGACGAGAATGCACCAAAGGAGGGTGAAAAGCGAGCTCAAAAAGAGCGCCTTGCCCTTGTGAACGGTGTTCACGATGTCCCGCTCCTTTGCGGCGACGGGCTTTGTCTCGCTTCCGACCGTCTCGACGCGGAGACCGTCGCGCGTGGCGCGCTTCTCGATGTCGCGGAAGTCGATCCCCGAGACGGGCGTCGCCTCCGTGTCCTCCGTTGTCCTCGCGGGCGTGCGGACAGAATTCTCATAGAGCTGGCCGATGACAGAGCGGTAATCCTCCTGCTGGGGCGCGGGCTCCTCGGCGACGGGCGCGGCGGGCTGGGGACGGGAAGCGGGGGAGTCCACGAGCGAAATGAAGTTGCGGTGGATGATCTGCTTCTCGCGCTCTGCCATCTCCGCTTCCATCTGTCTGCGGAGGGCGGCGAGCTGATCCTCAAGCGCCTGTTGGTAGCGGGCGCGGTCGTCGCGGATCTGTGCGTCGTGGCGGGCGCTTTCCTCGGCAAGGGCGTTGTCGTACCGCTTTCTCTCCTCCATGAGGAGGGCGTCGAAGCGGTCGCGGTCGGCCGTTCTCTCGGCCTCGCGGAGTTTTGCCTCCTCGCCGCGGGCAAGGCGGACGGCGTCGTCCTGCGCCTTCTGCGCTTCCTCTCTCAAGGACTGCATCTCGCTGGCGTGCTTGTCCTCAAGTTCTCTGATGTCCTTCTCGCGAAGCTCTCTTTCGACGCGAAGCGACGCATCGCAGGCTTCGCGCTCCTCCGAGAGGGCCTGTTCGTTGGCCTCCTTAAGAGCGGAGAGGGCGCGTTCGTGTTCCTCGGCGGCCTCGTCAAATTTCTGCTTCTGCAATTCAAGCTCCGCCTTGAGGCTCTCGTCCTCCTCGGTCCTCTTGAGGACTTCGGCGTCCCTGTCGGCCTCGAGCTGTGCCCGCTCTTCGCTGATCTGCTGTTCGGCTTCCTCCCTTTGGGAGAGGAGAAGGGCCTCCTGCTGTTCGCGGACGATGGCGAGCTGGCGAAGATTGGCGATGTAGGAGTCGTTGAGTTCCCTTTCGCGGGCGCTCATCTCCTCGGCCAAAGAGGCCTTCTCGGCCTCAAAATCGGCGCGTTCACGGTCGAGCGCGGCGAATTTTTCGGCATATTCGGTCTCGAGGGCCTGTTTTTTCTCATCAAAAGCGGCATCGAGCTCGGCCTGTCTCTCCTTGGCTTCCTCCTCGAATTTCTCCTTGAGGGCGGTGTCGTCAAAGCCCGCCTCGAAGGAAAATTCCTCGCCCTCGTCCTCATCGCCTGCGCGGGAGGGGACGCGGGAAGTGGACTGCCGCAGAACGCGCATGTCCACGGCCGTGGGGGCAGGCATGTTGAAGTCAAAGTCGCGGTCTGAGATGAGCGAATCGATGATCGTGCGGGAATACTCCCACTCCGCCTGATTCTGCTCGGAGACCGCCTTGCCCTCGTCGGTGAGGGAGAAGTATTTTCTCCTGCCTCCGCCCACGGAGCCGCCCCAATAAGAGGTGATGTAGCCGTCCTTCTCGAGCCGTTTGAGCGCGGAGTAGAGGGAGGGCTGTTTCAAAGTGTATTGCCCCGAGCTCTTGCGTTCGATCTCGGCTATGATCTCATAGCCGTACTTGTCGCCGTCATAGAGCGAACGAAGAATGATCGTATTGATATGGCCGCGGATGAGGTCGGCGCTGACGCTCTTCTCGGCTCTGTCGTCGTCCTCGGCGGCATCTGCGGAACCGACGGAAGTCGCTTCGTCGTCCGTATCTACAGTCATGGTTTCGTCGTCCATAATTTTCCTCCTTATCGTATTTTTCCCTATTATACGACAAATTTCGTTTTTTGTCAATAGGCAGAGTACTATGTCTGACATAATTTTTTAAGAAAATGGAAAAATTTTCATAAAAATACCTCTGTCAGACATAAGAAAAGGGGATGGGAGTACTATGCGGCGCATTGTTTATCGTCGGGGGCACGATCGGCGCGGGATTCATCACGGGAGCCGAACTTGTCCGCTTTTTCGGCGCGAAGAACTTTCTCTTCCCGCTGATCTTGTCCTGCCTTATCTTCTTCATCCTCACCCTGCTTCACCTTCATCTCGGGAAAAAGCACGGCGGAGCGGCGGGCGTCTTCGCGCTCTTCGGGCGGGGCGAAAAGGTCGTCCGCCTCATTGTCCTTCTGTGTGCCTTCGTCTCCTCGGCGGGCATGCTCGCGGGGCTGGACGCGCTCCTTCCGTCTCTCTCGCCGCTTCTGTCCCTCGCGGGGCTTGCAGTCGCATGCCTCTTCCTCGCAAGGGGCATCGGCGGCATCTCAAAGTTCAACTTTGTCCTCGTACCGCTGCTTATCGCCTTTGTCTTCTTCTACGCCCGCGGCGGGCTGAGGCTCTCCTATCCGATCGCCCAAGGAGGCGGGCTCGGCCTCCTCTATGCGGGTATGAACGTCTTCTTCATGGCGCCCGTCCTGATGGACGCGGGAAGGGAGATGAAACGCCCGCTCCTGTCCTCGCTCCTCGCCGCGGGGATCGTCCTTGCGGCCGCGGTCTGCATTCTCGGGAGCGTCTGCCGCGAGGGGGCAAACGCCGTCACCGCCGAGATGCCTTTCCTTGCCGTCGCGAAGGGGAAGGCCTTCTCCTTCGCCGTGGGGCTTGCCATCCTGACTTCTCTCGTCTCCTCGCTCTATACGCCGTTCTCGCTCTGTGACGCCCTGAAGGGAAAAAAGAAAATCGCCGCGAAGGGCGCAACGGTCCTTGCGGCGTTTCTTCTGTCAAGATTGGGTCTGAAGGGCATCGTCGGGCTCATCTATCCCTTCATCGGCGGGGCGGGGATCCTCTTTTCAGCTCTTTGCATCCTTTACGATCAACTTCTCGAGAAGGGCAACAAGGGCGTACATGCCTGCGGCGAGCACGCAGAGAATGCAGGTCGCGCTCATCACGAGGTCGAGCTTGAACACCTGCCCGCCGTAGACGATGAGGTACCCGAGGCCCGCCCGTGACACGATGTATTCGCCCATGATCGATCCGATCCACGCCATGCCGACGTTGACTTTGAGCATGGAGATGAAGGAGGGAAGCGAGGACGGAATGACGAGCTTGAGGAGGATCTGAAATTTGTTCGCTCCCATCGAACGGAGGAGCAGAATTTTGTTCTCATCCGTCGCCATGAAGGCGGTGAGCATGTGCAACGTCGCGACAATGACGCCTACGAGGACGGTCATGAAGACGATCGCCTCGCTTCCCGTGCCGAACCAGATGATGATGAGGGGGCCGAGGGCGATCTTCGGGAGGGCGTTGAGGACGACGATGTAGGGCTCGAGCGTCTTTCTCAAAGTCTCGCTCCACCAGAGGAGGAGGGCGACGGTACAGCCGATGACAACGGCGATGACGAATCCGATGAGGGTCTCGGCAAGCGTCACGCCGATGTGGTAGAAGAGGGTCCCGTCGAGGTAGAGGGAGGCGATCGTCTTCGCGATGCGGGAGGGGGAACTTGTCAAAAAGGGATCGACGCACCCGAAGGCGGTGACCATCTCCCATACCCCCAAAAGGAGGGCGAGAATGCCGACGCGAAGGACCCAGACGAGGGCAAGATTGCGCCGCCCCCGCGCGAGATATTTTCTGTGTTCCTTGGAAAATTCGTGTTTCATACGTTCAACTCCTTCCACAGCAACTCGAACCAAGTCGAAAACTGCCCTTTTTCCCTCCTCTTGATGGGGCGGGTCTCCTCTCCGAAGTCGAGCTCGTGCTCATAGGCGACGCGCGCAGGGCGCTTCGTGAGGACGATGACGCGGTCGGCGAGGGAGACGGCCTCGGAGATGTCGTGCGTGATGAGGAGGGCAGTCTTCTGCTCGCTTCGGATGATGGCGGCGACGTCGTCGCAGACGTTGAGCCGCGTCTGATAGTCGAGGGCGGAGAAGGGCTCGTCGAGGAGCAAAATGTCGGGCTCGGCCGCAAGCGTCCTGATGAGCGCCGCCCTCTGCCGCATGCCGCCCGAGAGTTGGGGCGGATAGCTCTGCAAAAAGTCTCCCAGCCCGTACTTTTGGGCAAGCTCCACGGCCCGTTTTCTCCGCTCTGCGGTGTTTTTCCGCGCGATCTCGAGGGGCAAAAAGATGTTTTTCTCAATGGTCCGCCACGGGAAGAGTTCATCTTTCTGCAACATGTAGCCGCAGGTGCCCTGCCGCGTGACTTTGCCGCTCGAGGGGACAAGCAGTCCCGCCGCGAGGGAGAGGAGGGTCGTCTTTCCGCAGCCGGAGGGGCCGATGATGGCGACAAATTCACCTTCCCGCACGGAGAAGGTGAGATTTTCGGCCGCCGTCGTCTCTCCGCGCCTCGTATGGTAGGTGAGCGATACATTCTCAAAGCGCAGGATCTCGTTTTTCATAGGCGTGCCTTCCCTTCATTCGTTATGTGAGCTCTTGAAATACTTCCTTGACAAGCGTGTTGTCTGCGATCGACGCAAAGGGAATGCGCTCGGTGAGTTCGCCCGCCGCGTCGATGATGTCGAGAAGTCTCTGATAACTTGCCTCGGTGATCTGCATGTCGCTTGCCCATGCGTCGATGCCCTGATATCTGCGGACGCTCGTCGCAAGGGAGCTCTCCGAGGTGTCGGGGAAGGCGCCCGTGAGGCCCTTGGCGATCTTCTCGGGCGTCTCCTCCTCGGCGTATTTCACGGCTTTTAGCATGGCGCGGAGAAATCCTTTCACGGTCTCTTTATGGGAGTTGAGCCAAGACCTCTTGGCAATGTAGCTCGTGTAGGGGACTTCGCCGCTCGCCGCACCGACGGCCGCAACGATGTAACCGTTCCCCGCCGCCTGTACTTCGGAGGCCACGGGTTCAAACATGGTGCAGTAGTCCGCTGTGCCCTCGATGAAGGCCGCGGTCATGTTGTT
Organism: uncultured Clostridia bacterium; assembly: GCA_947625595.1. Lineage (GTDB taxonomy): Bacteria > Bacillota > Clostridia > Christensenellales > Borkfalkiaceae > Gallimonas. The sequence goes on from CANQOX010000005.1 coordinate 15,576, forward strand.
GAAGGCGACGTCAAAGTTCAGGGTGTAGTCCTTGACGCCGTGTTCCTTTAAGATGTATTCAAAAGTCATCGCGGGCACGCCGCCGTTGCGGCCTGCGAGGATCTGCTTTCCCGCGAGATCTTCCCACTTGAAGTTGGGTTCGGGGTTTCTTCCGACGAGGAAGGAGCCGTCGCGCATCGTGAGCTGGGCAAAGACGGTGGGAGCGTCGCTCGTTCCGCCCGCCGCAACATAGAAGGCCGCCTCGGGGCCGCAGAAACCGATGTCCGCATCGCCCGAGAGGACGGCCGTCATGACTTTATCGGCGCCGCCGCCGTTCGTGAGCTCGATCTCGATGCCTTCTTCCTCAAAATAGCCGAGGGAGTCGGCAAGGTACATCGGCGCATAGAAGACGGAGTGCGTCACCTCGTTGAGGCGGATCTTGGTGAGCCCGCCTTCGTTTTCCCCGCCGCAGGCGGAGAGAGGGAGGAGGGCAAAGAGCGCCGCTCCGAGGGTTGCTAATAGTTTTTTCATGGTATGCTCCGTAAAATTTAGGATAATACATAGTATGCGCCGCTCTCTTTTGTTGACAAAGATAAGAAAAACAGCTATAATAGGGAAAGTTCACTTTGAGTGAGAGGAAGGAAGCATACATTATGAAAGACATGCGGACAACGTACGATCCAAAGGATTTCGAGGGAAGGATCTATGAAAAATGGCTGAAGGAAACGTGCTTCCGTGCCGAGATCGACCCCGCGAAAGTCCCTTTCACCGTCATGATGCCTCCCCCCAACATCACGGGGAAGCTCCACATGGGCCACGCGATGGACGAGACGATGCAGGACATCGTCGTCCGCTTCAAGCGCATGCAGGGGTACTCTGTCCTCTGGCTTCCCGGGACGGACCATGCTTCCCTCGCCACGGAACACAAGATTGCGGAGAAATTGCTCGAGGAGGGCACTTCAAAGGAGGCGCTCGGACGGGAGGAATTCCTGCGCCGTGCGTGGGCGTGGAAGGAGGAGTTCGGCGGCGAGATCGTGGAGCAGCTCAAAAAGCTCGGCTGTTCCTGCGACTGGTCCCGCCTCACCTTCACCATGGACGAGAAGTGTTCCAAGGCCGTCCGCGAAGCCTTCTGCCGCCTCTATGAGAAGGGGCTCATCTACCGCGGGAGCCGCATCATCAACTGGTGCCCCGGGTGCAGGACCGCGCTCTCCGATGAGGAAGTGGAGCACACCGAGGATGCGGGTTTCTTTTGGCACTTCGCCTATCCCGTGGAGGGCTCGGATGAAAAAATCGTCATCGCGACGACCCGCCCCGAGACCATGCTCGGCGATACCGCCGTTGCCGTCCACCCCGCGGACAAGAGATATAAACATTTTATCGGCAAGACGCTTCTCCTCCCGCTCACGGGCAGGAAGATCCCCGTCGTCGCCGACGAGTACGTCGATCCCGCCTTTGGGACGGGAGCGGTGAAGATCACGCCCGCGCACGACCCCAACGACTTTGAGGTCGGCCTGCGCCACGGCCTTCCCATGATCAACGTCATGAACGACGACGGGTCGATGAATGACCTCTGCGGCGAATTTGCGGGCCTCGACAGGTACGAGGCAAGGCGCCGCATCGTCGAGAAGATGAAGGAGCTCGGCCTCCTCGTCAAGATCGAGCCGCACACCCACAACGTCGGCCACTGCCACAGGTGCCATGCGACGGTCGAACCCATTGTCTCCAAGCAGTGGTTTGTCAAGATGGCGCCCCTCGCAAAGCCCGCCATCGACGCCGTCGTCAAGAACAAGACGAAGTTCGTCCCCGACCGCTTTGCCAAGATCTACTTCAACTGGCTGGAGAATATCCGCGATTGGTGCATCTCCCGTCAGCTCTGGTGGGGACACAGGATCCCCGTCTGGTACTGCGAGTGCGGCGAGACGATCTGCGCGAGGGAGGACCCCAAAGTCTGCCCCGTCTGCGGCGGAACGCACTTAAAACAGGAGGAAGACTGCCTCGACACGTGGTTCTCCTCCGCGCTCTGGCCTTTCTCCACGCTCGGTTGGCCCGACAAGACGGACGATTTCAACTATTTCTATCCCACCGACGTCCTCGTCACGGGGTACGACATCATTCCGTTTTGGGTCATGCGCATGATGTTCTCGGGCATCGAGTACACCGACAAGGTTCCCTTCCATGATGTGCTCATTCACGGCCTCGTCCGCGATGAGAAGGGGAGGAAGATGTCCAAATCCCTCGGGAACGGCGTCGATCCGCTCGACGTCATCGAGAAGTACGGGGCCGACTCCCTGCGTTTGTCGCTCGTCACGGGCGTTGCGCCAGGTAATGACACCCGCTTCACCGAGGCCAAAGTCGAGTCCGCGCGCAACTTTATCAATAAACTTTGGAACGCCTCCCGCTTTGTCCTCATGAATGCGGACGGCGACGCTTTGAAGCTCTCCGAGATCAAACTTCAGCCCGCGGACAGGTGGATCATTGCCCGCCTCATGGGGACCATCCGCGAGGTGACCGTTGCCCTGCAGCGGTACGACCTCGGCATTGCGGCGGACAAGCTCACAGACTTCACATGGAACGATTTCTGCGACTGGTACATCGAGCTTTCCAAGCCCGCCCTCTACGGCGACGACCCCGAGAAGAAGCGGGGCGCCCTCGGCGTGCTCGTTTATGTCCTCGAGAATATCCTCAAACTTCTGCATCCCTTCATTCCCTTCGTCACGGAGGAGATCTGGAGTTATCTTCCAGGGGAGCGGGGGAACATCATTTCCGAGGATTATCCCCGCTACAACACCAAACTTTCCTATAAGAAGGAGGCAAAGGCCTTCGAGGAGATCATCGACCTCGTCAAGACCGTCCGCGCCATGAAGGTTGACGTCAACTGCCCGCCTTCGCGGAAAGTTCACCTCTTCCTCATCACCGACCAAAAACGCCTCGTGAGCGTCAACAGACAGTCCGTCCTTCGGCTTGCTGGGGCGAGCGAGATCGAGTTCATCGAAGCGGCCGAGGAGGCGGGGAAGAAGACGCTCTCCCATGTGTGTGAGATCGGGCATCTCTTCATTCCGCTCGGCGACCTCGTCGACATCGAACAGGAGAAACTTCGCCTGCAGAGGGAGCTCGAACGCGTCGTGGGGGAGATCGCCCGCGCAGACGGCAAACTGCTCAACAAGAACTTTGTCGCGAAGGCGCCCAAAAAGCTCGTCGACGACGAGAGGGCGAAGAAGGAAAAGTACCTCGACATGAAGGAGAAGATCGAAGCACAGCTCCGCATGCTCAACAGTTGACAACTTTTGATACGGATACAGACGAACCGTTCAACGTGGGTTGGACGGTTCTCTTTCTGCCGAAGGGGATATTTTCAAAAAATCTTGTGTGGATATTGACATTTTTGGGAATATTTGCTATGATTGAAACAGGTATTCTCTCGGATACGGAGGAAGTATGAAGGATTTTATTGTAAATGATGAAGATTCATTGAAAAAACTTCTCACGCGTGTCCGCGCCGCGCAGGAGATCTTCTCAACATTCACGCAGGAACAGGTCGATAAGATCTTTTTTGAGGCGGCAATGGCGGCAAATAAGGCTCGGATCCCGCTCGCGAAACTTGCGGTCGAGGAGACGGGCATGGGTGTCGTGGAGGACAAGGTCATCAAGAATCACTACGCCTCGGAATACATCTATAACGCCTACAAAGACACGCGGACGTGCGGCGTGATCGAACGGGACGAGGGCTTCGGCATCACCCGCATCGCCGTGCCGATCGGCGTCCTTGCGGCCATCATTCCGACGACAAATCCGACGTCCACGGCCATCTTCAAGTGCCTCATCGCGCTCAAGACGAGGAATGGGCTCATCATTTCCCCGCACCCCCGCGCAAAGCGTTCGACCATCGAGGCGGCAAAGATCGTCCTCGAGTCCGCCGTCAGGGCGGGCGCGCCCGAGGGGATCATCAGTTGGATCGATCAGCCCACGGTCCCGCTCTCGGGCATGCTCATGCGCGAGGCAGATATGATCCTCGCGACGGGCGGCCCCGGGATGGTGCAGGCGGCCTACTCTTCGGGAAAACCCGCCATCGGCGTCGGCGCGGGGAATACGCCCGCCGTCATCGACTCCACGGCCGACCTCAAACTCGCCGCTTCGTCCATTCTCCACTCCAAAACGTTCGATAACGGCATGATCTGCGCCTCCGAACAGTCCGTGATCGTCCTTTCCGACGTCTATGACGCCTTCAAGGCGGAAATGAAGCGCCGCGGCGCCTATTTCCTCACGCCCGAGGAGACGGAGATGGTGCGGAAGACCATGTTCATCAACGGCGGTCTCAACTCGCGGATCGTCGGACAGACGGCGCGGACGATCGCCACGATGTCGGGCTTCGAGGCCCCCGAGGGCGCGCGCGTGCTCGTCGGCGAAGTCGAGAGCGTGGACCTCTCCGAACCGTTCGCCCATGAGAAACTTTCGCCCGTCCTCGCCATGTACCGTGCGGAGACCTTCGATGATGCGGTGGCGAAGGCAGACAGGCTCGTCAAGGACGGCGGCCTCGGCCATACCTCTTCCATCTATCTCAACGTGAGAGAGGGGGCGGAGAAGCTCAAAAAGTTCAGCGACGTCATGCGCACTTGCCGTATCGTCGTCAACACGCCCTCCTCGCACGGCGGCATCGGGGACCTGTACAACTTCAAATTCGCGCCCTCGCTGACCCTTGGCTGCGGTTCGTGGGGCGGAAACTCCGTTTCGGAGAATGTCGGCGTCAAACATCTCATTCAAATCAAGACGGTCGCAGAGAGGAGGGAAAACATGCTCTGGTTCAGAACGCCCGAAAAGGTTTATTTCAAGCGCGGTTGTCTCGGCGTCGCGCTCAAGGAACTCGGCGCACAGGTCTATCATCGCAAGAGGGCCTTCATCGTCACCGATAAATTCCTGTATGACAGCGGCTTCACGTCGCACATCAACGACATTTTGCACGAAGAGGGCATCGAGTACGAGACCTTCTTCGACGTCACGCCCGATCCCACCCTCGCCTGTGCCAAGAAGGGGCTTGAAATGATGAGAAGTTTCGCCCCCGACGTCATCATCGCCGTCGGCGGTGGCTCTCCCATGGACGCGGCGAAGATCATGTGGGTGCTCTACGAACATCCCGAAGTCGACTTTGAGGGCATGGCGATGCGCTTTTCGGACATTCGGAAGAGGGTCTATTCCTTCCCGCACATGGGGGACAAGGCGATCTTCGTTGCCATTCCGACGACGGCGGGCACGGGAAGCGAAGTGACGCCCTTTGCCGTCATCACCGATGAGACGACGGGTACGAAGTACCCGCTTGCCGACTATGAACTCATGCCCGACATGGCGATCGTGGACGCCGACCTCATGATGGACATTCCCAAAGGGCTCACCTCCTGCTCGGGCATCGACGCCGTCAGCCACGCTCTTGAGGCCATCGCCTCGGTCATGGCGACCGATTTCACCAACGGCATTGCGAAGGAGGCCCTGCGGCTTCTCTTCACCTATCTTCCTTCGGCCTATCAGAACGGGGCAAACGACCCCGAAGCGCGGGAAAAGGTCGCCAACGCCGCCACTATGGCGGGAATGGCCTTTGCGAACGCCTTCCTCGGCGTCTGCCACTCCATGGCGCACAAGCTTGGCTCCTACTTCCACATCGCCCACGGCATGGCGAATTCGCTCCTCCTCGAGGAGGTCATCCGCTTCAACAGTGCAGAGTCGCCCACCAAGATGGGGACCTTCCCGCAGTACGCCTATCCCCAGTGCATGGCCCGCTATGCGGACGCCGCGCGGTACATCGGCTGTACGGGAAAGAGCGACGAAGCCTTGGTGGAGGCCCTGATCAAAAAGCTCCGTGCGCTTCAGGACGCCATCGGACAGCCGCGCACGATCAGGGACGCCCTCGCGGGAAAGGTCACCGAGGAGGAGTTCCTTGCAAAGCTCGACCGCATGACGGAGGACGCCTTCGACGACCAGTGCACGGGCGCAAATCCCCGCTATCCGCTCATGTCCGAGATCAAACAGATGTATCTGAACGCCTATTACGGCCGAAAAGCGGCAAAATAGGGCAGAAAATGCGATTTTGCATAGTACTATGTCAGACATAATGCAATTAGAGATACGAAAAAGGGCATCCCGCAGGATGCCCTTTGCTATGTCAAATTTTACTGCGCGACGACGTTTACCTTGATCGTAGAGACGACGCCCTCCATCAGGCGGACCTCCACATCATAGGAGCCGACGGCCTTGATGGGATCCTTTAGCAGAACTTTCTTCTTGTCGACGTCAAATCCCAACTCGGCGAGGGCCGAGGCGATGTGCTGTGATGTGACCGAGCCGAAAGTCCTGCCGTTCTCGCCCGCCTTGATGGCGAGGGTGATGCCCGTACCCGTGAGTTTCGCGGCGAGCTCTTTCAGGGCCTTCACATTCTCCGCCCTGTGGAACTCCTCCGATTTCTGTCTCTGCTTCATTTCGTTGATCGCGGCAGGGGTGGCGACCTCCGCAAGGCCCTTTTTGAGGAGGAAATTCCTCGCATATCCGTCGGAGACCTCGATGATCTCGCCCCGTTTGCCGCTGCCCTTGACGTCCTCTTTTAAGATAACTTTCATAGTTTCATGCTCCTTTTTTTCTTATTTTACAGGTTTTTCCGTGATTTGTCAAGGGTATTTTTTTGCGAAGCGGGCATACTGACGGACAAGGAGGGACTATGGAACACAATATCAACTGCGGCGTTTCCTGCGGCGTGACCGAATGCAGGTATAACCGCGACGGTATGGCGTGCGAACTCGCGAAGATCCATGTCGGCAACACCTGCGACTGCGAGCACTGCACCTGCTGTGACAGTTTTGAGACCCGCAAATAAACTTTGCATAATTGCGTGTTTGTGACACAATCTATCCTTGAGCGGTATCGCTTTGGAAATAGAGCCTCTGCCGAGAAACACGCATGCACGGCAGAGGCGCAGAAGGGACGCTACGGCGTCCCTTCTTGCATGTGAGCGCCCGCCCCGAAATACAATAGATATTGTATGAAGGGAAAGATCGTAAAAACCGTCCTGCCGTTTCTGATCATTTTCGCGCTTGTCATCGTCTATTTCCGTCTCCCGAAGGGAAAAGAGGGCAAGGCGGACGAAAAAACCGTCGTTGAAGTGTGGAATATCGACACCTTTGAGGGTGGGAAGGGCTCCCGCACGGCCTTTTTGAACAGGGCCGCCCGCCGCATCGAGGGGGACGGCGCCTACTATTACATTCTCTCCTACACGCTTGAGGGGGCGAGGGAGGCCTTTTCGCGCGGGGTATACCCCGATATGCTCTCCTTCGGCGCGGGGCTTGGAGAAGTTGCTGAGAAGTGCTTGCCGCTCGGCCTCTCCTCCGCGGGCGGGGAGGTGGGCGGAAAATGTCTCGCCGCCGCTTGGGCCGCGGGGAAATATTTCCTCTTCTCACTCAAAGACGACTTTACGGAGGCGGGAAAGACGGCGATCTCCGTCGGCGGGGCCAACCTTCCCGCCGTCGCCGCGAATCTCTCGGGCGTCGAGGGGGAGGAATTGCCATCGACGGAGGCCCATGTCCGCTTTCTGAACGGGGAATTCCGCTATCTTTTGGGGACGCAGAGGGACGAATGCAGGTTTCTCTCGCGCGGGGTCACCGTCTATCGGCGGGAATTGAAGGAGTATGACGACCTCTATCAGTACATTTCCGTCCTCTCTCCACAGAAGAGGGAGAGCTGTATGCGCCTTGTGGAAACGCTTCTCTCGGAGGAGACCCAAAATCGGCTCTCGGACATCGGAATGTATCCGCCGCGGGAGACGGGCGGGGGATATACGCTCAACGTCTTTTCGTCCGCAGAGGCGCGGGAGCAACTTCTCTCGGCGGCGCGGGAGGGGCAGGATGGAAAAATTCTCGAAAAATATCTGAAATCCCGTTGAAATGTCGCCGAGAATATGATAAAATAAAGGAGAAAATAAATTGGGTGTCTATGCGCTTTTCGCGGATATGCTACCGATGACGGCCGTCACTGCAGACTTTTCGCTCTCCCGCCACACGACGATCGGGTGCGGGGGAAGGGCCGCCCTTGCCGTCTCCCCGTCCGACGCCGAGGAGGCCGCCGAAGTTCTGTCCCTCCTGCACAGAAGGAGGATCCCACACGCCTTTTTAGGCGCGGGGGCAAATACGCTCCCGCCCGATGGAGATATTGACGGCGTTCTCGTCCGTTCCGACCTTCTCGGCGGGCTTGTCCTCGAAGGAGAAACGCTTTTCGCGGGCGCGGGTGTCACGGGGGGCGCCCTTCTGCGGTTTGCGATAGAGCACGGCATCGGCGGATTTGAACCCTTTGTCGGCATTCCTATGACCGTCGGCGGCGCGTGCGTGATGAATGCGGGCGTACGGGAGAGACACCTTTCGGACCTCGTCCTGCGTGTTCTCGCCGTGCACAGGGGCAAAATTGTCGGATTTTCCCCCGAGGCTTGCGCCTTCGGAGAGAAAAAGAGCGTCTTTCAGGAGGGCCTCTTCGTCGTCGGCGTCCTTCTTCGGGCCCAACGCGCTCCGCGGGAGACCATTCTGAAGCGGAGGGACCAATGCCTCGCCCGTCGCGCCCTGTTGCCGAAGGGCAGGAGCATGGGGTGCGTCTTCGTCAACCCCGACGGGGTCGGCGCGGGGGAGCTCATCGACCGATGCGGCCTCAAGGGAAGGCGGATCGGCGGCGCGCACGTCTCGGAGGAACATGCGAATTTTATCCTCAACGACGGGGGGACGTCGGAGGACGTTTCGGCCCTCATCGCGCTCATCAGGGCGGAAGTCCTCTCAAAGACGGGGATAGAACTTCGCGAGGAGATCAGAAGATTGACCTTTTCGGCGGACGATTAGGCTTACATACAGATTGGAGAATCCATGAAACTTACAGCAGATTACCATATGCACACGCCGTATTCGGATGCAAAGAGCACGGTGATGGAAAATGCCCTGCGGGCGAAGGAGCTCGGCCTTGAGGCCATCGGGATCACCGATCACGGCTTCTCGCACGTCATGTTCGGCGTCAGGCGGAAGGACGTGCCCAAGATCGTCGCCGAATGCCACGAAGCCGAGAGAGTGACGGGCGTCCGCGTCCTCATCGGGATGGAGTGCAACGTCCGCGGCGTCTCGGGCCTCACCTGCTTCAGGGAGGAGGACTATGAGACTTTTGAGCTCTTTCTTGCGGGCATTCACGTCATGGCAAGCTACGAGACATGGAGCGATTACAGGCTCGGATGGGAGAGCTGGTGGAGGACTTTGCTCCATCTCAAACCCTCCCGCAGTCTCGTCAAGGACACGACGCAGGCCTTCATCAATACCATCAAGCGCAACCCCGTGGACGTCATCACCCACCTCAACTACCAGTGCTTTGCGGACGTTACGGAGGTCGCCAAATGTTGCAGGGACTACGGGACGTACCTCGAGATCAGTTCCAAAAAACAGCACATGACCGACGAAGAACTCGACAAAGCCGTCCAGACAGGCGTGCGGTTCGTCGTCAATTCGGACGCCCACCACACTGACAGGATCGGCGACGTCCTCCTCGCCGAGGAACAGATCCTTCGGGTTGGGGTCCCGCTCGACAGGATCGACAACATCGACGGAAGACTTCCGACTTTCCGCTTCGCAGAGTACAAAAAGCATCTTTGAACCATGAGCTTTACCACCGACATCAAGCGGGAGCTGACCAAGACGGCTCCCGAAACGAGGGAGGCGCGTCTCGCACTCCTGCAGGCCGTCTTTCGCACGAGCGGCGTGAGGACGGCGGACGGCTTTGCCTTCATTAGTGAAAATGAGACCGCCACCGCCTATGTCATCGGCATCGCCGAGCAGTGCTTCGGCGTCCGCATGACCCTGACCGAGGCCGTGCGCGACCCCAAACACGGACGGGACAAGCTGACCTTTTCCTACACGGGGCCCGATGCAGTGCCGAGAATGCGGGAGATCCTTTCGCAGGACATCGACACAGAGGACTGTTCGCTCGCCTTCCTGAAGGGGGCCTTTCTCGGGGGCGGGAGCTGTATGTTGCCGCGCGGCGAAAACAGGACAGGCTACCATCTCGAGGTCGTCTTCTCGGAGAGGACGGACGCCGAACTTTTCACCGAGGTCCTCGACGGCTCGCACCTCCTCGGTTCGCTTTTAGAGCGCGGCGAGAGGTACGTTGTATATTGTAAGAGCAGAGAGGGCATCGGGGACTATCTCTCCGTGCTCGGCGCAGAGGGGTGTTTGCGGGCATTTGAGCGCACGGTCGCCGCACGCGACGAGAGCAACAACCGCAACCGCCTCGAGAACTGCGTCGCGGGCAACGTTGACCGCTCCGTCTCAGCGAGCGCAAGGCAGATCCGCTACCTCGAGGCGCTCGGGCGGACGGGGGCGCTTGCGACCCTTCCCGAGCCGCTTCGGCTGACCGCCGAGGCCCGCATTCAGAATCCCACGCTCACCTATTCGGAGCTTGCAAAGCTGCTCGGCATTTCAAAGAGCTGTCTGCAACATCGTTTGAAAAAAATCATGTCTTATCAAGGAGAACGCCCGTGACGGATTTCGTACATCTTCATCTTCATACCGAATATAGCCTGCTCGACGGGGCAGTGAAGGTTGACGATCTTGTCCGTCACTGCAAGGATCAGCACATCGACACCGTGGCCGTGACCGACCACGGCAACATGTACTGTTCGCTCAAATTTGCCGAGAAATGCAAGAAAAACGGCATCAAGGCGATCATCGGGTGTGAATTTTACGTCGTGGACGACTACCGCGAGCACATCGACCAGAGGGCGGACCACCTCATTCTCCTTGCCAAAAATAAGGCGGGGTACATCAACCTCGTCCAGCTCGATTCGCTCGCCTTCGTGGACGGCTATTACTACCGCCCGCGCATCGATTACAAGGTCCTGAAGGAGCACACCGAGGGCGTCATCTGCCTCTCGGCCTGTCTTGCGGGACGCATTCCGCGTTTGCTACTGGGGGGGGAGTATGAGAAGGCGAAGGAGTTCGCGCTCTACCTTCAGAGCCTGTTCGGGGACGATTTCTACATCGAAATTCAGGATCACGGTATTCCCGAGCAGAAACAGATCCTTCCCGACCTCATCCGCCTCGCGCGGGAGATCGGCGCACAGCTCGTCGCGACCAACGACGTCCACTATCTCAAAAAGGACGACTGGGAGATGCAGGATGTCCTGATGTGCATTCAGACGAAGCGAACGCTCGACGACCCGACCCGCATGAAGATGCAGACGCACGAATTTTACATGAAATCGGGCGACGAGATGGCCGCGCTCTTTCCTGACCTGCCCGAGGCCATTTCCAATACCCGCGCCATCGCAGATAAAGTCTCCGACACTGATACGCCCTTTGACCTCAAGGAGGACGGCTCGCCCGTCTATGACAAATCTCTCATTCCGCTCTATACGGCCGACGACGGCACGCCTTCTCCCGAATATCTGACGAGGCTGACGTGGGAGGGTCTTCCGAAGCGTTATCCCGACCTCACCGAGGAGATCAAAAAGAGGGCCGAGTACGAGCTCTCTGTCATCATCAAGATGGGCTTTGCCGACTATTTCCTCATCGTCTGGGACTATATCAACTGGTCAAAATCGCACGACATTCCCGTCGGACCGGGGAGGGGGTCGGGCGTCGGAAGCATCGTCGCCTACGCCATCGGCATCACCAACGTCGATCCGCTCCGCTATGACCTCCTCTTCGAGCGGTTCCTCAATCCCGACCGCGTCTCCATGCCCGACTTTGATGTGGACTTCTGCACAGAGCGGCGGGGGGAGACCATTGAATATGTGCGCAAGCGTTACCGCCCCGAGAACGTCGCGCAGATCGTCACGTTTGGTACCCTTGCCTCCCGCGCCGTCATCAAGGACGTGGGGCGGGTCATGCGCGTACCCTATTCCGAGACCGACCGCGTCACCAAACTCATGGACGGCAAATCGACCATCCGCGAGCTCCTCGGCCTCGACATCGAAGGCCGCAGAAAGAAAGCGGCCGATGCAGAACGCGCGCTTGAGGAGGCGAAGGGTGTTCCCGCGGAGACCGATGAGGAGAAGATGAAGCTCGCCGACCTCGAGGGCAAACTCGACGAGGCGCGGAAGAAAGTTTCCGAGCTTGAGGGCAAGCGGAACAGCGAATTCATCGAGATCTACCAGTCCGATGAGACGCTGAAACGGGTCATCGACATGGGGCTAAAGCTCGAGGGCATGCCCCGCAACACCTCCATGCACGCCGCGGGCGTCGTCATTTGCCGCAAGAAGATCGCCGACAATGTGCCGCTCTCCCGCAACGGCGAGGACATCACGACGCAATTTGACATGAAGGAAGTCGAGTCCATCGGCATGCTGAAGATGGACTTCCTCGCCCTCACGACGCTCACCGACATCAAGAAGACCCTCGACTATGTCTATGAGGACTATGGCGTGCGCGTCGAGTTCGATCAGGCCTGCGACGATCAGGGCGCATACGATCTCATCGCCGAGGGCGACACGGACGCCGTCTTCCAGCTTGAGCAAGGGGGTATGAAGCGGTTCATGAAACAGCTTCGCCCGACCTGTCTCGAGGATCTGATCGCAGGCATTTCCCTCTATCGCCCCGGGCCGATGGATTTCATTCCCGACTATCTCAAAAACAGGGCCGAGCCCGACAAGATCAGATACCTCACGCCCCTGCTCAAACCCATTCTCGAAAAGACGTACGGCGTCATCATCTATCAGGAACAGGTCATGCAGATCTTCCAGAACCTCGCGGGGTATTCTCTGGGACAGGCTGACCTCGTCCGCCGCGCCATGGCGAAGAAGCACCTCAACGAGCTGATGGCGCAGAAGGAGAAGTTCATCTACGGCGACCTCGACAAGGTCGTGGGGAAGGACAAGGACGGCAATCCCGTCTACGGCAATATCTCTGGCTGTCTTGCGCACGGCATTCCGCCCGAGGTCTCGGCCGAGCTCTTCTCGCAGATGGAGAGCTTCGCCTCCTACGCCTTCAACAAATCCCACGCCGCGGCCTATGCCGTCGTGACGTATGAGACGGCCTTTCTGAAAAAATACTATCCCAAGGAATTCCTCGCGGGCGTCCTGAACAACCGCATCTCCAAGATCGACGAGATCGCCAAGTATATCGTCTACATGAAGGAGAAGAACATCCGCATCCTTCCTCCCGACGTCAACCGCTCCAAGGCCTACTTTGCGGTGGAGGGGGACGGCATCCGCATCGGCCTCTGCGCCCTGCGTGGCGTCGGCATCGGCGCGATGGAGAACGTCGTCAGGGAGCGGCAGAAGAACGGCCCGTTCGCCGATTTTCCCGACTTCCTCATGCGCTGTACGGGGTTCATCAACAAGAAAATGGTCGAGGCGCTCATCTTGGGCGGCGCGTTTGACAGCATGGGACATCACCGTTCCCAGTACGCAGCCGTCTATGAGGACTTGATGCGCCGCATGCAGGCCCTTGAGAAGGAGAGGAGCGGCATGCAGATCTCCCTCTTCGGAAGCCTCATTCACGAGGAGGCGCCCAAGGCCGACTACCCGAACATTCCCGAGTGGGAGAAGGAGGAACTTCTCTCAAAAGAGAAATCCATCCTCGGCGTGTACGTCAGCGGGCACCCCTTCGAGAAGTACGCCCACAAGTTCCGCGACTGCACCTTCAATACGGGCATGCTCATGGACTTTGAGGAGGACGAGGAGACTCACGACAGGACGTACAACCTCGTCAAGGCGGGCGATCCCGTCATGATGGGGGGGATCATCTCCGCCGTCAAGAAGATCAGCACAAAATCGGGCGGATTCATGGCCTTTGTCACGGTGGAGGACCTGTACGGAAGCGTCGAATGCCTCGCCTTCCCCAAAATTTACGACAGGACGCGCTCGGTCATCAAGCAGGACACAGTCGTCCGCATCAGGGGAAAGATCGACCTTCCCGCCGAGAAGGCGCCCGTCATCATCGTAGACACCATCGAAGCCCTTCAGCCCGACGACGTCAAGCCCGAGCCCGCGCAGGATCCCGCCGAGCAGGTCCTTTGGCTGGACGCGCGGACCCTCCCCGAGGAGGACTTTGAGGAGCTCATCGACGCCCTCGAGGGCTATCAGGGCGGGACGAAGGTCAAAATTTTACATAATAACAAGCGGTTTGAATACAGCGTGCGGCTCTCCCGCGCCCTTCTCGCGGAGGTCAGAATGTACCTGCCCGACCCCTGTATTAAAATTGTTTGAAAAACGGAAAAAAGATTTTCTGAAACCCCTTTCTTTTTTGAAAAGTGTGTGTTATAATAGGGGCGAGCACGGAGGTTGATATGAAAAGGATCGGTTTACTCACGAGCGGCGGCGACGCGCCCGGCATGAATGCGGCGATCCGTGCGGTCGTCCGCACGGCCATCTATTTCGGAATGGAGGTCTACGGCATCGAACGCGGCTATGCGGGTCTCATTGACGACACCATGCGCCAGATGGAGATGCGCTCCGTTTCGGATATCGTCCAGCGCGGCGGCACCATTTTGAGGACGGCAAGATGCCTTGAAATGCTCACCGTCGAGGGACAGAAACAGGCTGTCGCGACCCTTGAGAAGCATGGGATCGAAGGTCTCGTCGTCATCGGCGGCGACGGAAGTTTCCGCGGGGCGAAGTGCCTCACCGAGGACTACGGCATTCCGACCATCGGGATCCCGGGGACGATCGACAACGACCTGCAGTACACCGATTACACGCTCGGCTTCGATACGGCGGTCAATACCTGCCTCGAAGTCATCAATAAACTTCGCGACACGATGAATTCGCACGAGCGCATCTCCGTCGTCGAAGTCATGGGTCGGCATTGCGGTGACATCGCCCTGTATGCGGGCATCACCTCGGGCGCCGAGATCATCGTCGTTCCCGAGATCGCCTACGACCTCGAGGACATCGTCATGCGCATCAACCGTTCCCGTGCAAACGGCAAACATTCCAACATCATCGTCGTCGCAGAGGGGGCCGTGACGGCTGACGCCTTTGCGAAGAAATTGCAGGAGATCACGACCTACTCCGTCCGTGCTACGACGATCGGTCACATTCAGCGCGGCGGTTCGCCCTCCATGGCGGACAGAATGCTCGCGGCGCAGTTCGGCAACAAGGCTGTCCGTCTTCTCAAGGACGGCATCGGCAACCGCGTCGTCGGCATTCACAGGAACGAGATCGTAGATATGGACATCATCGAAGCCGTCTCCATGAAGAAGAAGTTCAACTATGAGCTCTATGAGACGCTTCAGATGATCTCAATGTAAAATAGGGGAGGCGTTCCCCCGCAGGGGTTCGCCGCAAGGGGGGAAGAATGATTTTAACGGTCTGCATGAGTCCGAGCGTGGACGTCACCATCGAGCTCGACTCGCTCAACGTCGGCAAGGTCAACATGGTCAAGTCCAAGACGCTTTCCTTTACGGGGAAGGCGCTCAACGTTGCCATCGGCGTGGCGAGATTGGGCGGGGAGGCGCACGCGACGGGCTTCATGTACAATGAGAACGGCCAGATGTTCATCGATGCGCTCGACCGCGAGGGCGTCAGGTTCACCTTCGTCTGGAACAGCGGCAGGGTCCGCGAAAACTACAAGTGCATCGACAAGCGTTCCATGCTCACCGAGATCAACGATGTCGGCGGACAGGTGGAGGGGGAGAAGCTCGTGGAGCTTCTGCATATGATCCAGACCTCGTCGGCCTCCGCGGACGTCACTGTCATCTCGGGCAGTCTGCCCCGCGGCGTCGGCGACAGCTACTACCGCGACCTCTTCCGCTCGGTCGACCCGCGTTCGCTCCGCATCGTCGACACGGAGGGGGAGAGACTGCTTGCCGCGCTTGAGGCGGGCGTCGATCTCGTCAAGCCCAACCTCGAGGAACTTGAGAACACCCTCGGCCGCAAGCTGAAGAACAGGACGGAGATGCTTTCGGGCTGTCATGAGCTCCTTGACAGGGGCGCGAAGTGCGTCCTTCTCTCCCTCGGCGGCAACGGGGCAATTCTGACGAACGGCACGAAGAACTATTTCTGCAAGAGCATCAATGTTGCGGTCAATTCCACCGTCGGGGCGGGCGATGCGATGGTCGCCGCCGTGGCGAACATGATGCAGCAGGGCGCCGATCTTCCCGACATTCTCCGCGCGGGCATCGCGGCGGGGACGGCGGCAGTCACGACGTTCGGCACGATCTCCTTCGCCCGCGAAAAGTACGAGGAGATCCTCGGAAACCTCAAAGTCACCGAGTTCTGATCTCCCTTTCGGGGCGCGCGGAAAGTCGGTCTTAAGTGTGTAACATTTGCGCCCTGTGTTTCACCGAGGAATTCCTTTATATTTTCTTATAACCACAAGATGTTGTGATTGAAATAAAAATTTTGTCAAAATATTGTGGCTAAATGCTTGACTTTTCTCAATATATGTTGTATGATAATAGCGTTCCCTTCGGGGAACGCTTTTTCACCCTTTGGGGCATTGATAAGGGCATTTGCAAGAGGAGAAATTATGAAGATCATCAAGAGAAACGGTGCGGAAGTCAGCTTTGACATTCAGAAGATCATCAGCGCGATCAGGAAGGCGAACAACGAAGTGAGCGTAGACAACCGTCTCACCGAGGAGCAGATCTCTCTGATCGCGGACAAGGTCACCGCGCTCGCGGGCGACCTCAACCGCGCTGTCAGCGTCGAGGAGATCCAGGACTTCGTGGAGAATCAGATCATGGATCAGAAGGCGTTCGCCGTCGCGCGCAAGTATATCACCTACCGTTACTCCCGTGCTCTCGTCAGAAAGGCAAATACCACCGACGAGCGGATCCTCACGCTCATCGAATGCAACAATGAGGAAGTCAAGCAGGAGAACTCCAACAAAAATCCCACCGTCAACTCCGTCCAGCGCGACTACATGGCGGGGGAGGTGAGCAAGGACCTCACCAAACGTCTCCTTCTGCCCCCCGACATCGTCGAGGCGCACGAGGAGGGGATCATTCACTTCCACGACGCCGACTACTATGCCCAGCACATGCACAACTGCGACCTCGTCAATCTTGAGGACATGTTGCAGAACGGCACCGTCATCTCGGGAACTCTCATCGAGAAGCCCCATTCCTTCTCCACGGCCTGCAACATCGCCACGCAGATCATTGCGCAGGTCGCGTCCAACCAGTACGGCGGGCAGTCCATTTCCCTCACGCACCTTGCGCCCTTTGTCGACATCAGCCGTCAGAAGATCCGCGCCGAAGTGGCCGAGGAGCTTGCCGACGTCGCCGTCATGGAAGACACGATCAACCGCATCGCCGAGAAGAGACTGCGCGAGGAGATCAAGAAGGGCATTCAGACCATTCAGTATCAGGTCGTGACCCTTCTCACGACGAACGGACAGGCTCCCTTTGTCACCGTCTTCATGTATTTGGGCGAGGCGAGGAACGAGAGGGAGCGCGAGGACCTTGCGATGATCATCGAGGAGACCC
Organism: uncultured Clostridia bacterium; assembly: GCA_947625595.1. GTDB lineage: Bacteria > Bacillota > Clostridia > Christensenellales > Borkfalkiaceae > Gallimonas. Next base: position 32,979 of record CANQOX010000005.1, read on the forward strand.
TCGAGCAGCGCATCATGGGGGTAAAGAACGAGGCGGGAGTTTGGGTCACGCCCGCTTTCCCCAAGCTCATCTACGTCCTCGAGGAGGACAACGTCCGCGAGGGGAGCAAATATTGGTATCTCACCCAGCTTGCCGCAAAGTGCACGGCGAAGCGCATGGTCCCCGACTACATCTCCGAGAAGAAGATGCTCGAGTTCAAAGTGGACAAGAACGGCGAGGGCCACTGCTACACCTGCATGGGTTGCCGCAGTTTCCTGACGCCCTATCTCGATGAGAACGGAAAACCCAAGTACTACGGCCGATTCAATCAGGGCGTCGTCACCATCAATCTCGTCGATGTCGCGCTCTCCTCGGGCGGTGATGTGGAGAAGTTCTGGAAAATTTTCGATGAACGCCTCGAGCTCTGCCACAGGGCACTGATGTGCCGTCACAACAGGCTGAAGGGGACCCTTTCCGATGCCGCGCCCATTCTCTGGCAGTACGGCGCCTTGGCCCGCCTCAAGAAGGGGGAGACCATCGACAAACTTCTCTATGGCGGATATTCGACGATCTCGCTCGGCTATGCGGGTCTCTATGAATGCACGAAGTACATGACGGGGAAATCGCACACCGACGCCGAGGCGAAGCCCTTCGCGCTGTCCGTCATGCAGCACATGAACGACAAGTGCAAGGAGTGGAAGGCGATGCACAACATCGACTTCTCGCTCTACGGCACGCCCCTCGAGAGCACGACCTATAAATTTGCCAAGTGTCTCCAGCAGCGCTTCGGCATCATCCCCGGCGTCACGGACAAGAGCTACATTACCAACAGCTATCACGTCCATGTCACCGAGAAGATCGACGCCTTCACCAAGCTGAAGTTTGAGAGCGAATTCCAGCAGCTCTCCCCGGGCGGGGCCATCTCCTATGTCGAAGTGCCCAATATGCAGGACAACATTCCCGCCGTCCTCGCCGTGATGCAGTTCATCTATGACAACATCATGTATGCCGAACTCAATACCAAGAGCGACTACTGTCAGGTCTGCGGATACGACGGAGAGATCGTGACGGTGGAGGAGGACGGAAAGTTCATTTGGGAGTGCCCGCACTGCGGGAACCGCGACCAGAGCAAGATGAACGTTGCCCGCCGCACCTGCGGCTACATCGGAACGCAGTACTGGAATCAGGGCCGCACGCAGGAGATCAGGGAGCGCGTTCTTCACCTTTGATTTGATATGAACTACGCAGAGATCAAAAAATGTGATATCGCAAATGGAGAGGGAGTCAGAGTCTCCCTCTTTGTTTCGGGTTGCAGACGGCATTGCAAGGGGTGTTTCAATTCCGTTGCATGGGATTTTTCGTACGGAAAGCCCTTCACCGCGGAGACGGAGGGGGAACTTTTCGATGCGCTCACGCCCGACTATATCGCGGGGCTGTCCCTGCTCGGCGGGGATCCCTTTGAGCCCGAGAACAGGGCCGCGCTCCTCCCCTTTGTCAGAAAATTCCGCGAAAAATTTCCCCAAAAGGACGTCTGGTGCTACACGGGCTATACCTATGCGGACGGAACGTTGAAGGAGGACGACGGCGAGGGGGTGAGGGAACTTCTCTCCCTCATCGACATTCTCGTCGACGGGCCCTTTGTCGAGGGCCTGAAGGACATCCGCCTCAAATTCCGCGGCTCATCCAATCAGCGCGTCCTCGACCTGAATGCTACAAGAGAGCGCGGGAGCATAGTACTATATCTGACATAGTACTTCGAAAAAAGGGCGATTTTTGCATCTAAAAAAGCAATTTTCGCCTTTTTTTGTTTTGCGGTTGACTTTGGCAAAATTTGGGTTATAATAGGATAGAAAACATTTTATCAAGGAGAAATTCAAGTGAATAAGTTACAGCTCAAAAGATACGCGAAACTTCTCGCGAAGACAGGCATCAACGTCAGAAAGGGTCAGTGGGTCGTCGTCGTTGCCGAGCTCGACCAGCCCGAGTTTGTCGAGATGGTCGTCGAGGAACTCTACAGGGCGGGCGCGGGAAAGGTCACCGTCGACTGGTCCCACCAGCCCCTCATTGCCACGCATTACAAATATCAGTCGCAGGAGAGCCTCGAATCGTTTGCGAAGTGGGAGATCGAGAAGCTCGAATACAGGAAGGAGGAGCTTCCCGCCATGCTCTACCTCGAGTCGGCCGATCCCGACGGGCTGAAAGGGCTCGATCAGGAGAAATATACGGCCGTCCGCATGACCCGTTCCAAGACGATCAAGCCCATCCGCGACCAGATGGAGAACAAATATCAGTGGTGCATCGCGGCCGTTCCCTCCAAGGCTTGGGCGAAGAAGGTCTTTCCCGACGCGCCGACGGCAAGCAGTGCGGTCGAGCGGCTTTGGGACGCCATTCTGAAGGCCTCCCGCGCAGACGGGGCGGACCCTGTCAAGGATTGGCACCGCCACAACGACGCCCTCGCCGAGAAGTGCGACTATCTCGACAGGCTCAAGCTCGTCGCGCTCGAGTATAAGTCTTCCAACGGGACGGACCTTCGGGTCGGTCTCATCGACGGGAGCCGCTTCTGCGGCGGTGGGGAGGAGACCCTTTCGGGGGCCTACTTTAATCCCAATATCCCGAGCGAAGAGATCTTCATTTCGCCCAAGGCGGGGGATGCAGAGGGCATCGTCTATTCCACCAAGCCGCTCTCCTATCAGGGCGAGCTCATCGAGGATTTCTCCGTCCGCTTCGAAGGCGGGAAGGTCGTCGAAGTCAAGGCAAAGAAGAATCAGGAACTTCTCGAGAAGATGATCTCAATGGACGAAGGGGCCAAAATGCTCGGCGAGTGCGCCCTCATCGCCTATGATTCGCCCATCAACAACACGGGCATTCTCTTCTACAACACCCTCTTCGACGAGAATGCGAGCTGTCACCTCGCCCTCGGCAGGGGCTTCAACGAGTGCGTCAGGGGCTTTGAGGACATGACCAAGGAGGAGCTTCAGGCCAAGGGCATCAACGACAGCACGATCCATGTCGACTTCATGATCGGGAGCGAGGATCTCGACATCGTCGGCGTCACGAAGAGCGGCGAGAGAGTGCAGATCTTCAAGAACGGCAACTGGGCATTCTGATATCATTTTCATGAAAAATCGCGTAAAGAAGGCACAAAAATGATCAAAATCGATATTTTTTCGGGATTTTTGGGCGCGGGAAAGACCACGCTCATCAAGAAACTCATCAAGGAAGCCTACGTCGGCGAGAAGGTCGTGCTCATCGAGAATGAGTTCGGCGAGATCGGCGTGGACGGGGGATTTCTGAAGGAAGCGGGCATTGAGATCACCGAGATGAATTCGGGCTGTATCTGCTGTTCGCTCGTGGGGGATTTTGCCAAGGCCCTCAAGAAAGTCGCCGAGCAGTTCGCGCCCGACCGCATTCTCATCGAGCCCTCGGGTGTCGGGAAGCTCTCCGACGTCATCAAGGCCGTCCAGCGTGCGCAGGTCGAGGACAGCGTGCTCAACGCCTTCTGCACCGTCGTCGACGCCAAGAAGTGCAAGGTGTACCTGCGCAACTTCGGTGAATTCTTCCTCGATCAGGTGGAGAATGCGAGCTGTATCGTCCTTTCCCACACCTCCGACCCCGCCAAGACGGAGGAGGCGGCCGCGCTTCTCAAAGAGCACACCGCCGTCACCGTCATCACGACAGATTGGTCCGCGCTCGACGGCAAGGACATCCTTCTCGCCATGCAGAAGACGGACAGCCTCAACGCCGAACTGGAAAAGCTCGCCGCCGAGGCCGAACACGAAGACGAACATGAGCATCATCACCACCATCATCACCATGATGACGACGATGAAGATGAACACGAACACCATCACCACCACGATGACGATGATGAAGACGAAGAAGAACATCATCACCACCACCATCATCACGATGATGACGACGATGAAGATGAGCATGAACACCATCATCACCACCATGACCATGACGCCGATGAGATCTTCACGAGCTGGGGAATGGAGACGGCGAAGACGTTTTCGCGCGAGGAGATCGAAAAGATCCTCGCGGCGCTTGACTCGGGCGCCTATGGGCAGATCCTCCGCGCAAAGGGCTATGTGAACGGCAAGGACGGCTGGATCTACTTTGATTACGTTCCCGAGGAGCCCGACCTTCGCGGCGGTGCGCCCGCCGTCACGGGCAGGCTCTGCGTCATCGGCTGTGACATCGACGAAAGAAAGCTGAAAACACTGTTTTTGGGGTAAATTATGCCGAAGGAAGTTCCCGTCTACCTCTTTTTGGGGTTTCTCGATGCGGGGAAGACAAAATTCATTCAGGAGACGTTCGAGGACGAGCGGTTTGATTCGGACGAAAAGACCCTGCTCCTCGTCTGCGAAGAGGGGGAGGAGGAGTACACGCCCTCCCGCTTCGCCGTGCGCAAATACGCCGTCGCAAAGGTGACCGAGGCCGAGCTGACCATGTCAAATCTTACCCGCATCGCGCGGGAAAACAGGGTCGAGCGCGTGGTTGTCGAGTGGAACGGCATGATGCTCCTCGACAAATTTTTCGAGGCGATGCCCGATGGCTGGCTCATCGCGCAGGTGATGACCTTCTTCGACGCGAATACCTTCTTGAGCTACAATGCCAACATGCGCCAGCTCGTCTATGACAAGATCCGCTTTGCCGATATGGTCGTGTTCAACCGTTTCAGGCCCGAGCTCAAGAGGGAGGAGTTTCACAAGATCGTCCGCGCCGCTTCGCGCAGGCCCGATATCGTCTATGAATATGTCGGGGGCAGAGCCGAATACGATGATATCGAGGACCCGCTCCCCTTTGACATCGACGCGCCCGTCATCAACATCGAGGACCGCGACTTCGCCTATTTCTATCGCGACCTCCGCGAGGAGCCCGACAAGTACGACGGCAAGACGGTCTCGCTCAAGGGCATCGTCGCCCTCGACAGAAAGATGAAGGAGGGGACCTTCGGCATCGGACGGCTCGTCATGACCTGCTGTGCGGCCGACATCGCATACAGCGGCCTCGTCTGCGAGGGGGATCCCGCCCTCGGCCTGCAGACCAATGAGTGGCTTCAGATCACGGCGCGCATCGACGTCGAATTTCATAAACTCTACGGCGAAAGGGGACCCGTGCTCAAGGTCTACACCGCCGAACGCGCCCAGCCTCTTTCCGAAGAGGACGAAGTCGCGACATTCTATTGATCCCGAAGGAGGCAGGACATGAAAACACTTGTGGTCTATTATTCATTCGGCGGAAACACCCGCACGATCGCGAGGAGGATCGCAAAGTCGCTCGGCGCGGACATCGCCGAGATCAGGACGGTCAAGCGGTATCCCGACGATTACGACGTCCTCGTGAGCCTCGGCAAGAGGGAGGTGGAGAGCGGCTATGTTCCCCAGCTCTATCCGCTCGCCGTGGACATTGCAGAGTACGACACGATCGTTCTCGGCACGCCCGTGTGGTGGTACAGTTTTGCACCCGCAGTCAAGAGTTTCATGAAGTCCGTCTCGTGGAAGGGAAAGACCGTCTATCCCTTTGCGACGAACGGCGGCTGGCTCGGCCACACGCCGAGCGACTTCAAGAAAGCCCTCCGCGGCGCGACCGTCTGCCCCGTTTTGAGCGTAAAATTCGATGAAAAAACACTCGTCACGCCCGAGAAGGACATCGACGAGTGGATCGGGAAGATCAAGTGAATGAAGCCCTGAAGGAGCTCCTTTGCTCCGATTATGGCGAAGCGGCCGCAGAAAAGATCTGGGAGGGCTATGTCCCCCGTCCCGTGACCCTTCGCGTCAACACGCTGAAATTATCCGCTGAAGAGGGGAAGTCTGCCCTTTTGGAGGCGGGTTTTTCGTTTGAAAGCGTCCCTTGGTACGCCTCCGCGCTCATTCTGCGGGGGACAAGGGAGGAAGAACTTCGCAGGACGCCCCTCTATGAAGAGGGAAAGATCTACCTTCAGAGCCTTTCCTCCATGCTCCCGCCCCTCTGCCTTGCGCCGAAGACGGGGGAGAGCATTCTCGACATGACGGCCGCTCCCGGGGGAAAGACGACCGAACTTGCCGCCCTCTCGGAGGGGAAGGCCCTCATCACGGCCTGCGAGCGGGACAGGACGCGCTTTGAGCGACTCAAATTCAACCTCGCGCGGCAGGGAGCGGGACGGGTGACCGCGCTGTGCGCGGACGCGCTGACCCTCGACGAACATTTTTCCTTCGACAAGATCCTCCTCGACGCGCCGTGCAGTGGGAGCGGGACGGCAGACGGCAGGCCCTTGCGCATCGACAGCGCCTATGTGGAGCGCTGTGCCCGTCTGCAGGAGAACCTTCTGAAAAAGGCCCTCCGCCTCCTGAAAAAGGGCGGAACGATGCTCTATTCGACCTGTTCCGTTTTGAAGCGGGAAGATGAGCAGGTCCTGAAAAACGTCCTCCCGCCCAATGTCCGCATCGAGCCGATCGAGGGCTTCGAGGGCATTCCCCGCCTTCCCTCCATGGAGGGGACGGTGTGCGTCGCGCCGACGCAGCTCTATGAGGGCTTTTTCCTTGCGAAGCTCAAAAAGGAATAGCCGTCAAACGTCAAAGAGGGAAATTTGCTTCCCGTCGTGCATGAGGAGACTGTTCTGCACGCCCTTGAGAAGGACGTCGTCCTCCTTTACATGGCCGATGAGGAGGGGGGAAGCGGGGTCATGCAGAGAAACATTGGTCTGCACGTCCTCGATGCCGCGGTTTGCATTGCAGTAGAGGCATTCGTTCGGGCAGGAATCGTACCAGCCGATGTCGCGGCTCACAAAGCACTTGCACCCCGCCCTGTTGCCCGTGTGTTTGGTGAGCTTGAAGCGACAGTTGTTGGCATTGCCGAGCGTCTCGAGGGTGAGACAGCCCTCCCGCCTGATCCCATAGTCCTCATATCCGCTCTCCGCACAGCAGATCTGCAGCGGAAGGCGGTATTTTTTTGCAATTTTTGCGAAATTTTGGGCCAAGAAGTGCTTGGTCTCCGTCTTGAGGGGAAGGATATCGGGGATCCGCCTGTCGATCATGATGAACATTTCGACGAAGGAAAAGATACACTTGCTCACATAGGGCGAGATCGCCGCGGCGAGGCGTTCAAATTCCTCGATATGCCGCTCGGGGGTGTATTGGAGCGTGGTGAGGACGGGGTCGTACCGCCAAGCGAGACGGTCCTTTCCCACGATGCGGGAAAGGGCTTTGAGGGTCTCGACGCTCTCCTCGGCGGGCGGAATGTTCGGCTCGAGGTCCTTTCCGTACGGCGTGATCGTGTAGAAAAAGTAGGTGCGGAAGCGGCTGACGACCTTGCCGAGGCGGCTCAATGCGGGCGCATAATTTTTGGAACAGAAGCTGATTCCGTCCACTTTCTCGGGCACGAGCTCATAGGTGTTGACCCGCGAGGAAAAGAGGGGATTCCGCGCATAGACGAAACCCTCCTCAAACCTGCGGAAGAGCCAGTCGGTATAGCAGTTCACGATGTCCGTTCTCAAACCGACATTGAGGATCATTGCATCCCTCCATCCTTCAGAGTATATCAGTTATTATAGCAGAAACGGCGAGAAGAAACAAGGTACAGAAAAAGCTCCCGATATGGGAGCGGAAAAAAGAGGGGAACGGCCGTTCTCCTCTTGCGTTTGATCAGTCCTCGGGATCTTCGTCGGCGCTTTCTTTCAAAAAGGCGGCATAGCGATCCAAAATGACAGTCTGAATGTACTCGCGGGTCTCTGTATTCAGCGGGTGAGCGATATCCTTGTAGGTACCGTCCGAGGCTTTGCGGCTCGGCATAGCCACAAAGAAAGCGCCATCGCGCTCGAAGATCCTGATGTCGTGTACGACAAAGCAATCATCGATCGTGATCGAAGCGACCGCGCGCAGTTTTCCGTCAGTGTGCCGCACTTGGCGGATCCTCACGTCTCCAATTGTCATAAGTGTTTCCTCCCTATAACGTTCTGTTCACTATGTTACCACTTTTTTTGAAAAAATCAATAGATATTAAATAAATTTAGCTAAAAATATCAAAAAATTCACACAATTTTTATTTTCAACATAAAATACGGTATGAATTTTGCCGAAATCGGCTCTTTTTCGGGCGTTTATTTCATCGGGATCGGCGGCGTGAGCATGAGCGCGTTGGCCCGCTGTCTCAAGGACAGGGGCTTTTCCGTGCGCGGAAGCGACGCGCAGGAGAGCAATTTTACACAGACGCTCCGTCAGAAAGGCATTCCCGTGCACATCGGCGAGGACGAAGAAATTTACGAAGACCTCGTCGTCGTGACGGGTGCCATTCTCCCCGAACACAGGCAGTTTCGCGAGGCGGTGCGCAAAAAGAAGAGGATCGTCTCCCGTGCCGAACTTCTCGGCGCGGTCGCGGGGGACTATGCGCACGTCGTCTCCGTCGCGGGGTGCCACGGCAAGACGACGACGAGTTGCATGCTTGCGCACATCATGAAGTCGTGCGGGAAGCCCTTTACCTGCCACATCGGCGGGGAGGATTCGGAGCTTGGAAACTACTTTTCCTGCGGCGGGAAGTACTTTATCACCGAGGCCTGCGAGTTCAAGCGCAGTTTTCTCGAGCTGAAGAGCGAGATCGGCGTCGTCCTCAACTGCGACCGCGACCACACAGACTGCTATAAGACCAAGGCCGAGCTTCTGCAGGCGTACAGGGAGTTTGCGGCAAAGTCGGAGAGGGCCGTCGTCAACGCCGACGACGTCAACGCACGCTCCATTCCGCATGCGCTCTCCTTCGGCCTGCACAACGGCGACATCCGAGCGACTTCCCTTCGGAGCGACAGGGAAATTTATTCCTTCACCGTCGAGGAAAAGGGCATTCCCGTCGTGCGCGTCAGACTGAACGTCATAGGCGTCTTCAACGTGATGAACGCCCTTGCCGCCTATGCCTGCGCCCGCCTTCTCGGCCTCACCGCCGAGGAGATCAAGGCGGGGATCGAGAGCTTTCACGGCGTCAGGAGGAGATTTGAACGGGTGGGGACCTTCTGCGGCGTTCCGCTCATCTGCGACTACGCCCATCACCCGCGGGAGATTGCCGCGACGCTCTTCACGGCACAGCGCATCTGCGAGGGGAAGGTCCGCCTCGTCTTTCAGCCCCATACCTATACGCGCACAAGGGATCTCATGGACGACTTCATCGCCGCGCTCTCAAGGGCCGAGGGGGCCGTCATCTACAGCACTTACGCCGCGCGGGAGGCGTATGACTTCGCGGGAAGCGCCGTGCGGCTCACGGGAATGCTTCCCTCCGCCGTCTACATCGCCTCGCCCGAACGGCTCTCCGACTATTTGCGGCAGAAGGTCGGGCCGAAGGACTTGGTCCTCGTCCTCGGCGCGGGCAATATCTATGAGATCGCAAAGTCCATCAGGGACCCCTGACGCGGAAAAAACGGCGCATTTTTGCCGTTCTGCCCCCAAGGATCTGTCGGAGCCTCGCCGTCGGCGGGGTTTTTTCTTTTTTTCAAAAAAGTCAGACGAAAATTTGAATTTTGGTATTGAAAGTACGCACAAAATATAGTATAATAGGATAGGTTCGGGCGGAACGCCAAGGGACATCCCGCGTTTCACGCCGCGACGCACAGAGGGAAACATATGGACAAACCGATGAAAGAGACGGACTTCCCGCTCTACCTGTACCATCATGGAAAAAATGACCGCATCTATGAGATCTTCGGCGCTCACAGGGCGGTAAAGGACGGAAAGGAGGGATACGTCTTTCGCGTCTGGGCGCCCCATGCGAGGGCGGTCTCCGTCGTTGGCGATTTCAACGGCTGGGATCCCAATGCAAACGTCATGGAGCGCATGATCGACAATGAGTGCTTCGAGCTCTTCATTGCGGGACTGAAACAGTACGACACCTATAAGTATTGTATCACCGCTGCTGACGGACGCCTTCTCTACAAGGCCGACCCCGTCGGATTCCATACCGAGACGCCTCCCGCGACCGCGTCCAAGATCTACGATCTTGACGGATATCAATGGGGGGACAGCGCATACTTTGAGAAGATCGCCGCGCGGAACATCTATTCCTCGGCTGTCAACATCTATGAAGTCAACCTGCTCTCGTGGAAAAAGTACGAGGACGGCAATTACTATTCCTATCGCGACCTTGCACGGGAGCTTGTTCCCTATGTCAAGGAAATGGGCTATACCCATGTGGAATTCATGCCCGTGACCGAGTATCCCTTCGACGGCTCGTGGGGGTATCAGGTGACGGGATATTTTGCGGTCACCTCCCGCCTCGGCACGCCGAAGGACTTCATGTCCCTCGTGGACGCCTTCCATGCGGCGGGCATCGGCGTCATCGTCGACTGGGTCCCCGCACATTTCCCCAAGGACGCGCACGGGCTCTATGAGTTCGACGGACAGCCCCTCTATGAGAGCGGCCAGTGGGACAGAATGGAGCACAAGAGCTGGGGCACCCGCCGTTTTGACTACGGGAGGGAGGAAGTCCTTTCCTTCCTCATCTCGGGCGCGTGCTATTTCTTCGACGTCTTCCATGTGGACGGGCTTCGGGTGGACGCCGTCGCCTCCATGCTCTACCTCGACTACGACAAGCGCGCGGGGGAGTGGGTCCCCAACATCTATGGCGAGAACAAAAATCTCGAGGCCATCGCCTTTCTCCGCCGTCTCAATGAGGCCGTCTTCCTGCGTTTCCCGTATGCGATGATGATCGCAGAGGAGAGCACGGCATGGGGCCTCGTCACAAAGCCCGGTTCGGTGGGCGGGCTCGGTTTCAATTTCAAGTGGAATATGGGCTGGATGAATGACATGCTCTCCTATCTCTGCCTCAATCCCTATTTCCGCATGAACAATCACAATAAACTGACTTTCTCCATGATGTACGCCTTCTCGGAGAACTACGTTCTGCCCATCTCGCATGATGAGGTCGTCCACGGCAAGTGTTCGCTCATCAACAAGATGCCGGGCACCTATGAGGAAAAGTTTGCGGGCGTGCGCTCCTTCCTCGGCTACATGATGGCTCACCCCGGGAAGAAGCTCAACTTCATGGGGTACGAATTCGGCCAGTTCAAGGAGTGGGACTACAAGGAGGGGATCGAGTTCTTCCTCCGCGACAACTACGAACTGCACGGCAAACTCTCCGAGTACGTCCGCGCGCTCAACCGTTTCTATGCCGCAACGCCCGCCCTCTATGAGATCGAGGACAGCTGGGACGGCTTTGAGTGGCTTGCGCCCGACGACGCGGACAGGAACATGGTCTCCTTTATCCGCCGCGACAGAGAGGGGAATGAGATCATTTGCCTGACTTCCTTCTCGGGCGTCGACGCCGACGACTATCTTCTTGGCGTCAACAAGCGCGGCAAGTACAGGATCGTCTTCAACTCCGATGAGAAGAAATTCGGCGGGGAGGGGAAGCTGTCAAAGAAGACCTTCACTGCGGTGAAGAAGCCCAGCCACGGCAAACAGTATTCCCTTCAGATCCCGATGCCGAAGCTCACGACGCTCTATCTTGTCTATGAGCCCGCCTCTCCCAAAAAGACGGGCGCCAAATAAAGAAACAATGGGGGTAAAATATATGTTGAGAAAAAAGGAATGTGTGGCAATGTTGCTTGCGGGCGGGCAGGGCTCAAGGCTCTACGCGCTCACAAATAACATTGCAAAGCCCGCAGTTGCGTTCGGCGCAAAGTACCGCATCATCGACTTTCCGCTCTCCAACTGCATCAACTCGGGGATCGACACGGTCGGCGTTCTGACGCAGTATGAACCGCTCGAGCTCAACGAGTACATCGGGAACGGCCAACCGTGGGATCTTGACCGCGCCTACGGCGGCGTGCATATTCTCTCGCCCTATCAGGCCAAGAAGAAGCAGTCTTGGTTCGAGGGAACTGCAAACGCCATTTATCAGAATCTTCCCTTCATGAAGAAGTACGATCCCGACTATGTCCTCATTCTCTCGGGCGACCACATCTATAAGATGAACTACGCCGAGATGCTCCGCGCACACAAGGCGACGGGGGCCGACTGCACGATCGCGGCCATCGAAGTCCCGATGAAGGAGGCTTCCCGCTTCGGCATTCTCAACACCAATGAGGACGGCTCCATCTACGAATTTGAGGAGAAGCCCAAACAGCCCAAGAGTAACCTTGCCTCCATGGGCATCTATATCTTCACGGCCGAGAAGCTCTTCAAATATCTCGAGGAGGACGACGCAAACCCCACTTCCACCAAGGACTTCGGAAAAGACGTCCTTCCCGCCATGCTCAATGCGGGGGAAAGGATGTTCTCCTACCGCTTCAAGGGGTATTGGAAGGACGTCGGCACGATCTCTTCGCTCTGGGAGTCCAA
>CANQOX010000006.1 GCA_947625595.1 uncultured Clostridia bacterium
GCGTAGCCGAGACAGAGGGGTTTTGAAACCCCTTTCCCCTCGCAAGCTCGGGGACTTCCCCTAAAAGGGGCAGCGAGCGGCAGCGTGGGGCAGCGAGGGAAGACTGCGGTGACCCACCCCCCTACCCCCCCTCCCATGGAGGGGGTGGAGGACTTCGTTCACGGGATCCTTCGACACGCCGCCTTCGGCGGCGGCTCAGGATGACGCGGAGGACGGGGCAGGGAGGGAACTTCGTTCAAGGGGATTCTTCGGCTTCGCCTCAGAATGAGCGTGAGGGCGCGCGGCACGCCAAAGGAGGGGGTAAGAGCGGAGAGGCGCTTTCGTCAGCGCTCGAGGACGACGGCGTGGGCGATGCAAGGAATGGATTCACCTTGGCCAGACGAGACCGTGGATAAGAGCGCGCCTGTCGCAACAAACAGGATCTTTTTCAAGCTCCCCGCCATCATTTTGCTGTACAGATAGGAATTGAGCACCACCGCTGAACAGCCCGCGCCGCTTCCCCCCTGATATTCGTCCTCGATGACATTATAGATAATCTCCCCGCAGTCAACGTGATTTTTGTTGATGTTGAGCCCCTTTTCCCATGTCAGATCCTTGAGAATGCGACTGCCGAGCGCACCCAAATCCCCCGTGACAATAAGATCGTAGTCCTCGGCTTCTTCGCGCGTCCCGCGGAAGTGTGCCAAGATGGTGTCCGCCGCCGCAGGCGCCATTGCCGCGCCCATGTTATTGACGTCGGTGATGCCGAAATCGACGACCTTGCCGAGGGTGGCGGCCGTGACCTTGATCCCGTCGCCGCTGTTGGAGAGGAGCGCCCCGCCCGCGCCCGTGACCGTCCACTGGGACTGGGGCGGACGGGTACAGCCGAGCTCCAAGGGGTAGCGGTATTGGCGTTCAGCCGAGGCAAAGTGACTGCCCGTCGCCGCGACGACCCTTTTGCACAGGCCGCCGTTGATGAAGGCCGCGGCCACGGCGAGCGATTCGGCCATCGTGGAACAGGCCCCGTACACGCCCAAAAAGGGCACAGAAAAATCGCGGGCGGCGAAACTTGCCGAGATGATCTGGTTGAGCAGATCGCCCGAGACGATGAGATCGATCTCGTCGCGCTTGACTCCCCCATTGGCGATCGCCCCGTCGATGACCGTCGAGAGCATCTTGCACTCGGCCTTTTCGTAGGTGCTTTCGCCGAACATGTCGTCGGAGAGGGCCGTTTCGACGTAGCGGCCGATGACCCCTTCGCACTCCTTCGGCCCCGCAATGGTGCTCGTCGCGACGATGCGCGGCTCCTTCCTGAAATAGATGGTCTGATTTCCCATAAAAATACCCGACTGCAGTTTCTGCAATCGGGTCGGTATTATGTATGGAGGGAAGAGCGGTTTTGGGGCGAAGAAGGACGCCGTCACCGCAGGGGAATGCTGGCGCGGGCGTTGAGGGAGAGCGGCGAAACGTTGCCCGCCTCGTACTGAATGAGCCCCTCCGCGGCGATCATGGCGGCGTTGTCGGTGCAGTGCTTTTTCTCGGGAAGGACGAGCTTGAGGCCTGCTTTTTCGCACGCGGTCTGCAATCTTTCGCGCAGATAGCCGTTTGCGACGACGCCCCCGCCCGCAGTCACGGTGTGCACATGCCTCTCCAAAGCGCCATCGACGGTCTTTTCGACGAGAATGTCGAGCGCGGCCGACTGGAAGGAAGCGGCGACGTCGGCTTTGGACCATGCCTCCCCCCTCTGCTCCTTCGTGTGGACGTAGTTGATGATGTGCGTCTTGAGGCCGCTGTACGAAAAGTCGTACCCGCCGAGGCCTTTGAGCATCTTCGGCATGGGGACGACGGGCCTCCCCTCCCGTGCGAGTTTCTCGACGTGCGGACCGCCCGGATAGGGCAGACCGAGGACGCGGGCGACTTTGTCAAAGGCCTCCCCCGCCGCATCGTCGAGCGTGCCGCCGAGAACTTCGAAGTCGGTCTTCGTCTTCGTAAAGAGAATGGCCGTGTGGCCGCCGCTTGCGAGCAGGGTGACAAAGGGCGGCGCAAGGGTCTCGTCCTCGAGATAGCTCGCGGCGAGGTGTCCGCGAATGTGGTTTACGCCGATGAGGGGAATGTTGAGCCCGTAGGCAAGGCCCTTGGCGAAGGAAAGCCCGACGAGGAGCGCGCCCAGAAGCCCCGCCCCGTAGGTGACGGCGACGGCGGCAAGGTCCTCCTTTCTGACGTTCGCTTTGCCGAGGGCGCGGAGCACGACCTCGTCCACAGCGTCGCTGTGAATGCGGGAGGCGATCTCGGGGACGACGCCGCCGAATTTGGCCTGCACAGACGCGGAGGAGACGATCTCGTCGGATAAGAGCGTGCGGCCGCGGATGACTGCCGCGGCCGTTTCGTCACAGGAGGATTCAATTCCCAAAATCAGCGGTTGTGCCATAGGACAAAAATCAGGTCTTCTTGAGATAATCGATGATGAAACCTTGGATATTGCCGTCCATCACGGCCTGCACGTCGCCCATTTCAAAGCCCGTGCGGTGATCTTTGACGAGGGTATACGGGCAGAAGACGTAGGAGCGGATCTGCGAGCCCCACTCGATCTTCTTGGTCTCGCCCTTGAGGGCGGCCTCGTGCGCCAAACGCTCCTCGATCTGCTTCTCGAGCAGGCGGGAACGGAGATATTTGAAGGCCATCTCCTTGTTCTGGAGCTGGGATCTCTCGTTCTGACAGGTGACGACGATGCCCGTCGGGAAGTGCGTGATGCGGATGGCGGTCTCGGTCTTGTTGACCTTCTGTCCGCCCGCCCCCGAACTGCGGTAGACGTCGATGCGGATGTCCTCGTCCCTGATCTCGATCTCGTTGTCGTCGTCGACCTCGGGCATGACTTCGACGGAGGCAAAGGAGGTCTGGCGGCGCTTGTTTGCGTCAAAGGGCGAGATCCTGACGAGCCTGTGCACGCCGATCTCCGCCTTCAGATAGCCGTAGGCGTTCTCCCCTTCCACCTTGAAATCCACCGATTTGAGCCCCGCGGAATCCCCCGGGAGGCGGTCGATCTCGGTGACTTTATAGCCCTGCATGTCGGCATAGCGGCAATACATGCGGTAGAGCATGGAGACCCAGTCGCAGGCCTCCGTTCCCCCCGCACCCGCATGAATGGAGAGGAGGGCGTCCGAACTGTCGTATTTGCCGCGGAGGAGCGCCTTGACGCGCATCTCCTCGATGTCCGCCTCGGCGGCGGAGAGCATCTTGTCAAGCTCGGGGACGAGGTCTTCCTCCTCCGTCTCCTCGATGAGGTCGATGATCTCGTTGGCGTCGTCGAGGGCCTTCCTGCCCTTCTCGTAGGACGCGATCTTGTTCTCAATGGAAGAGATCTCCCGCCCGATCTTCGCCGAACGCTCGAGATCCTGCCAGACCTCGGGCTTCTCCTGCTCCTCGCGCAAGGACTTGAGCTGGAGGTAGCGGTTGTCGATGTCGAGGGCGTACTTTGCCTCGCCGAGCGTCTCCTCAAGGGCCTTGATCTTCAGTCTGTAATCGTCTGCTTTGAACATAAATACCTGATAATTTTTTGTTGAAAATCTCCGAGCTTCGCTCGGAGAGATCATTAGCGGAGAAAACCTGCGTAATATTGCTTGAGGTTCAGATTGTCTGTTTCCTCGATCAACCGCATGATGTGTTCCCGATCCAATTTGCGCAAAAGAGCCTCGCGCTTGGCGCGATATTCCTTTTTGTCAGAGACCTTGCCCTCACAAAATTCCTTATGAAGGTTCTGCAGTGTATGAAGATACAATTCTTGTTCGTTTATCACAGGGATCGCTCCGCTCGCTGCAGGAACAGCTTTCATACATTTTTCCTCCTCTGTAAATAGTATTGATGCTCAACGATATCGCACGCCTCCCAGTCAAAATAGGAATCTTGGTGGAATTCGATCGCGATATCCAATGCAGTCAATTCATCCGTCGTATAAAAGGAAAGCTCTGTTTGCCTCTCGTAGACGCCAACATACACCTTTGAACCCGTATACCCCTTGATACAGTCCACCAAAGAATTATAAAACGGTTCCGTGTATTCGACACTCTTTCTCTGTTGGAAAGTGACCTGATAGCCTTTGGAAAAACTTACTGTCCGCATGTCTTCGATGTCGTAAGTCCCATCTTCAATGTTGTGATCGAAGTCACTGAACTCTTTTGCTTTCGTATAGTAATTCATACCCGTTACAGCTCTATTCTACCATAGGTTCGAGGGATTGTCAATACTTTGGGATCAGAACGGTTTGCCGTGGCACTTCTTGTATTTGAGGCCGCTGCCGCAGGGGCAGGGATCGTTGGGGCCCGGTTTCTTGGTCTTCTTCATGGTGGCGGGGTTGAACCGCTCGGAACCGCTCGTCTTGAGAGCGGAGACGTCGACGGCCGCGGGAGCGGCGGGCATCGCGACGGGCGCGGCGTGAGGATCCCCTGCGGGTCTCTCCTGCGCGGCCTGCGCGGGCTCGGACTGCTGCGGCTGCGCTTCGGGCGCGGGCGCGGAGAGTGCGGTCGGCATGATGCGCTGGACAGCGGGCTGGCGGATCTGCACCTCGGCCTTCAGCAAAATGGCGATCGTGCGCTCCTGAATGCGTTCGACCATCTCATCGAACATCTCAAGGCCCTCTTTCTTATAGGCAATGATGGGGTCGGACTGGGCATAGGCCTGCAGGCGGATGCCCTTCCGAAGTTGATCCATCGCGTCGATGTGGTCGATCCAGTTGTTGTCGACGACGCGGAGGAGAATGCTCCTCTCGACGTCCGCAAAGTCGATCCCCGTCTGCTCCCTGATGCGGACGATCTTCTCCTCGTAGCACTCGACGGCCTTCTTGACGATCTTGTCAATGGCCGTGTCGTACTCCCACTTCTCGAGCTTTTCACGGGTAATGAAGCCTGTCCCCTTGGGAAGGATCTTCTGCTCGAGGGCGGTGTTGAGGTCGTCCTCGTTCCACTTCTCGGGCATGTCCTCGACGTTGACCGCCATGCGGACGACGCTCCTGACATAGTCGGGAATGTAGAGAAGGACCTGCTGGTGGACGTCCTCGCCGCGAATGACCTTCATGCGCTCGGCGTAGATGATCGTGCGCTGGGTATTCATGACGTCGTCGTACTGGAGGACGTTCTTACGGGTGGCAAAGTTCCTGCCCTCGATCTGCTTCTGCGCATACTCGATGAGGCGTGAGAGAAGTTTGCTCTCGAGGCATTCGTCCTCCTCCATCTTGCTCATCTCATAGATGCGCTTCATTCTCTCGCCGCCGAAGCGGACCATGAGGTCGTCCTCGAGGGAGAGGAAGAAGACGGACGCGCCGATGTCGCCCTGACGGCCGGCACGGCCGCGGAGCTGGTTGTCGATGCGGCGGGATTCGTGCCGCTCGGTGCCGATGATGCAAAGCCCGCCCGCCTCGATGACCTTTTCCTTCTCGGCGTCTGTCTGTTCCTTGTATTTCTCGTAGAGTTCGCGGTATCTCTCGCGGACCTTCTGCGTCTCCTCGTCGACTTCGGCATAGCTCGTCGCAAGCTCGATGACGTCGTGTTCGACGCCCTCCTCGCGCAGGCGCTTTTTGGCAAGGTACTCGGGGTTGCCTCCGAGGAGGATATCGGTGCCGCGCCCCGCCATGTTGGTGGAGATCGTCACCGCACCGTACCTTCCCGCCTGCGCCACGATCTCTGCCTCGCGCTCGTGGTTCTTCGCGTTCAGAATGTTGTGCTGAATGCCGTTTCGGCGGAGCAGACGGGAGATCTCCTCCGACCGCTCGACGGAGACGGTGCCGACGAGAATGGGCTGGCCCTTCTCGTGCCGTTCGGCGATCTCCCTGACGATGGCCTTCTTCTTGCCCTCGACGGTCGCAAAGATCCTGTCGTGCATGTCCACCCTGCAGACGGGCTTGTTCGTGGGGATCTCGATGACGTCGAGGGAATAGATCGTGCGGAATTCCCCCTCCTCCGTCTTGGCGGTACCCGTCATGCCTGACAGCTTCTTATAGAGACGGAAGTAGTTCTGGAAGGTGATCGTCGCGTAGGTCTTGTTCTCCTCGCGGATCTTGACGCCCTCCTTGGCCTCGATCGCCTGGTGCAGACCGTCCGAATAGCGGCGGCCGATCATGAGGCGGCCCGTGAATTCGTCGACGATGATGATCTCGTCGTCTTTTACGATGTACTCCTCGTTGAGGTGGAAGAGCATGTGGGCCTTGAGGGCCTGCTGAATGTGATGGTTGAGGTCGGCGTGCTCGATTTCGGCGATGTTGTCGATGCCGAAGAACTTCTCGGCCTTGGCCGCGCCGAATTCGGTGAGCTGGACCTGCTTCTCCTTCCGCTCGATGACGTAGTCCCATTCGAGGGCCTCGGCCTCGGCAAGTTTGCGCTCGCCCGATTTTTTCTCCCTCTTCTTGTTCTGCGCGTCCTCGAGTTCGTCGTCGAAGCCGCCGTGCAGGGTCCTGACGAATCTATCCACCTGCGCATACAGGTCGGAGGACTTGTCGCCCTTGCCCGAAATGATGAGGGGCGTTCTCGCCTCATCGATGAGAATGGAGTCCACCTCGTCGACGATGGCAAAGTTCAGCTCCCGCTGGACCATGAGCTTTAAGTCGGACTTAAGGTTGTCGCGGAGATAATCGAAGCCGAACTCGTTGTTCGTGCCGTAGGTGATGTCGCAGTTGTAGGCGGCGCGCTTGTCATCGTCGCTCATTCCGGGGACGACGACGCCGACGGTGAGCCCCATGAAGCGGTGCACTTTGCCCATCCACTCCGCGTCGCGGCGGGCGAGGTAGTCGTTGACGGTGACGATGTGGACGCCCTTGCCCGCCAAAGCCTCAAGGTAGGCGGGAAGGGTGGCGACAAGCGTCTTTCCTTCGCCCGTCTTCATCTCGGCGATACGGCCCTGAAAGAGGCAGATGCCGCCGACGATCTGGACGTGGAAATGGCGCATGCCAAGGACGCGCCCGCTCGCCTCCCGAAGCGCCGCGAAGGCGTCGGGCAGGATATCGTCGAGCGTCTCGCCCTTCGCGAGGCGGTCGCGGAAGAGCTGCGTCTGCGACTGCAGTTCTGCGTCCGTCATGTCCGCGTACTTCGGGGCAAGGCTCTCTACGATGTCGGCAGTCTTGTTGAGCTTCTTCAGGCTCCTTCTGCCGTCTCTCTCTTTGATGAATCGAATAAGTCCCATGCTGTTCCTCGTTCAGCTCTTTTTTGAAAAGAGCACATTTTCACCAATCTATTTTACTATATTTTCCCAAAAATTCAAAGCGTTTTGGGGGCATTTTCGAGAATTTCATGCAATCGACAAAGAAAGTCATCTTCTTTTCCCGCTCCGCCGCCCGTCAGGCGCTCTCGGGGAAGGTCAGATCGGCGAGGACAGTCCAAGTTTGCTCCCCCGCCCCGCCAACGCTTTCGAGGACGTAGAGGACAAAGCCCCTCTTGCCGCTCTCCGCGCCGAAGGTCCGAATGTAGTAGTCGCCGACCTGCGCCCCTTCGACAAAGGCTGGCCCCTCCGCGCCGTGGAAAAATTGCGTCCCGCGCATGGTGAAGACTTTCTCCCAGTCCGTGCTCTTTCCCCGCCCGTCGGGCGAAGCGCCCCCGTTGACGTAGACGTCCCCCGTCCTGACGTTGAGATAATAGTCGCCCGCATAGCCCGCGGTCCCCTCCTCCAAGGGAGGCCTTGTCCCGTAATACCACTGCGTGACGCGGAGCCCCGTGCTCCTGCCGTTGATCTTCCACTCGTTGCCGTCGAGCTCGAAGGGGACCTCGGTGAGCGGCCTCCAGCCGTCCTCGAAGTTGCGGTAGATCCTTCCGCTCGCCGTGTCGATGTAGAAATCGCCGACGGCAGCGCCCGAGACGGAGAAGCCTTCGCCCTCCGCTCCCTCTGCCTTCGGTACGCCTGCGCCCGAAAACCACCGTGCGCCGTCTTCTCCGTCCTTGCCGTCCCTGCCGTTTTCGCCCGTTGCGGGAATGTGGGTATTGGTCTCGCCGATCCACCAAACGCCGTCCCTGATCTCGGGGACGGGGGCGTCCTTGCCCCGCGCGGGGACGTCGGTGAGGGTCCCGTCGATGACCCAATTCCCCGTCTCCCTGTCGATCGTCGGGGTCTTGCCGTCGGCGCCCGCCGCGCCGCGGGCGGGAAAGCCCGTCTTCTGCCCGTTGAGGATCCAGAAGCCGTCCTCGGAGATCGTGGGAAGGTCCCCCGTCGCCTTCTTGTCCGTCCTCTCGCCGTTGACCACCCAATAGCCGTCGTCATCGATCTCGGGCGTGACGCCGTCACTGCCTGCGGCCCTGACGTCCGTGCACGTTTCGCCGACGTACCAGTAGCCGTCCTTTTCGCCGTCTTCGGCCCTCCCGATATGGGGAACGACGGTCGCCGCGCCCGCGGCCTCCCCGTCGATGTACCATTTCCCCTCTCTGATCTCGAAGGAGTGCCAAGCCCGCTCGTCGGACTTCTTGTCGCCGATATACCAATAGCCGTCCTCGCCGATGCGGGGCGTGAGACCGTCCGTTGCGGCGGCGCGGACGTCCGTACACGTCCCACCGACGTACCAATAGCCGTCCTTCTCGCCGTCTTCGGCCCTTCCGATGTGCGGAACGACCGTCGTCCCGACGCCCTTGATGTTGAGGCCGACCGCCCAGCCCGCCTCCGTCCTCTCATAGACGTCGCCGCTGTCTTTGTCGATGTAAAAATCTCCCGCCGCGCCGAGTTCCTCCGACGGCGCTCCGCTGCCCGAATACCACCTTGTGCCCGCCGCAACGGGTCCGCTGTCCACGGCCCTGTGCTCTGCCTCCTGCCCGCCTGTCACGGCGAACAGAAGGGCTCCTGCCGCGACCGCCATGAGGCATGCGCAAAGCACGATCAATGTGAGCAGGACGGCGGATGTCCTGTCCTTTCCTCTGGATCTCGTACTCATTTCCGTCTCTTCCTCTTGCAGAAAACTCCATTTTTTGGCCGAACGGCCGAATTTTTGTCATGAAAAGTGCGCTCCCGCGGCAGAAAAATGCCGTGGAATGCGGCTTTCCGAATGATTTCAAGGCAAGCGTTTTTTCCGAAAACTTCGGGAAAACTTCTCAAAAAAGCGCATACAGCGCGATAAAAAATTTCTTAAAGGGGCCGCTCGGCGGCGAGGGAGGCAAAGAGCTCCTCGGCGATCTTCTCGGGACAGGGCGAGACGAGATGAAGCGCCCCGAGACCCTGAAGGGTGCGGAGCTGTTCGGCGTTCTCCACGCAGGAGCATTCCACGGTGATCTTGCCCGCTCCGACCTCCGTCGCAACGAGAAGAAGAGCCGTCTCGCCCCGCACGCAGACGCCGCCGATGCCGCTCTCGCAGGCCGCCCGCGTCCCGAGCGCGACATCCTCCTCGCCGAGGCTGTGATCCTCGAGCGAAAGGACGACCGCACAGCCTCTGGCGGCCCGTTTGACTTTCTTGATCTCCTTCTTGAGGTAAGTCAGATTGCCCGATATGAGGGCCGAATAGCAGGGAATGAGGCGGATCTCCTCCGCGCCCGCCTTGGCCGCCCGCTTGGCCTCGTACTTTTTGACGGAGGGAAGGGTCTCCCCGTTCCCGCCGACGATACAGACGACGCGGACGCCGCTCCCAAAAAGGAGTTTCCGCGCGGCCGCGGCATGGACGGGAGAGACGAGGACCCCGCCCGCGTGCGATTTCATTGCGAAGGCGCAGATCTTCTTGAGGAGGGCCTTGTCGGTCTCGCGGCGGGAGGCGTCCGCGATGAGCTTTTTCAGGGTGAGAAGGGCCTCCGCCTCCCGCCTCTCGCGCTTGAATTCCGTAAAAGCCGCCGCCTCGTCGGGCGAGAGGACCTTCTGCCCGTCCGTGCGGTCCGTATTGCTCTGTTCCATGGGCACATTTTTCCCGAAAAAGACAGGTTATATCCCAACTTTTTTCAGGAAATGACAGGACACAGCATGTAAAATCGGGGCATGCAACTTCTTTCAGTCCAAGCGTTCGGCATTCTCTATACCGTCATACTGTTCCTGCTCTGCATCGTCATCGTGCATGCGGTGCGGCTCGCCGTCATCGGGTACAGGTTCGTCAAGAGCAAGCCCGCCGAGAAAAAGTCCTCCTCGGCGAAGGAGCAACAGCCCGAGCCCGTCTATTACATCGTGGAGCGCAAAAAAAAGCGTCCGAAGTCCGAATACTCGGACCCCAAGCGCATTCAGTTCAAATAGGTCAGCCGCTGTAGTGTTCGAGATTCCTTCCGCTGTCCCAGAGCCGTTCGAGGTAGTAGAAGAGGCGGGATTCCTCGTTGAAGACATGGACGATGACGTCGCCGTAGTCGAGGACGCCCCACCTTCCCTCGCGCACGCCCTCCGTGCGGACGGGCTCGAGGCCGAGTTTCGAGAGCTGTTCCTCCACGTTCTCGCAGAGGGCCTTCACCTGCGTGGTGGATCTCCCGCTTGCGATGACGAAGTACGAGCAGACCACCGTCTGATCGCTGACGTTCAGGATGACGATGTCCTCCCCCTTCTTGTCGGAAAGGGCCTTACATGCCGTTTTTGCGAGTTCGTAGCTTTCCATAAAGTTCCCCTTGTTTTTTATTTATTCAAAGCGCGTGTGCGCTTTCAACCAATCGAATGCCTGCTGTGTGAGGCGGTAGACGGGCGCGTCCTGCGCCCGAAGATAGGCGAGCTGGTGTTTCAGAGACAGATAAAGGCAGAGGTCGAGGTCCTGCCAGAAGGCCTCCCGCAGGGGCGCGATCCCCTCAAAGGAGCGTCCCTCCTCGAGCATGTCCGAAAGAAAGATCAGTTTCTCGAGCGCGGACATGTCCTCCCTGCCGCTCGTGTGATAGCGGACGGCGTTCAGAATGTCCTCATCGGTGACCCCGAAGACCTTTTCCGCAAGATAGGCCCCCGTGTACTGGTGAAGGACGGGGTCGGGAACGCCCTCGGGCGGGCGGAAATTTCGCAACATGGGGTCGGTTTTTCTGACATATTTGCCGCAGTCGTGCAACATGGCGGCGGCAAGAGCCTTCTCCTCGGGGATCGAAAGGCTCCTCGCGCGGGCGCAGGCCATGCGGGCCACCCGTTCGCTGTGCGCCCTCCTGCTCTCGGTCAGAAGGCCGAGCGCCCCCTCGATGTCGGAGTAGCGGTAGAGGCCCTTCTTCTCGATCGTCTCAAAGACGGCGGGCGGGAGGCCGCGCCTTGCCTCCTCTCTGTTCCCGAAGGCGATGGCAACGCGAAGATCGGTGGAGGAGACCTCCTCCCCCGAGAAGGAGAGCTCGAGGAAATCCTTCCCGAAGCGGGCACGGAAGCGGTCGTGGAGCCCGCTCACGCGCTCCTCCCCCCTCCCGCAGGCGACGAGGATGACGTTTCTCAAAATGTCCTCGGGCTCCCTCCATTTGAAGAAGTTCCCGAGCATGTCCGCCCCGACGAGAAAATACAGCTCCGCGCCGACAAATTTCTCCCTGAAGGCGCGGCAGGTCAGATAGGTATAGCTCGTCCCGCCCGCCTGAAGTTCGATGTCGCTCACTTCGGCAAAAGTCCCGCGGCAGGCGGCAAGGAGCAACTCCATGCGGTCCGCACCGTCGGCGATCGCCCCCAAGGCCTTGTGCGGCGCACGGTAGGAGGGGATAAAAAAGAGCCTGTCGAGCCCCAGCTCCTCCCTTGCCTCCGCGGCGAGGCGCATGTGTTCCCTGTGGACGGGGTCGAATGACCCACCGAAGAGCGCGATCTTCATAGCTTGATTATACAACACTTTGACACCGTTTGCAAGTTTAATTTGAGAAAAAGAGGGCAAAAAATATCCCCATATGAAGCGTTTTTCCCTTGCCGACGTCCTCGACGTCCTCTTCTATTCCCTCTCGGCCTGTTTTATCGCCTTCGGCGTGCTCCGATATTTCCGCCTCGCGGTCTGGCTCTGTCTCCTCTTCGCCCTGCTCTTTGCCGCCGTCACCTGCGCGGGGACGGCCCTCCTGCTCTCGGGGAGCCGCCAAAAGAAGGTCAACGGCAAGCGGGAAAAGGAGGAGCGGGACGCCCTTCTCCTGCATCTCGCCCTCGAGCGGGAGGAGCGGGTGCGGGCCGAACTTCTGACCGCCCTCGTCGCCGCGGGCAGGGAGGCCCATCTTCAGGGCGACGTTCTCGAGGAAGACGGCGTTCTGCTCATTCCCCTCTTCACCATGGAGCCCCTCTCCGCCGACACGATCGCACAACTGCTCCGAACGTACGGCGAGACCCCCTTCACCGTCGCATGCAGCGACCTCTCGCCCGAGGCAGAAAAGCTCCTCTCCCGCTTCGGCAAGGGGGCCTTAAAGGGGGACGCCGTCTATACCCTCTTTGCCTCGACGGCGACGATCCCCGACCCGCTCATCTGCGGACAGCTCCCCAAACGCTCCGTGAGAGCCAACCTTCGGCGGTCTTTTTCCAAGAAAAACGCCCGCCCCTTCTTCGTGAGCGGGCTCCTTCTTCTCATCATGAGCCTGTTTACCCTCTTTCCCCTCTACTACCTCATCACGGGCTGTGTGCTCCTCGTCACCGCCGTCCTCGTCCGCGCGGTCGGATTCAGCGAGGCCACGTGAGAGAGGCGATCGCCCGAGGAAGGCAGGCAATGGCGTCCGTGGCGTCGGGGGAATATTCGTCGCCCTCTGCGGCAAATTCCCCCGCGCGGCCGAGCACATAGCAGGCGCAGACGGCGGCCTCGAAGGGAGGGATCCCCCGCGCGGCAGTCCCCGCGAGCAGGCCAGAAAGGACGTCTCCGCTTCCCCCCTTCGCGAGAACGGGGGAACCCGTGGGGTTGATCGCGGCCCTGTCCCCCTCGGCGATGACCGTGCGGTTGTTCTTGAACACGACAGTGACGCCGTACTCCTTGGAAAAGGCCTTCGCCGCGCCGACGGGGTCGGAGAGAAGCTCCCCGACGCTCCTGCCCGTGAGGCGGGAAAACTCCTTGGGGTGCGGCGTGATGACGACGGGGCATCTCTTCTCTTTCAGAAGATCCACCGCATGGTAGGCGGCGAGGGTGTTCAAGGCGTCCGCATCGAGGACGAGCGTGCCGCCATCGTAGCTTAAAAGAAGTTTCTCGACTGTCTCCCGCTGGGCGGGGCCGACGCCCGCGCCCATGCCGAACGCGACCGCCCTTGCGTGAAGGGGTTCGCCGCTGTAGAAGTGAAAGAGCATCGCGGGATATTTGGCCGTGAGGACGGTGCGGTGCATCTCGTCCTCCCCCCTGTTCTCCACGGGCGGGAGCCAAAATTCGGTGTAGCCCGCTCCCGATTTCAGGGCCGCGCCGACGGCCAAAAGGGGCGCGCCGAGGGGCCCCTGCCCCGCAAGAATGGCGACGGAGCCGTAGTCGCCCTTGTTGGAATTGGACTTCTTCTTCGGAAAGCAGGCCGCAACGTCCGCGTCCTCCCAGATCTCAACTCCCCCCTCCGCGGGAATGCCGATGTCCGCGACAGAAATTTTTCCCGCCGTATCCGCCCCGTCCGAAAGGATGAGGGCGGTTTTCAGCTGTCCCATGCAGACGGTCTCGTCCGCCCTGACGCAGGGCGAGAACGCAATGCCGCCCTCGGCGAGGCCCGTGGGGATGTCGCAGGCGATCACATATCTGCCGCTGTTGATGAAGTGCACGAGGTCGGCGTTTTTGCCTTCGGGAGGGCGAGAAAGCCCCGTTCCGAAGAGGCAATCCACCGTCACAGAGTAGACGCGGCGGGGGATGCGTTGCAAAATTTCGCCCCCATATGCCATTTTCGCCGCAAGGCAGGCGTCCGAAAAGGTCTCCGCAAGGCAGACGGCGGCGACTTCGTACCCCTCCTCCCGAAGGCGTTCCGCGGCGACAAAGCCGTCCCCGCCGTTGTTCCCTCCGCCGCAGACAAAGACGGCGTCGCGCTGTCCGAGCCGCGCAAGGGCCTCCTTCACCGCCGAGGCAAGCGAATGACCCGCCCGCTCCATCAAAACGGCGACAGGCGTGCCCTTCGAGGTCTCTCTTTCGTCAAATTTGCGCATCTGCGCATAGGAATAGGCGAATTTCATTGTTCCCCCCTGTCCAAAAAGATCTCCGCAGCCGAGAGGGTGCAAATTTCCCCCTCCCGCTCCACGACCAGTCTGCCGTCTTCGAGAATGGCGCGGGCGACGGCCGTATATCGCTTTCCCCCCTCCTCCACGCCGATCTTCTGCCCCAAAAAGCGGACATGGGTGCGATATTCCTCAAACTCGGAGGGACGGAGAAAGTTCTCGATGAGCTTTTGCCGCACGGCTTCAACGGAGGGCGGGGCGACAAGTTCCCGCATGCTCACCGCGATGCCGCCGAGGGAGGAGACGTCGTTTTCGACATTGAGGCCGACGCCGACGATGCTGTAGTCCACGCGGTCCCCTTTGAGGCCGTTCTCGATGAGAATGCCCGCGATCTTCCTGCCCGCCGCTCTGACGTCGTTGGGCCATTTGATCTCGGGCGAAATGCCGTATTCCTCCAAAGTCCTGCAGACGGCGACGGCGGCATGGGCCATGATGCGGAAGGATCTTGCCGCTACCATGTCCGCGGGGAAGGTGAGGAAAGAGACAAATACCCCACCCATGTCCGAGAGGAAGCTCCTCCCCTTCGTGCCCCGCCCGCCCGTCTGCATGTCGGCGGAAACGGTGACGTTTTCTCTCTTTGAAATGTACTGTCTGATATATTCGTTGGTGGAATCCACCGCCTTCAGATGCTCAATCCTCATCGTCTTCCCTCAAACTCTCCAAGGCCCGCTTTGCCGTCTCATAGTCGAAACCCTTGGATAGCAGGTTAGAATATGCCCGCTGGAGGACCTTTTTATCCGTCACGTCCTTGCCGCGGAGGAACTTCTTGAGGGCGTTTTTCGCCGCTTCGTCCTCCCCCGTAACGTCCGCAAGGGCCTCTGAAATGGCCTCGTCGGCGACGCCCTTGCGCTTGAGCTCGGCCTCGATGAGCCGCGCGCCCTTCCTCTTCGCCATGCTCTCAACGTAGGCACGGGCGTAGACGGCGTCGTCAAGAAAGCCGTACTCGCGCATGCGGGCGATGACGTCGTCCTGCACGTCCTCGAGATAGCCCTTTTTCTTGAGAAAATCGCGGATCTCGCGCTCGGTCTTCATCGTCGCGGTGATGTGAAAGAGAGCCTTGTCGAGGGCGGTCTCCTTCTCGCTCTCGAGCTGGATCTTCGCAAGCTCCCCCTCGGAGATCTCCATGCCCGTCTTCAGGCGGTACTGCATGACCGTGACGAGGCTCATGCCGCAGTAAAATCTCCCGTCTACCTCGATGTTACAGCGGGTCTTGTCCTTCTTTTGCGGCGTGATGGCGGTGATCTGTGACATGGCTTTGCCCTATTATTGCACGCCGTCGCTCGGCCAAGTGCGGTTGGCCTTGAACCAATCGGTGTCCTTCAGGATCGTCGAATTGTTGCTTCCCGTCACGGTGATGTCCGTCCCATTCGACCAAACGGTGATGAGGCCGTTCATCGAAGTGTAATTTTTCGTCGTTTTGTCGACGGAGAGCGTCGTGACGTAGATGTTCTTCGTGTACTTCGCGATACGGTTGATCGCATCCTGTGTGGGGAAAGTGTTTTCTTCCGTGGTGGTGTATTCCGTGGAGCCCGCACAGCAGCAGATGCACACGTATTCGGGCTGGATCACGGAGAGAAGGGCATCGTTCGAGGAGGTCTTACTGCCGTGGTGCCCCGCCTTGAAGAGCTCGCAGTGGGGAAGGGCGTTCTTCTGGACAAGGCTCTCCTCGCCTTCGAGCTCGAGATCGCCCGTAAAGAGATAGTGATTGTCCCCGTGCGTGAAGAGCGTGCAGACGGAATAATTGTTCTCATCGGACGAATTTATCTCGTAATATTTCTGATAGAGAATTTCAAAGGAGAGGCCTTCTGCGATCGTATAGCTCCTCTGTGCGCCGTTTGTCTCATTCCAACATTCCAACGCCGTGTAGTGCGTTGCCCCGTCATCGGAGACCTCTTTGTCGCGATAGGTGATGTAATCGGCGCTGATTTGTGAGGTTGTTTTTTTGCGCGCAAAATCGATGATCGTGCCGCACTTGAAATTCGCAAAGACACCTTTGGTGCCGTTGGTGCCAGTGGGCCCGACAAAGGCTGCGATGTGGTCCTCGTGGGCGTGCGTGACGATGACGTATTCGAGAATGCCGTCGGTGCAGTGCTCCTTCAGGAACGACACAACGGCCGTCGCAGATTCCCGCTTGGACCCCGCGTCGATGAGGACTTCCGTGTCGCCCGATTTGAGGAGCATGCAGTCGCCCGCGTTACCGTTTCCAAGCTCGGGGAAATAGATGTTGACCTCGGCAACTGAAGCCCCTCCTCCCTCGGGCCCGCCACAGTTCTTGTAAGCATTTTGAAGAGCCTCCTTGGGTGTGCGGCGGCCGAGGACGACATTCACAACGACGTCCGACATCTCCTGACGTGCCTTCGAGGAGCCGACAAATGCAGGGGTCGTAAAGAAACGATCGGTAAGTTGCGCCTCTACTTTTGCAACTTTGGCACTGACGAGTTGATTGCCCGTGAGCGGAATGCCCGTTTCGGGATCTTTCCCCTCGAGGAAATTTGCATAGGACTCCACGTCATAGACGTCCGTGCGCATGGGGTTATACCCGCTCACACTTGCGAATTTTGCCTGAAAATCGACGTCAAGGAGTTCCTTGACAAATTGGAAGGTCATGATCTCCTTCTCGGAGGCATTGGAAACGCCGTGGCCGCCCGTGAGCATGACAAGGGAAGGGCCTTGGCTGATACATTCGGCGTGCAGTTCTGGCGTGCCGTCGCCGTCCGCATCGCGCATGACACCGGGAATGGGAGCGACTTCCGTCGTGAAATTGTTGCCAGCCATATATTGAGAGGCCGAAGAGGCGATGCAGAACACTGTGCCGCCCTCTTCGGGCCCCTTCACGAAGAGGTTGCTCGTGTAAGCGCCGTAGATCCCAAAGGTCGTGAAGTAGCCTTGGGGAGGATCATAGCGGTCGGCAAGGTCTGTGAGCCACTGCTTTGCGCCGTCGTTGTTAAAAAGATAGTGATTGTTGGGATCGGCGCTCGTGTAACCGAAGCCCTGTTGTTTGGCCATCGTGATGAACCAGTTCGCCTCGCTATCGTAACCGAGGGGCGTGCAGAGGGGCCACTTTTCCCTCGCCATCTCACAGATATCCCAAAGTTCGTCCCATGTGGTGGGAACTTCTGCACCGAGCGCGTCGAGCGCATCGGGGTTGTAATAGAGAACTTCCGTGCTTTTGACAAAGGGAATGGTCAGAAGTGAATCTTCTGTAAATCCCGCGGCCTCGTATCCGCCGAAGTTTTCAGCCTTCCCCTCTTCCATATAGTTCGGAATGAAATTTTCGACATCGCTGTCGGAAAAGCCGATGCGACCGACCTTGTACCCCATTCCGTCAATATTGTAGGTATAGGAGCGGGAATCGGTGAGATATTCACCCATATCGACGACCTTGCCCGAATCGAGATATTCGGCGACATGGTCGGCGTAGCAATAGGCGAGGTCGGGTTGAAGGCCGCCTTTGAGCCCGTTTTTGACCTGATCAAAGACATCATCATAGGAGCCGACCTGAACGTGATCCACCGTCCACCCGGGGTACTTCGTCTCGAATTCCTGAATGGCTGTTTCCGTAACGGCCTGATATTTGCTGCCTTGAGAGGAATAGAACACGATGGTGTGATCGTAGGGATTCGAAACCTGCGGACCATTGCCGCCTTGGCCTCCCTTGATGTTGCCGTGGACGCTCCAATGGCCGCTCTCCTTGGCGTAGACGTCGTAGGTCTCAAAGTCGAGATAGAGGTCACCGTCCTTGCCGAGCGTGTCCGCGGGGGCGCCGTCGCCGTAATGCCAGCCGTTTCCCGTGTCGCCCTTGGGACCTGCGGGGCCTGCGGGGCCCGTTTCGCCCTTGACGGACAGAAGCCACTCATCGTAGGTCAGCGGCTTCTCACCCTTCTCGGCACAGCGTTCGACATAGAGGTCGTAGATGGAGCGAATGGAGTCATCCTCCGTCTGCGTCACGCCGCCCAAACTGCCCGCGCCCCATGACCCGAACGAGCAGGCGCACGCGCCCACCGCGATCATGCAGCAGAGGCAGAAGGTCAAAAGGACACGAAAGAAATTTTTCTTTTTCATAGCGTTGTCTCCTGCTTTTTTCTGTATTGTTGCGTTTTTTGATTGCCTGAAATCAAAAAATAACATTTGTTATATAACATATGTCATTTTCTGTCGTCAGACGAGGCCGAGCGCCGAGGCGATGTTGACGACCGCTTCATCGATGTTGTGCAGAAACTTATTGATCGCGGTCTGTGCGCCCCTGTCGATCTCGCCGTCCTCAACCGTGCGGAGGACTGCGACGATCATGTCGAAATTGTTGTAGATGATGCCGCACTCGATGTCGAGGGCCTTCATCACAGGGTCCTCGCTCCCGTGCTGGATGCGGTAAAGCTCCTTGACCTCGGCATTCATCTCGGGAAAGAGGGCCACGTCGCCCCGTTCGAAGAGCGCCTTCATCGTCTGGTTCAGAGAGTAGAGCGCCCTGATAAATTCCTCATGTGTTCCGTTTGCTTCCGTCACAGCGTCACCCCGTTTTTCTCGAGGAGCTTCCGTGCGCTCTCCACGCTGTCCACCCCTTCCTTATTTTTGATGGGAGCAA
Organism: uncultured Clostridia bacterium; assembly: GCA_947625595.1. Taxonomy (GTDB): domain Bacteria; phylum Bacillota; class Clostridia; order Christensenellales; family Borkfalkiaceae; genus Gallimonas. The sequence continues at coordinate 18,563 of CANQOX010000006.1, forward strand.
ACTCTCTCTCCCGCACGACTTCGAAGGGGAGGCAGCTCCCCATGAGGCGGATCATGTCGAGGATCAGCGTCTCGAACTTATAGCCGTTCTCCCTGTCGGGGCGGACAAAACTTCCGTCCTCCGCAAGGTGCGGGATCTTCTTTTTGACGACGTGCACGGGAATGCGCTCCCGCGCGATCTCCTCGAGCTTCTTTGCCGAGAGGAGATAATTGAGAATGACACCGAAGGAGTAGGCAAGGTTGCCGTCTTCTCCCCTCTCACAGGCCATTTCCTCGGTCAGCTCATAGTATTCGATGACGGAGGGTCTGCGGTCCTCGAGGCAGAGGACGCCGACTTTCTCATGCGGCTCGGTCTTTCGGACGACCTTCGCGCCGCTGTTCATGCCGCTCGCGATCGTCGCCCCGATGAAGACGGGATCGGCGCTCTTCTGCAGGACATTGTCGACGCCATAGACATTGTACCACTCGATCGCGGGAAAATCGTTGTCCGCGCCCGCGCGCTTGAGGGAGGAGTACCAGCCGCCGTTGCCGTTGGGCGAGAGGGCGAGCTTTCCCCTGTCCTCGAGGAGAAGTTTGCCGCCAAAGTCCACGCTCGGGGCCATGTCCTGCCTGAAAAAGCGGATAAATTCCTTGGGATAGCCGAAACAGGAGTGCGCCTCGAAGAAGGCCTTCGTCGCGGCGTCGTTCTTGTCGCTCGTCATGATGAAGAGGGGCACGGTCGCGCCGCACGCCTCACAGACGGCGAGAAGGTTCCTGATCTGCATCTCGAAGATGTAGAGCGGGTGCGTGAGGCCGATGTCGTACATGCCCTTCGGGGCGTCCGAGCCGAGCCGCGTGCCCTGCCCGCCCGCGAGCAAGACGCAGGCGACTTTCCCCCCCTTGATCGCCTCCGCGCCGAGCGCAAAAAATTCCTCCCGCCTCCTCTCGATCTCAGCGAGGGAGAGGCCGCTGATGGGCTCGATCTTCCCCTTTCCGCTCAAGTCCTCGGGCTGTTTCCAGAGCGCGACGGTCTCCCAGTCGATGTTCTCGATTTCGCTGATAAAGCGGGCTTTCTCCTCCATGGTGAGGTCATCGAAGCCCTGCAAAATGTGGGTCTGTCCCTTCTCGGAGAGCAGACTGTTGAGTTCTTTCATTCAATTCTCCTCTTCAAAGAGCCATGCGCCCGCATGGAAGGGTTCGCCGCGGACGGAGAACCTCTCGCCCGCCTCGAATGCAAGATCCGTATAGCACGCGGCAAGGCGCTCTCCCTTCATGGAAAGTTTCACCTCGCACGCGTCATCGAGGAAATGCACGATGACGAGCCTCTTGTTTTGATATTTTTTTACATAGACCTGCCTGCCCTTGGGGGCGCGGTAGTATTCTACGGTGTTGTCGATCTTTACAATGTCGCCAAAGCGGACGACGTCCTTGATCTCCTCATAGAAGGACAGGCCCCGCTGAATGAGGCCGATCTTTCCGTCGGAGAGGTTCAGAATGTCGCCCGAGAGGCAGATACGTCCCATCATGGCGGCGCAGAGGGAATAGATCGTGCGGCTGTCGCTCTCATTCTCGCGCAGGACGGCCCAGATCTGCTCCTGACGTGCGGGAATGACGCGGGAGACGTTGGCGGCAACAAGCGGGATCTCGGGGCATTCGTGCGCATCCGAGAAGGAGCACATCGAGACCATGCCCATGCGCTTCGGCTCGATGCGGCTGCCGCCCGAAGAGCAGTTCTCGATGACGAGGCCCGAAATGCCGTCCTTGAGCTTCTGAAGCCACTCAAGGCTCGCCTCCGTGACCTGCCTTCCGCCTTCGCCGAGGACGGCTCCGTCCTCGCTGTCACAGCCCATGCCGATGTTGTCGTTGTAGTCGATCTTGATATACTCAAAGCCGCTTTCCTGAAGCTGTTTCAGCAGTTTCTCCCGAAGGAAGGTCTCTGCCTCCTCCGTCCTCAGGTCGAGGAAGCGGCGGTTTTTGCTCGTGAGAACGTGCCCGTCGCGGTGAAGGAGCATGTCCTCGTCGCGATAGAACGTCTCACTGTCCCGCCCCGCGACTTCGTACTCGTACCAGATGCCCGCCTTCATGCCGAGGGATCTGGCCTTCTTCGAGATCTCAGTGAGATCGGGAAAGATGGAACGGTTGATGTTCCAGTCGCCGATGGCGTTGCACCAGCCCCTGTCCTCGGGTTTGTACCACCCGCTGTCGATGACGAAATACTTGATCTGCGGGAAGGGCTTCAATGCGTCCATCATGCGGAGCATGAGCTCCTGCGTGGGGTTTCCCCAAGTGGCGCAGTACTCATTGTACATGACGGGCATGGCCTCCTCACTCGCGGGGACGGAGAGCGTCCTGTCCTGCTCGTGGACGAGGGCGTTGCAGACGGCATCAAAATTCCTCTGCACGGTGAAATAGGCGTTGCCGCTCTCGAAGCTCTCGTCGGGAAGAATGTCCTTGCGCCAGTGCGCAAATTCATAGTCCCCGAGGCCCCCCGAGAGCGCGCAGGTCTCCTTCTCCTGATAGAGCTCCATTTGCCATGAATAGGGCGCGTCGATCTGCACGCCGAGGCAATATTTTCCGTCCCCGACGGCCGCAAAGGGATAGTAGCCGCGGTTTGGCATGGAGCCGACCTGACCGAACTTCTCGACCTTGACGCCGTACCGCGCCCAGCTCATGTCAAAGCCGAGGGAAGAGAAGGCCTCCGCCTTCACCCTGCACTCCCGCGACCATGCGCTCGTCATGCGGGTGAGGGAAAGTCCCATCGTGTCCCTGCAACCGCCCTTGACGGAGGTGATGCCGCTCAAGGAAAAGCTCGAGAGCATCTCAAGAGTACGCACCATGTCCGAACGGTTGGTATAGCGGACATGGGTCGTGAAAACGCCCGTTTGTGAAGCATAAGTCAGGACATGGGTATAGCAATTTCCGTCGTTGTCGGAAAGTTCCGTCGTCACCGTATTGCCCTTCCTCGTCTGCTTATCGACGTGCAGAAGGGTGGACGTGCGGTTGCGCATGGTGGCCCCAAGGGTGTAGTCGATAAGGGCGTCATCCCCCGTGAAGGAGACCTGAATGAGGCTGTCACAGCAGAGCTTTTGCGGCTCGACCTTTGCCGATTTCGGATAGACGGCAAGGCCGATGACGGTTCTTTCTTCGTGCCCCTCCACGGGCGTCTCGACGTAGTAGACGGCTGTTTTGCCGAAGATGTATTTTTTGAAGAACAAGGTACCCCACCCCCTTCCCTACCCTCCCCCCTCCCCCAAGGAGGGGGGAGGCGAGTAGGATCTGCCTCTGCCCTCCCCCAAGGGGGGCAGTAGGTATGCCCTGTCGGGCGCCTCACCTCACTCAAAAAAAGGAGGCGAGTAGCATTATTTATAATAGAGGGCGGCAGAAAACCGCCGCCCCCGCTTCGTCATTATCTTCTCGTCTTCCAGACGGCGTCCGACCACATGAGCTTTTCCTTGAAGGAATTGATCTCTGTGTTCTCGTCGATGAGGACGACTTCCACGCCCCACATGTTGCCGAGGTCCACCATCTGCTGTGCCGTGACGACAGAGGAGACGACGGTGTGATGGGCTCCGCCCGCATAGATCCACGCGGCGACGCCGTCCTTGAAGTTGGGCTGATATTGCCACATCAGGCCGCCGACGGGCAGATTGGGCATCGGGTGGGGATACTTCACGAGGGAGATCTTCTGCACGATAAGGCGCATTCTGTCGCCCATGTCGATCATGGAGACGGCGATGGCGTCGGGCGCTTCGATGCCCTCAAAGACGAGGCGCGCGGGATCGGACTTGCCGCCGATCGAGAGCGGATGGACCTGAATTTCGGGCTTGGTGGAGGCAAACTGCGGGCTGACCTCGAGCATGTGCGCACCGAGGCAGAGGCCGTCTTTGAGGTCATAGGTGTAGTCCTCCATGAGGCCCGTCCCCTTCTGTCCCGCCATGTACTGCATGGTCGCGCCGAGCGCGGCGATCTTCCAGTCGCCCTCTGCGCCGAAGCCGTACCCCTTCGACTGAAGATCCTGAATGGCCAGCCCGGGGAGCTGATTCATGTCGTGGAGGGCGCCGAAGTGATCGACGATGCCGATGTAGCCGCCCTTCTCCTTGCAAAGTTTCTCAATGGCGATCTCGTACTTCGCCTGTTCGCGGACGACGTCGATGCGGTCGGTCCCCATCGTGTACTTCTCGGCGTACTCGGCCATGAGCGCGTCCACTTCGGCCTCGGTGACTTCATTGATATAATCCACGAGGTCGCCGACGGGATAATAGTCCACCTGCCAGCCGAGATTGATGTGCGCGTCGATCTTGTCGCCCTCGGTGACGGCGACGTCGCGCATGTTGTCGGAGAAACGGGCGACCTTGACCGTCTTCGAGAAGGCATACCCCGCGGCCGTGACGCACCACGAAGCGAGCTCTTTCAGCGCCTCGGGGTCCTTATAGTAGCCGACGATGACCTTGTTGTCCATGCGAAGGCGGGCGACGATGTAGCCGAACTCCCTGTCGCCGTGGGCCGCCTGATTTTCGTTCATGAAGTCCATGTCAATGGTGTCATAGGGAAGTCTCTCATTGTACTGCGTCGCAAAGTGGCACATGGGCTTCTGAAGCATTTTGAGCCCCTTGATCCACATCTTGGCGGGCGAGAAGGTATGGCACCAAGTGATGATGCCGATGCAGTCGGGGTCGTTGTTGACCTTTCTGACGGCCTCGACGACTTCGTCCGAGCTCTTGCAGGTGGTGAGATACTTCACCGTGACGGGCACGTGCTTGTTGACATAGTTCGCCATTTCTTTGGAGTGCTGTGCGACGTGTTGAAGGACGTCGTCGCCGTACAGCGTCTGTGAACCTGTCAGCCAATAGACAATTTTTTCTTTCATATCCAAATTCCCCTTTTATGAATTTTTTATTTGAAATACGGACCTTATTTGATCTCTGCGATCACTTCTTTTTCTTGAACTTGCCGAAAAACTGCTTCACGAGGCCGACGACGAACCACACGACGCAACCCACCATGCCAAGGAGGGCAAGGATCGTGATCGCAGGGCTCCAATCGTTGGCCGCAGATACGATCCCGAGGACGAGGAGCACGGCGGCGATGATCAAAGGGAGATAGATGTTGACCTTCTGCTCTTTTTTGCCGTCCGAACTCTTGCCCTTCTTTTTCCCGCCGTTTTCCTTCTGCGGTCTGCGGCTCTCCGCACTGCGGCCGCCCGAACTGCGGCTGGGCGCGGGCTTCTGCTCCTCCTCCAACGCTTCGTCGAGAAGGCGGTTGTACTCCGCAAAGACGGCGTCGATGATGTCGTCGTCCAGCTCGATCTCGAACTTGTCCTCGCCGTCCTTTCCGCGGGTGACGCGGAAGACGAGCGCCTCATCGTCGTCCATGCCGTCGAGAAGCTCCACAGGTTGCAGGATCGCGTAGAATTTTCCCTTGTAGCTGATCCCCGCGATCTCCGTAAAGTCGACCTCCTCTCCGTCTGCATTCAGCAGGGTGACGATCTCGTCGTCGTCATCGTACTCATCGTGGTTGTTTGCCATTCTGTCTGCTCCTTTTCCCGATCTCTATGGCTTCGCGGGGAACGCGTCTGCGCTCCCGCGCAAAACTTCCGTCCCGTACTATTTCTTTTGGCCGTAATAGGCGTTCTTGCCGTGCTTGCGCTGGTAGTGCTTCTCCATCATGAAACGGTCGGCGCGGACAACGGTGGGATTGAGCTGTTCGGTGAGGTATGCCATTTTGGCGACTTCCTCGATGACCGTCGCATTGTAGACGGAGTTCCCGCCGTCCTTGCCGAAGGCGAAGACGCCGTGGCTCTTGATGAGGACCCCGGGGACCTCCATGGGATCGATGTGGTCCTCGCGGAACTTCTCGATGATGGCGAGGCCCGTGTTTTTCTCATACTCCCCCTCGATCTCGGCCTGCGTCAGAGAGCGGGCGCAGGGAATGTCGCCGTAGAAGTAATCGGCATGGGTCGTGCCGTAGAAGGGAATAGCCCGCCCCGCCTGCGCCCATGAGGTCGCGAAGGTGGAATGGGTGTGCGTGACGCCGCCGATGTTCCTGAAGGCCTTGTAAAATTCGATGTGCGTGGGCGTGTCGGACGAGGGACGAAGGGCCCCCTCCACGACTTTGCCGTTCAGATCGACGACGACCATATCCTCGGCCGTCATGTCGTCATAGCTGACGCCCGAAGGCTTGATGACGATGAGCCCGCTCTCCCTGTCGATCTCCGAGACGTTGCCCCATGTGAAAAGGACGAGCTTATTTTTCACGAGCTGTAAATTTGCCTCTAAAACTTTCTGTTTCAATTCCTCTAACATGATGATGTTTCCTTTTTTCTATTTTTTTGATAGGTGCGCTCATGCAAAGCAGGGCGACAAGAAGGTTTACTCCATGCTCTTGACAGCTTCCCTGACGATGGGAAGGCCCGCGACGTAGCGTTTCGCAAAGGCCTCGAAGCCCGCGACGTCGACGGGGTCGGGAGAGATCGTGACCCCCTCCTGTCCCGCGAAAACTTTGTTCTCGAGGTAGTCCTCAAGGCTCTCGCCCGCGTCCCGCGTTATCCTGTAATTGGCAAGGATCGCCATGCCCCATGCGCCGCCCTCGCCCGCCGTCTTCATGACGGTGACGGGCGCATTGATCGCGGCCGCGAGGTAGCTCTGGCCGACGCGCTCGGTCTTGAAGAGGCCGCCGTGACCCGTGATGCGGTCGAGCTTCACGCCCTCCTCCTTCAGCATGATGTCACAGCCGACTTTGAGCGCGCCGAATGCAGAATACAGGTGACAACGCATAAAGTTCGCGAGGTCAAAGTTGCTGTCTGCCTTCCTCACGAAGAGGGGCCTGCCGTGCTCGACGCTCGTGACGTGCTCGTTGGAGACGTAATTGTAGGAGAGCAGTCCGCCGCAGTCCTTGTCCCCCTTCTCGGAGGCAAAATAGAGGGTGTTGTACAGTTTCCACTTGGGAATGTCCACGCCGAGGAGTGCGGCAAATTCGCCGAAGAGGCCGACCCAACCGTTGAGGTCGGAGGTGCAGTTGTTGCAGTGGACCATGCCGACGAGATCGCCGACGGGCGTCGTGACGAGGTCGATCTCGGGATAGGGCTTGGAGAGCTCCTTCTCGAGGACGATCATCGCGAAGACGGAAGTCCCCGCCGAGACGTTGCCCGTGCGCTTCTTGACGGAATTTGTGGCCACCATGCCCGTGCCTGCGTCGCCCTCGGGCGGGCAGAGCGGGATCCCCGCCTTGAGGTCGCCGTCGGGGTCGAGGAGCTTTGCCCCCTCCTCCGTGAGCGAACCTGCGTCCTCCCCCGCAAGAAGGATCTTGGGCAAGATGTCCTCCACGCGGAAGGGAACGCCCTTCACGAGGTCATTGAAAAGGCCGAGCATGCGGCTGTCGTACTGCTTGGTGACGGGATCGACGGGGAACATGCCGCTCGCCTCGCCGATACCGATGACCTTCTTGCCCGTGAGCAGCCAATGGACGTACCCCTCGAGAGTCGTCTGGAAGGCGATGTCCTTGACATGGGGTTCCCTGTCGAGAATGGCCTGATACAGGTGCGCGACCGACCAGCGTGCGGGAATGTGATAGCCGAAGAGCTCGGTGAGCTTTTCGCCCGCCTCCGCCGCCGTGTTGTTCCTCCATGTGCGGAAGGGAACGAGAAGGTCGTTGTTTTTGTCAAAGACCATGTAGCCGTGCATCATGGCCGAGATGCCGATCGCGCCAATCGTTGTGAGCGTGACGCCGTATTTCTCCCTGACGTCGGCCTTCAGGGTCGCATAGCAGTGCTTGAGCCCGCCGACGATGTCGTCGAGCGTGTAGGACCAGATGTTGCCGATGTGACGGTTCTCCCAGTCGTGACTGCCCTGCGCGATGGGCGCGTTCTTGTCGTCCACGAGCACAGCTTTGATGCGCGTGGAACCGAATTCAATGCCGAGCGCGGTCTTGCCGAGTTCGATTTTCCTTGCGATTTCCATTTGGATCCCCCCATAGATGTCTATATTCATCCTTGTCTATTATAAAAGAAATTTTGTCAAATATCAATAGTTCCGCGGCAAATTTTTTTATTTTTTACAGAAAAACCGCCGCGGCTGTGCGGCGGTGAGGTCTGTGAAATAATTTCAGTTCTTCTGATCCATGTGGACGTCGACTTGAGGGAAGGGAACGGAGATGCCGTTTTCCTCGAAAACCATCTTGATCGCGCCGCGCATCTCGCGCTGGGCGGCGAAGAAGTCGGCCTCCTTACACTTGGCGCCGAAGTGGAGATTGACGCTCGAATCGGCGAGCTCCTCCACGCCGTTGAAGTCGATGTCCGAGATGAGGACGGGACACATTGCCCTGATCTTTGCCTTGTTCGCCTCGAAGACCTCCTTGACCTTCTCCAAGTCGGCCTCATAGGGAATGCCGACGAGGACAGTGGGATAGGAGTCCTCTCTGCTCTGGTTGACGTAAATTTTGATCGTCGAGTTGTTCGCGACGCGGATGTCGCCGCTGTAGTTGATGAGCTTGGTGTTGCGGATGCCGATCTCCTGCACGGTGCCGCGCCAGCCGTCGATCGTGACGATGTCGCCCACCTGAAGGGTCCCGTCGCAGACGAGGAAGATGCCCGCGACGACGTCGGCGATGAGGTTCTGCATGCCAAGCCCGACGACGAGGGTCAAAACGCCCGCGCTTGCGATGAGCGCGCCGACATTCATGCCCCAAACGGCGAGAATGGCGATGACGGATACGACCCAAATGACGACCTTGGTGATGCTGCCGACGAGCTTGCCGATCGTGATCTTGCGCGGCGTTCCCTTAAAGACGGCCTTGATGATCCAACCGACGATGTAGAGGACGAGCAAGGTGACGAAGAGCACCTGCGCCGTGTTGATGAGTTTGGGCACGATCGAATAGATGAATTTGAGCAACGGGCTCATCGAGATCGCGATGAGCTTTTCGGGGTCGTTGGGATCCACCTCATACAGGCGGAACCAACCGTTGACGTTGTCATTGATCTGATTGTAGCAGACAAAGCTGAAGATCGTGATCCCCGCAAAGACGACGAGAAGGATCAGTCCGATGATGAAGCCTTTCTTGCCCTTTTTCTTCATTTTCTCAATATCCTCTGCAATTTCCATATCATTGCCTCCGTTGAGTATTATAGCCTGTCCGAAAAAACTTGTCAAGGTTTGTACGATGTTTTTTCAAAGGCTCTCAAAGAATTTTTCAGACAAAAAAAGGACCTTCCCGTGGGAAGGTTCCATAGAGAAAAATAAGAGAGACACTTGTGCCGCCTCCCTTAAATTTACATTCAAAATAAAGTACAGCAGATACCGCTTATTACATAAGCGGTATCTGCTGTACGTCAAAAATCGTTTTTACTATATTTTCCCCAAAAGTTCGTTTTTCTTCTGATTGAATTCTTCCTCGGTGATAATGCCTGCGTCGCGCAGTTCGGCAAGTCTTTTCAAACTGTCCGTTGCGTCCGTTTGCGGTATGACGGGCTGTGTCGGCTTTTGGCTCCCCTTCCCCTTTTCGATCGCCTCGGAAATGAACGCCACGATCTCATCGGCGTTATCAACAAACGGAATTCTGATAACACTCGATGTGGAGGAGATACGAAGCATTTTGCCCGTGTATATAAAGAAGAAGTTCTTGACTGCGGCAACATTGTCGATTTTTTCGATCGGCATGTTCAATGTGATTTTTGAAATCGGGATAAATCCTGTGTAGGAGCCGACGATCTCCCTTTCATTGGCAGTAAGTTCAGACAGCTTCCGTTGCCGTATACTGATCAATAAGTAAATCGACGGGATCAAAGCCAATAATATAAGATTGATGAACAACACCAAAACAAAGTTTCCTCCGTCTCCGACAAATCCAATCCCTCCCGAAGATAGGGTGAAGGCATAATCAATGCCATACCAATAAAATCGTGTGCTTTTGCCCAATAGGTGTGAGGTCTTATTGAAAGCAGTAAATCCTATAATAGTAAATAGTAAAAATATGCCTATCCAGCACAATAATAATATCATCGCACTTTTTGAAAATTTCTTTGAAATTTCAGCTTTCATTTCTTTGGTTGCTAACATGATAATTCTCCTTTAATTTGTTTTCTTAAATGATATGGTTCGTTCTTTTACAAACAGCGCAAAACCGTGTTGCGCTGCCGCTTTTGCCACAGCCGACTTTCTCAAAAGATAATAGGAATCTTTTGGCAAAGTTGCGCCGGTTTTTTCCGCATACTGCGTTTCCGTCAGCGAAAAATCTGCTTGCGCTTCAAACAGCGGAAGCAATTCAGTTAAATCTGGTCGTTTACTCATTCGTTTCTCCTTTTGTCCTATGACAGGACAATTTTAATTTTTCATTAGTATATCATACTAATTGTCCTATGTCAAGACAATAAATGGGAAAAAGGAGAAAAATTTATGGCGCGAATTATTGACGGCGTGAAGATGAATTTGATAGGTGAAAATGTAGCAAAATATCGTAAAAAATTAAAAATGAGCCAACAAAAACTTTCCAATATGCTTGAACTTCAAGCGGTCTATGTATGCAGAGGGTCCATCTCGCGGATCGAGGACCGCTCGCGGACTGTCACGGACATTGAGCTATATGCCATTGCAAAAGCATTGAATGTGAAAATCGAGGATCTGTTTGATAAAGAAATGATAAATTATTGATCACGGTAAATTTTCGTCCCCTGCAACCCCTTCGAGGGGTAGCAGGGGCAACGCGAATGACAGAGGGGTTTCAAAACCCCTTTGCCCTCGCAAGCTCGGGGACTGTCTCATGCGGGTAGCGACCCGCAGTACTTCGCGCTACGCGCTCGTGCCGCCCTTGGAGCAATAAGAATGCGGGCGGGGCGGTCAGCATTTGCCCGAAACATATGGGCAAATGCCAAGAGAATTTTGCGCCAAAGATTATCAATCTTTGGCAGAAGTGCAAAATTCTCCCCTAAAAGGGGCAGCGAGACACCCCCTCACCGCCTACGGCGGAGCTCCCCCTCAAGGGGGCGCCGAGAAAACACGGTGACCCACCCCCCTACCCCCCTCCAAGGAGGGGGCGAGAATAGGGTGGCTCTCCACGGGAGGGGGTAAAAATGCGTCATTCCGAGCACAGCGAAGAATCCCTCATGGTCGATGCCCCTTCTCACCGCCTATGGCGAAGCTCCCCCTCAAGGGGGGAGTTAAGAAAAAATCATCTCTTTTTGAACCACGCGACGATCGCATGGTTTTTGTATTACAAAAAAAGGACCTTCCCGCGGGAAGGTCCTTTCGCAATTTTCCGAGTTCAGAGGAGAATGCAGATTACGCCGCCCTTGCCCTCGTTGACGATGCGGGTGACCGTCCGCCGCATCTTTTTCCTGACCGTCTCGCCCATGGCGCGGTTCTTCTGCAAAAGTTCCTCGCCGAGCATCTCCTTGAGCGTCCTGCCGAACATGTTGGTCTCCCATGCCCGTTCGGGCGCGGTCTCCATGCCTTCCTTGATCTGTCTCGCGAATTCCTCGCTCTGCTGTTCGTTGCCGAGCGCGGGGCGCACTTCCCCGCGGACGTCCACGCGGATGATGTGATAGCTCGGGGCGTCTGCCCGAAGGTCCACGCCGATCCGTCCGCTCTTCTTGACGACCGTCGGCTCGGAGAGGCTCATTTCGTCATCGAGGGGCGGGACGATGCCGTAGCCGAATTCCTTGGCGTCCTCGAAGGCCTGCCCGACGCGCTCGTAGAGCTTTTTTGCCTCGACGAGGCGACTGCAATAGCTCATGAGGGCGAAATCATCCGCGATCTCCTCACCGCACTGCATGGAGAGGACTTCATAGAAGGCCCCCTCTTTGGCCTCCACTCTGCAGTGGGCGACCCCCGTCGCGGCGTCGAGTTCGAGGGAGACGGGCGGCAGGAGCCGATCGCTCTCCGCATACATCGTGTCGAGAAGGGCGCAGTCGCTCATCTTGCTGATCTTAGGTGCGACGGCGCGGACGCCCGCGAGGACTTCGTCCAAAATGGGCGAGGCGGGGTCGAGCACGCGCATCCAGTCGGGAATGTCGATGTCGACGGAGAGCACGGGGAATTCATAGAGAATGCGCTCGAGGACGCCTGAAATGTCCTCCGCGGTCATCTTTTCCGCATTGACTGCGAGGACGGGGGCGCAATATTTCTCCTCCAGCGCCGCCCGAAGCTCCTCCTGCGAGGTCGGATCAAGGCAGTTCAGAAGGATGACATAGGGTTTGCCGATGGCCTTGAGTTCATCCGCCGCCCTCTCTTCGGCCGCCTCGTAGCCCGCGCGGGGAATGCCCGTGACGGAACCGTCCGTCGTGACGAGAATGCCGATGGTGGAGTGCTCCCTGATGACCCGCTCCGTCCCCTCTTCGGCCGCCTGCTCGAAGGGCACGGGTTCTTCGTTCCAAGGGGTCTTGACGAGGCGGGGCGCGCCCTCCTCCTCAAAGCCGCTCGCCCCCTCCACGGGAAAGCCGACGCAGTCGATGAGGCGGACCTTCGCGGCCGCGTCCTTCACCTTGATCTCCGCCCCCTCCTCGGGAACAAATTTCGGCTCCGTCGTCATGACCGTCTTGCCCGCGGCCGACTGCGGCAGTTCGTCCGTGTAGCGGCTCTTCTTGGCCGCAGGGACATTCGGAAGCACCAAGGCCTCCATGAACTTCTTGATAAAGGTCGATTTGCCCGTTCTGACGGGGCCGATCACGCCGACGAAAATTTCTCCGCCCGTGCGGGTCGCGATGTCCTCGTATACGTTGAATGTTTCCATAAAAAAGCACCTCCGCCGTTCATGGATATGATATGGCGGAGAATGCGGGAATATGAATTCTGAATTGAAAATTGTGCGCGAAACGCGCTCATCCTGAGGCTCCAACGGAGCCGAAGGATCCCCTCATCGGAATGACACCCCTTCAGTCGCCTTTGGCGACAGCTCCCCCTCAAGGGGGAGCCGAGACCTTGCCCACCCCTTGAGGGGTGGGTGTCGAGCGGAGCGAGACGGAAGGGGTGTCAATCCACGCCGTGGATCTCGCGGTAGTAGGGATCGGCGGACCAGTCGCGGTCGTCGGTGTATTCCCCGCCGAGGGCCTCGACGGCGTATTTCAGTTCCTGATATTCGAGATAATTGATGTCGTCCCGCGCGATGACGTCGAGGAGCACGGGGAGCGCGCGCACGTCGCCGTAGGCGGCAAGGTAACTCGCGTGCATGGGGATCTCGCCGCTCGTCCTGAAGGCGTCGAGGAGAAGCCCGAACACCCTGTCATCCCTCTCCTTGGTGCGGGAGAGGATCTCGAGCATCAAGTCGGGCTCGGTCCCCTCTTCGTACATGGCGAGGGCGCGGTCCTTGGCCTTGTCCGCCTCCGCCTTGAGCTGTTCGGCGACGGCGTCCTTGAGCTCGGTGTCCTCGCTCGTCTTTAAGATCCTGAAATAGGCGTCAAACGCCCTCTCGTTCGGCCCCGCGAGGTTGACCGCAAGGAGCAGAAGTTCCTCATCTTCCGCATCGAGGAGGGGCACAATGGCCTTGGGACAGTCCCTCTTCTCGAGTTCCTGACAGAGAAAGTCAGGCACGGGGACCCCCTCCTCCACATGGCGGCGAAGGGTCTTGACAAGTTCCTCGTCCGTCATCGCGGCAAAGTACCCCTTCGGCGTGGCCCCGACGGACGGGATCAGAATGTCGCCGAACTGCCGATAGAGCTTGGGAATGACGCTCTCCCACTGCTTTTCGGAGTACTTCCCCGCATTCTGTTGCATGTATTCGGAGAGTTTTTCATCGAACATGGCGTCGAAATCGATCAGCTTTTTCATACGTCCCTCACATCAGAAAGTCTAAAATTTCCTGCGCGACGTAGCGGTTGGCGTCGAACATCTCGCAGATCTCCTTGAGCGTCTGCGCTCCCCCCCGCAGGCGCGCTTCGCGGTAAATGGCAGAGGCTAAAGCCGCGCGCTCGTCCATATATCTCCATGCGCCCGCCGCCTCGAGGGCCGCGTAGATGTCCTCCGCCGCCCCGCAGAGCTTGCCCTCGTTGTCGTCGCCGAGAAGGCCGTATTTGGAATACACGTCGGCGAAGGCGTCGAGGAAGGCGTCCGCCTTGCGGTCCCCGATGTTGATGGTGTGCGTGAAAAATTCCCTGTACAGGTTGATAAAGACGGTGCCGAAGGAATTGTTCTCATTGCGGACGGCGACCTCGTGCAGAATGGCGAACTTCACGAGATCGCTTCCCATGTAGTCAAGGAGCTGTTCCCGCAGGAAGTCGTCACAGCGCAGGCGGGAGGCGACTTTGACGGCGAGGAGCTGCAATTTCTCGTCCCTGCCTTCCAGTTCGTCGAAGGCGATGCGGAGACAGCGGTCGAGGTCGGGCGAGGCGGCGACGCTCGGAAGTTCCTCCTCGTCCGCCTTGCATGCGGCGAGCAAAAATCCCGCGATCTTCCTGTATTCGGCCTGCGGCATGCGGTAGAAATAGGTCATGTCGAGGTCCTTCTCCTCCCCGTCGCGGATAAGGCGAAGGCGCTCAAGGTAGTACTCCGCGACCGCCTTGGCGGGGCAGAGCGCGGTCAGCGTCTCCAGCGCGGAGACGGCCCCGTCGAGATCGCCCAAATGATAGGCTGCGACGGCGTAGAAGAAGAGCACGGTGTCGTCGTAGGGGAGCCGCTTTTTCAGCTCGGAAAGCACTTTGAAGGCCTCCTCGTCCAATCCCGTCTCGCAGAGAGCCGTCGCGATGCGGTACAGGTCGTCCGTCCCGTCGGCGGGGACGGAGGCGAGACGCCTGGCGGCCTCCTTGGCCCGCTTTTTCTCCCCCCGCGCGCCGAGGACGGCGACGTAGGTGGTGAGGGCCTGCACATTCTCGGGATATTTCTCAAGCAGGGCCTCGCACTCCTTCTCCGCCTGCTTTTCCTCCCCCTCCATGAGGAGGCACATGGCGGCAAGGCCCGCCGCCGAGGGATAGTCGGGGCTGTCCTCCTCGACGAGGAGAAGGCGCTTCCGCGCGTCGTCCAACTCCCCCTCCCGCATGAGGTCAAGGCCCTCCTTGAGGGCTTCGGGATCGTCCCCGCCCACGAGGCGGAGTTTAGGGGCTTCCCCCTCCTCCTCAAAATTTTCGATAAAATCGGCAAAGGCGTCCCCGTCCTCCTCTGCCTCCTCGGGGTAGGCGTGGGAGTAGTAGAAGGCCGACTGGAACTCGTTGCCCATGTTCATAAACACGACCGCGAGGCCCTCGTAGCCCTCGGGAAAGTCGGCTTCGTTGCAGACATCGAGGAAGCGGAACCACGCGTCCGCGGCGAGCGGCCAGATCTCCAGCCCCTCATAGACGTCGGCATAGACCGCCCAAGCGTCCGCACTCGGCGGATAGAGCTCGGCCCTGCGCTTGAGCGCGGCGAGCGCGCCGAAATAGTCCCCCGCGTCCGCCCGCTTCTCGGCGGTGTCGATCAGGAACTCTTCGCTGATATTCCAAGTTTTGGGTCTGTCCCTCATGCTTCCTCCCCGAAAAGGCGCACGACGTCCTCCTTCTCAAAGACGTATTCCGTATTGCAATAGTGGCAGTGCACGGCGATCCTTCCCTCCTCCCCGATGAGGGCAAAGGCGTCCTCCCTGCCGAGGGAGAGCACGGCGCCCGCCGCCCGCTTCCGCGAACAGTGACAGCGGAAGGAAAATTCTCTCCTGTCAAAGGGTCCGTCCGTGAACATTTTGAGAACGCCCTCCGCCCCCCTCTCCTCAATGAGGGAGGAGAGCCCGCCGAACTTTGCGATCTCCTCTTCGCAGTAGGAGACGGCCTCCTCGCCCGCCCCGGGGAGGGGCTGGAGAAAGACGCCGCCCGCGCCGAGGATCTTATCTTTGACCTTCACGCCGAGCGCAACGGCCGTCGGCCGCTGTTCGCTCGTCAGGAAATAGGCGGAGAAGTCCTCCGCGATCTCGCCCGAGACGAGACGGCTTGTCCCCGTGAAGGGAACGCCCGTGCCGTCGTCGGAGACCACGGTGAGGGTACCGTCCTTGCCCGTGAAGCCGCCCACGTCGAGTTTCCCGTCCGCGCGGGGAGGGAGACTGAACTGCGGGTTCTCAACAAAGCCCCGCATGCGCAGTTCGCTGTCGCCCGCGACGCAAATCTTTCCCCCGGGGCCGCCGCCGTTCACGGTGACCGCGAGGGAGGAATTTTCCCCTTTCAGCCAACTGCAGAGGTACGCGCAGGCGGTGAAGGTCCGTCCGAACGCCGCCGCCGCGACGGCAGAGAACTTGTGCCGCCGCATGGCCTCCTGTACGGCCGCGGTGCTGTCGATGACGGCAAGGGAGACGTCCCCGCCGTGGACCAATGTCTTTAAGATGATACTTTTCTGCATATAAAATTCAATCTATCGCTCTGAAGGGCCGTCCCGCCGAGGTGCCCCTCCACCTCCGCATCAAACCCCGCAGAGTGCAGGGCCGCGAGGACGTCCTTCTCCGTGTGGAGAAAGCGGACATGCGTCTCGTCGTAGCGGCGGAAGAGTTCGCCCTCCCGCACGAAGAGGGTGACGTCGGTCTCGACGCGGTCCTCTTCCCTCCTGTTGAATTCGAGGTAAGTGACGTCGTCCCTGTCGTCCCCGAACATATTATTTGCAACTTTTTGGGTCAGTTTGTATTCGGAACTGATGTCGAACCAAAAGATCCCCTCCCGTTTCAGGCAGGCGGCGATGCGGCGGAAGGCCGAGGGAAGGCGCTCCTGCGGGAGATAGTTGATACAGTCGTTGGCCGAAAGGATGAAATCGTACCGCTCGGGCGTCTTGAGACAGCGCGCGTCGGCGAGGACAAAGGGGATCGCGAGCCCCTCCTCCTGCGCGAGACGGACGGCCTTTGTGAGCATGGGACGGGAGATGTCTCCCCCCGTCATCTGAAAGCCCGCCCGCGCCAGCGCACGGCAAAAGGCCCCGCTGCCGCAGCCGAGTTCAAACCCCTTCGGCCCCGCGCCCCTCCTCCGAAGCCCGTCAATAAAATACTGCGACCAAGTGGGATAGTCGCAGTCGTCGTTCAAAAATTCAAACCATTCGGCAAGATAGTCGTAAGCCTGCGTCATCCTATTTCTTGGGCGGCAACATCTTGGGACGGCGGATCTTTTCCTTTTTCTTCTTTTTCTTCTTGCCGTCCGTGCCGTTCTCCTCTTCGCTCAAGGCGGCCTCGAGCGCGTCAAACTCCCTGTTATAGGCGACGTACTCCTCGTCGTTCTTGTGTTCCTCGACGTAGGCCTGCGCATCCTCCTCCATCGCCGCCCTGCTCTCGCGGAGCTTCTGAAGGTCCTCGCGGGAGAAGGAATCGGGGAGCTGATAGGGATCGACGCCCTCGTCGATGGGCTTCACGGGGCTGGAGATGAGCTTGCTCCTTCCGTTGAGGACCATCTGCCTCCTGTATTCACGCATGGCCTCGCTCTGCGCCTCCGACATGGTCGAGCCCGTATTCATGGAGCCCGTCTCTTTGTTGTAGAGGCCCCTGCCCGTGGCGATGCCATAGGTCGGGTTGACATACTTATCGAACGCCCACTGGCTGTAATCGAGCCAGACGAGGCCCGCATAGGAGAAGGCGATGAGAAGAAGCAGCAGAATGCCGATGATCCCGAAGAAGTTGAGCCCGCCAAAGATGGCGAGGAAGAAGGGCCAAAGGGCCAGCGCGGCGAAAAAGACCGTCTGCGGGAAAGTTCCGATCGCCATGACGACGGCGTTGCGGAAGAGCGCCCAAGGGCCCTGATTGTAGCTGATGCCGAGGGAGATCATCCACAGGCAGACGAGGAGCATGAAGGCGACGATGATGTACCCGACGACCTTGGACGCGACCATCCAGCCCGCGCCCGCCGCCCCCGTGGCGACATAGAAATCGGCGAGGTTGCCCATCGTCCGCGCGACGAAGAGCACGACGGTGAAGATGAGGACGGCCTCGAACACGTTCCAGAAGTTGCGCTTGATGCCGCGGAGGAAGTCATTTGCGACAAAGATGCCCTCCGTCCAGATGAGATTGCGGATGATATAGAACCCGCCCGAGATGCCGAGCGAGGCGATGATGCCCGCGGGGATAAACAGCGAGAAATAGACGAGATCGCTCTGCAACATCATGGCCTCGGCGTTGCCGACAATGTCGGGAATGTAGGGGAAGGACGGACCGAGGCCCGCGCCGAATGCGCCGCCCATGCCCGAGACGCCTACCTGAAGATACCGCCATACGATGAGCCCGATGAGGGGAAGGAAGGTGAGAAGGATGAGAAGGTTGACGAGCATGAGCCGCCCGAACCTGCCCTTCAGAATGTCCCAGAAGAGCGCCCAACGGCTCGTGGGGAGAGTGGACCGCGCGTAGTCCTCACTGCGCTCCTTCCCGATCAGCCAACGGGCGACGAGCCCTTTTTTCTCTGTATCTGCCATAATTTCAGCTCCAATTTTGCCTTAACGTGTGCGGCGGAAGTCCGCCGTAACAATCATTATACCGCAACTTGGAAAATTTTTCAATGGAAATGCGATGAATTCTTGCAAAAAGTTGATTTTTTCATAAAAAGCCCTTCGCCGTCCCCCCTCCCCGCCCGAACGGACGCGTTTTCCTTGCTTTTTGCGCGCGCATATGATACAATCAAAGAAAAAATTTTCGGAGACAGGAAATGAAAACGTATCGCGTCGGGATCGTCGGAGCGACGGGAATGGTCGGACAGAGATTTGTGAGGCTCCTCGAGCGTCACCCTTGGTTCGTCCCCACTGCCCTCCTTGCAAGCCCCCGTTCCGCGGGCAAACCTTACGGGGAGGCCGTGGAGGGAAAGTGGGCCTTCGACGTCCCCGTTCCCGCATATGCGAAGGACATGGTCGTGCTCGACGCCGCAGATCCCCGCCCGCTCAAGAGCATGGTGGACTTCGTCTTCTGCGCCGTCAACATGGGGAAGGAGGACGTCCGCGCCCTCGAGGAGGCCTATGCGAGGGCCGAGATCCCCGTTGTCTCCAATAACTCCGCCCACCGCTTTGTCCCCGACGTCCCCATGGTCATTCCCGAGATCAACCCCGAGCATCTGTCCGTCATTCCCTTCCAGAGGAAGCGGCTGGGCTGCAAGCGGGGCTTTGTCGCCGTCAAGAGCAACTGCTCCCTTCAATCCTACGTCCCCCTCCTTCACCCCCTGCGGCAGTACGGGCTGAAGTCGGCCGCCGTCTGCACCTATCAGGCGATCTCGGGCGCGGGAAAGACCTTCCTTGCAATGCCAGAGATCTCGGACAACGTCATACCCTACATCGCGGGCGAGGAGGAGAAGAGCGAGAGGGAGCCCCTCAAGATCTGGGGCAAAGTTTCGGGGGGCAAAATTGAGCTTGCCTCCTCCCCCGTCATCACGGCGCAGTGCGTCAGGGTCCCCGTCTCGGACGGGCACACGGCGGCCGTCTTTGCCTCCTTCGAGCGCGAACCCTCGCGGGAGGAGATCCTGTCGGCGTGGGAAAATTTTGCGGGCGAGCCGCAACGTTTGGGCCTCCCCTCCGCGCCCGAAAAGTTCATCACTTACCTCGCCGAGGACGACCGTCCCCAGCCCAAACTTGACCGCATGCTCGAGGGGGGCATGGGGATCGCGGCGGGACGGCTCCGCAAAGACCCCTTCGGCTGGAAATTCATCGGCCTCTCGCACAACACCCTCCGCGGGGCGGCGGGCGGCGCCGTCCTTCTCGCCGAACTCCTCGCGGCAAAGGGATATTTCGGGTGACACTTTCCCTCCCCCCTCCCGCATAGAAATAGAATGGGAAGGCGAGGAGTGCAATGACAGGATTTTTGAGGGGCGTTGTGACCGCCCTTGTGACACCGTTTACAGAGGATGGCGTAAATTTTGCAACGCTTGACGCCCTTCTCTCCCGTCAGGAGCGGGAGGGCGCGGACGCCGTCGCCGTCCTCGGCACGACGGGCGAACCCTCCACCATGGCCGCGGAGGAAAAGGAAGCGGTCATCCGCTTTGCGCGGGCGCACTGCGGGAAGATGAAGCTCATTGTCGGCACGGGCGGCAACGATACCTCCGCCGCCGTGAAGATGACGCGGCTTGCGGCAGACCTTGGGGCGGACGGCATCCTTGCCGTCACGCCCTATTACAATAAATGCACCCAGCGGGGACTGATCGCCTACTATCGGAAGCTCTGCGCGGCCGTTTCCCTCCCCGTCATCGCCTACAACGTCCCCGCGCGGACGGGGGTCAACCTCCTCCCCGCGACGATGGCCGAGCTTGCGGAGATCCCCAACATGGCGGGCATCAAGGAGGCGAGCGGGAACATGGCGCAGGTCATGGAGACGGCGCGGCGCATTCGCGGCAAATGCGACCTCTATGCGGGCGAGGACGCGCTCGCTCTGCCCATTTTGGCCGCGGGCGGGACGGCCGTCATCTCGGTGGTCTCCAACCTCTTTCCCGCGCAGGTCAAACGGCTCACGGGCCTTGTCTTTCAGGGGGACCTCGCGGCCGCAAACAGGCTCAACGACGTCCTTCTGCCCCTCATCGGGGCCTGCTTTTCGGAGGTCAACCCCATTCCCGTCAAGGCCGCCCTCGCCCTTCTCGGCTATGACGTCGGCCTTCCCCGCGCCCCGCTCACGGAGCTTGAGCCTCCCCACCTTGACCTCATGAAGGCCGCCCTCCTCACCTTCGAAGCGGAGATCGGGCGATGCGGCTGATTGTGTGGGGCTGTTGCGGCAAAATGGGGAAAATGACCGCCGAAACGGCCGCAGAGCGGGGACACACCGTCGTGTGCGGGGTGGACCTTTCGCCCTCCCCCATGCCCTTCCCCGTCGTTGCGCGGGCCGAGGAGATCGGCGAAGGGGCCGACGTTGTCATCGATTTTTCCTCCCCCGCTCTCCTTGCGGAGCGGCTCACCTTTTGCAGGGACAGACGTCTCCCCATCGTCCTCGCGGCGACGGGGTTTTCGGCGGAAGAGGAGGCGCTTGCCGAAAAGTTCGGGGCCGCGCTCCCCGTCTTCAGGGCGAAGAATCTCTCCCTCGGCGTCAATGTTCTCTGCCGCCTCGTCAAGGAGGCCGCCCGCCTTCTCGGCGGAACATTCGACGCGGAGATCGTCGAGCGGCATCACAGACAAAAAAAAGACGCCCCCTCGGGCACGGCCCTCATGCTCTTCAAGAGCGCGGAGGAGGGCCTTTGCGAAGGGCGCGAAATGGTCTGCGGCAGGGCGGAGCAGGGCGAGCGGCGAGATAACGAGATCGGCGTCCACTCTGTGCGGGGCGGGACGATCGTCGGCGAGCATGAGGTGATGTTTGCGGGCGAAGACGAGGTCATCACCCTCACCCACGCCGCGGGGAGCAGGAAAGTTTTCGCCGCGGGCGCGCTCCGTGCCGCGGAGTGGCTGATCGGGAAGCCGAACGGCCTGTACGGCATGGACGACCTTCTCGGCGGGACAGTCAATCCCTGAGGCCCGCGATCCTGTCGAGCTCGGGCAGGTATTCGATGCTCCAGTCGTAGCCGCGCATGAATTCGCCGTGATAGTTGCCCTTTCCCGTCTTGAGGAAGTCCCAGAAGTCGCAGGTGACGTTGGCCTTGTCGAGGGTCAGGACGGCCCTGCCGAAGCTGACGCAGTTGACGCCGACCTCCGAGAGGGTCTTTCGGAGGCGAAAGACGGCGTTGCGGTACAGAATTTTGGCCTTCTCGACGTCGTTGTCCCCCCAGAGGTGGGCGATGGCGTCGGACATGGTCAGGCTGTTTCCGTTGTAGGCGATGAGGAGGGCAAAGAGTTCCTTGGACTTGGCGGAGGAGAACGTAACGATCCTGCCGTCCGTAAAACAGTCGAATCCCTCGAACGTCCTCACTTGCAGAAGGGGCGTTCTTTTGTTGATGAGGTTGAGATAGGCACGAAGTTTATTGGCGTTGTAGGGCTTGTAGAGAAATCCGAGCGTGTGCTCCCGCACGGACTCTGTCAGGCCCTCCGCGGTGAGGTTGGTCCCCGTGATGAAGACGAGGGGAATATTTTTCCCGAGCGCAACGATCTTCTCAGCGAGCTCCAGCCCGTCGATCTTCGGCATGCTCACGTCCGAAAAGACGGCGTCCACGGTATTCTTCGCGAGGTAGTCGAGGACGGCCCTCTCGTCGTCCTTAAAAAATCTGCATTCGACGTCGCAGTCGATGACTTCATTGAGAAAAGACTGCAGAGCGTACATTTCATCGTCGATGACAACGATCTTCATGCGGGGTCCTCCTTCCCTGCGGGGATCTCTATCGTGATGCGCGTCCCCTCTCCGAGGACGCTCTCGATGCGCGGTTTCGTGGAAAAGGCGATCTGGAACCGCTCGCTCGCGTTCCTGATGCCGTGAGAAGTCTCCTTGACCGCCGCGGGATCGAAGCCCCTTCCGTTGTCGGAGATCTCAATGACGATCGTCCCCCCCCATTTGAAACTCGAGATGACGATCCTTCCGTCCTCCCTGTCCTCGACGCCGCTGTACCGCATGGCGTTCTCGACGAAGGGTTCCACCGAAAAGGGCGGGACGGAGAAGTCGGTGAATTCGGTGTTGAAGATGACCTCTGCCTTCTTCTGCCGCTTCATGTTTTCAAATTCGGTGTAGCTGTAGATCGTGTCGAGCTCCTTCTCGAAGGGGACGAGGTCGTGATCGAAGGCCTTGATGCTGTCATTGAGCAGATCGGAGAGGAGAGAAACGGCCGTGTCCCCCGACGCGATGTCGCGGTGATAGAAGGATTTGATGGCCTCGAGGGCGTTGAAGATAAAGTGGGGCTTGATCTGCCCCGTGAAGGCCCGCAGTTTGAAACTCCGCGCCTGCAATTTGTACTCCTCCGACTGTACAGCCATGAGATTTGCGTGCAGAGAGAAGGCGAGATAGACGGAGATGAACATGCAGACGGAGAGGGCGGCATAGGCGAGGGTGATCCCGGGATAGGCGGCGGCGACGTCACTGTAACAGAGGGCGTTCACGCTCTGCGCCCCCGCGATCAGGCAGAAGACGGCGACGACAAAATAGGTGGTGAAGCCGATGTCGCTCTTTTTTGCCGCCTGCACGAGCGCGGCGAAGAGCATTGCCGTATAGATCGCCGCGATGATGAAGTGCACCCAATGACCCCACCCCCAGATGGAGAGCAGAGAGTCGGCGAGCACGAGCAAAATGACGGGAATGGCAATGGCCGCATAGACGCCCCTGTTCCAGCGAATGCGGTAGAGATAGAGAATGTACCAAAGGCAGGCCGTCTCGCAGAGGACGAAGGAGATCTCCCCCGAGATGCCGAGGGCGATGTCGGGCATCGTCAGGCCGACGCTCCCGAGATAGAGCTGCATGTCTGCCGAAAATAAAAACTGCACAAAGACGCTCCCCGCGAGGAAGACCGTGTGGAAGGTAGAATCTTCGATCTTGAAGGCCGAGACGATCTCCACGATGAAGATGATGAAGAGCAGACCGAGGACGGTCACATAGGCGGCTCCCACCGTCCCGTTGGTCTCCACTGCCACTTGGTAGTGGGTCAGAAGCAACGGGAGCGCGATCCCGACCCCGAGCGAAAGCGCGAGGACGACGGCCGTCAGGAGCAGTATTTTATTCCGCATAATGGTATTATACTATACTCCGTGGAATTTAACAAGTTTTATTCCGCAAATTTTTGTGAAAATTTTGCCCTCGTAAAACATTATT